>JBIIHJ010000296.1:0-5158 GCA_044235875.1 Pseudoxanthomonas sp.
CCATCAGGCGCATGTCGTACGCCAGCCAGGGCTGGCCGTACTGTGCCAACTGCGCTTCGAACGCGGCCACGTCGTCGCCACCGTCTGCGACATCCCGGTCGAGCGCTGCAGTTCAGCTCTTTGCCAGCGAGGCGCCAGTCAACGCCTGCGGGCCAACCAGCTCCAGGGTCACACGATCGAGGGTGGAGTCCGCCCGCTCGCGTCGCAGCAACTCCGCAACGGCGATGTCGGCGATGTCACGCGCATGGATCATTGCAACGCCTGCGGCCCCGATTGGCATCGGAGACACACCGTAGTCCTGACTCGTCTTCTCGACCGTGGCTCCGTTCTGCATGAAATGCGCACGACGCAGGGCACAGGATGATGGTCGGGATGTCGAGGCTTTCGATCATGCTTTCGACCGTATTTTTGCCGGTGACGTGCGGCAGGTTGGACGTGTCGGCATGGATGACCGATAGATGGACAATGCGCTCGATGCCGGCCTTCCGGACGAAGGCCAGCGCGATCAGCGCCTGCGCTACTTCATCCGAAGTAACGGCAAGGCATCGGGGCGACACTTGGCCTCGCCCCGCCGGCCAGATCAGCGCCGCACATCCAGCCGGCCGTCGTCCATCAAGGCGCGGATCTCGGCTTCGCTCGCCAGGTTGAAGTCCCCTTCGATTGAATGCTTCAGGCAGCCGGCGGCCAGGCCGAAGGCCAGCGTTTCGGCATCCGGCAGCGCCGAAAGCAGGCCATGCAGGATGCCCGCGGCAAAGGCGTCACCGCCGCCGATGCGGTCCACGATGCCGACAAGCTCGCGTGCGGGAGTCTCCAGGCAGCCACCGTCACGGGTCAGCAGCATGGCGCCGAGTCCATGATGGTCAACGCTGTAGGTCTGGCGAAGGGTGCAGGCCATGTAGCGCAGGTGCGGGAAAGCGGCGAAGGCGGCCTTGGCCGCGGCGCGGTTGCGGGATGATCCGTCCGCCTGGTCGAAGGCCTGGCCCAGGACCACGGCGATGTCGCGGTGGTCGGCAAACAGCACGTCGGCCTGGGCCATCAGTCGCCGCAGGATGGCCGGCGCGTCGCCTCCCCATGCCTCCCACAGCTTGGGTCGGAAGTTGCCGTCGAACGACACGCCAAGGCCAGCCCCGCGCGCGGCCGCAGCCGCGGCGATCGCGGTCTCGGCCACCGCCGCGCCCAATGCGGGCGTCACCCCGGACAGGTGCAGCCAGCCGGCGCCATCCAGCAGGGTCGGCCAGTCATAGTCCACCGCGGTGCCTCGCGCGAACACCGAACCGGCGCGATCGTAGACCACCTCGCTGGGCCGCTGCAGGGCGCCGGTGGTCAGGAAATACAATCCCATCCTGCCATCGGCGACCTGGACCGCGTCGGTCTGTACGCCATGTCGTCGCAGCTCGCCCAGGGCCGCGTGGCCCAGCGCGTTGTCGGCCACACGACCGATCATGCGCACAGGGTGCCCCAGCTGTGCCAGCGACACACCGACGTTGGCTTCGGCGCCGCCGACGTGCACCTGCAGCAGCGGCGACTGCAACAGCCGCTGGCGTCCCGGCGCCCCCAGGCGCAATAGCAGTTCGCCGTAGCAGGCAATGGCTTTTGTCATGTCTGGCTCCTCTCAAAGGCCGCGTCAACAAACGCGTGACGTGTGTCGACCATAGCCTGACATACCAATGACCATCGGTGTCATTTTCGCGCACCAGGGCCGGCCGGATTGGCGCCGGATTTCGGCCGGACCCGCGTGGAAATGCTTATTCCTGGCGCATGGTGCGCCGCAAGATGCTTGAACGTTAGGACCCTGTTAGCTTTTTGACCAGCGGTGTCATTTCGCGAAAGCCACCGGCACTTGTGCCGTCATTGCGCAGAGTTTTGGTTTCATGCGCCCTGGGAGGGGATCTCATGCAACAACAGACACGTCGTCGGCGTTCGCCGGTCACCCTGCTCGCCCTGTCCATCGGACTGGCCCTGCACGGCACCGGCCTCGCCCAGCAAGTCAATGCAGCACCGGACAGCGCGGTCGTCCCCGCCCAGGACGCGGCACCGGTCAACGGCCCGGCGCCCCAGGAGACGGGCACGCCCGCACAGGATGGAACCGTCAGCCTGGACAAGGTCAGCGTCACCGGCTACCGCGCTAGCCTGGAGAAATCCCTGGACATCAAGCGTGCGGAAAAAGGCATGGTCGATGCCATCGTTGCCGAGGACATCGGCAAGTTTCCGGACAACAACCTGGCCGAATCGCTGCAGCGCATCCCCGGCGTGGTGATCACCCGCGATGCAGGCGAAGGCCGCAGCATCTCCGTGCGCGGCCTGGGGCCTGACTTCACCCGCGTGCGCATCAACGGCATGGAGGCCCTGACCACTGTCGGTGCAAGCGACCAGAGCGGCGGCACCAATCGCGGCCGCGGCTTCGACTTCAACGTGTTCGCCTCGGATCTTTTCAGCCAGCTGGTGGTGCGCAAGACCGCCTCGGCCGATGTCGAGGAAGGCTCGCTCGGCGCCACGGTCGACCTGCGCAGCGCGCATCCCTTCGACTATGACGGATTCACCTTCGCCGCCAATGGCCAGACCAGCTACAACAGCATGGCCGGCAAGGCCGATCCGCGCGTGGCCGGGTTGGTCGCCAACACCTGGGCCGACGGCACCTTTGGCGCGCTGCTGTCGGCGGCGTATTCGGAGCGCAACGTCCTGGAAGAAGGCGCCGGCACCACGCGCTGGGCCAACGGCACCACCAACAATGGCTACAGCCGCACCTCGCCGTTCGCCGCGGCCAACAGTGTATCGGTGTACAGCCCGCGCATTCCGCGCTACACGCAGATGGAGCACGAGCAAAAGCGCCTGGGCGTCACCGGATCACTGCAGTGGAAGCCCAGCGACAATACCGAGTTTTCGCTGGACGGGCTGTATTCGAAGATCGATGCAAAGCGCTACGAGCACTACATCGAAGCCATCAGCTTCAGTCGCGGGGCCTCCCAGGGCGGCAAGCCGGAAATGGTCGTCAACGACGGTTATGTCGATCCGGCCAGTGGCGCCCTGCTCTATGGCCAGTTCGACAACGTGGACGTGCGTTCGGAGAACCGCTACGACGAATGGAACACGGTCTTCAAGCAGCTCAGTCTCAATGGCGAGCACCGCTACAGCGACGGCTTCAAGATCAGCGGTCAGGTGGGGACATCCAGCTCCAAGCACCGCAACCCGATCCAGACCACGGTGATCATGGACAAGCTCAATGTCGATGGTTACAGCTACGACTATCGCGACAGCATGACCTCGCCCAGCTTCGACTACGGCATCGACCCCACCGATGGCAGTGGCTGGACCTTGGCCGAGGTACGCCTGCGCCCGCAGTACGCCAACAACGATTTCGATACCGGATCGCTGGATTTCGAATGGAACTTCGGCCCGAGCTTCACGCTGAAGGGCGGCATCCTGGCCAAGAACTATGGCTTTGACACCAAGGAGCTGCGCCGCGCCTCCGAAGTCTCGGTGCCAAATTTCGCCGGCGGCACCAAGATCATCCCGGAGCAATACACCACGCTGGCCAACCTGCAGGGCATCTCCGGCAATCCGGGGACTTGGGCGGTTCCCGATCTGAATGGCCTTGCCGATCTGCTGGACATCTACAGCGGCACCGGCACCTGGGCGCTGGCCGAGCGTGCGGGCAACACCCGCAGCGTGGAGGAAAAGGACCGCGGCGCCTGGCTGATGAGCGAATTCGGCTTTGACGTCGGCAGCGTCCCGATCTCGGGCAATCTGGGCGTGCGTTACGTCAAGACCACCCAGTCCTCCACCGGCCTTGCCACGGTGGGGACCGCGCTGGTCTCCACCACGGTCGAACGCGAGTACAACGACACCCTGCCCTCGCTGAACCTGGTGGCCGAGATCACGCCGGACTTCCTGGTCCGCTTTGGCGCGGCCAAGGTGATGTCGCGTCCCGGCCTGGGCAGCCTGACCCCAGGGGTGACGGTCAGTGTCTCCGGCGGCGCACGCACCGTCAGTGGCGGCAACCCGAACCTGGACCCGATCCGGGCCAAGACCGCCGACCTCGGGTTTGAGTGGTATTTCCAGGAAGGCGCGATGCTGGGCCTGGCGTTGTTCTACAAGGACATCGAGACGTTCGTGCAGACCACGCGCACCGTGGCGCCCTACTCCAGCAGCGGCCTGCCGGTCAGCCTGCTCGACGGCACCGGCGCGGCGGCCACGGATGATTTTGTCTTCAGCGTGCCGCTCAATACGCCCGGTGGCGACCTGAAGGGTGCGGAACTGAACTACACCCAGCCCTTCAGCTTCCTGCCCGGCAAATGGGCCAACCTCGGCGCACAGCTCAACTACACCTATGTCGATTCGCAGATCCAGTACGTGACCAGCACCGGCATCGCCTCGCTCAACACCGACCTGACGGGTCTGTCCAAGAACTCGTACAACGGCACGCTGTTCTACGAAGGCACCAAGATCAGCGCCCGGGTGTCCTACACCCATCGCGACGGCTACCTGACCCAGGTGCCCGCGACGGAGACCGGATTCGACGTGCATGGGATGCGCGCGAGCAACACCGTGGATGCCAAGCTGACCTACATGGTGGACGACAAGCTGGACATCAGCATCGAAGGGTCCAACCTCACCAACCAGCCGTACTACGAATGGGTGGGCTCGGACGTGCAGCT
Source organism: Pseudoxanthomonas sp. (assembly GCA_044235875.1). GTDB lineage: Bacteria > Pseudomonadota > Gammaproteobacteria > Xanthomonadales > Xanthomonadaceae > Pseudoxanthomonas_A. The sequence continues at coordinate 4,656 of JBIIHJ010000296.1, forward strand.
GCCGCTGACCTATAGCGAGACCGGTCGCCAGTACTCGATCGGCGTGCGGTACAAGTTCTGATCCATCGGTGCATCCTGCCGCGGCCCGTTGGCTGCGGCAGGATGCATCTCTGTACCGTTTGAGCGGGGAGCCCCATGCCGTTGCGCTGTGCCGTTGTCCTGCAAGACCTGTTAGTGCACCGCATCGCGCTGCTGGCGGTGCTTTCCTGCGGAATGCTTGCACCCTCGACGGTGCTGGCCGAGGCCTCGGCTGCCCCAAAACTGCTGTTCCGGGTCTCTGCGGACACCGGCTTTGACGCCGATGTCGCCGGTGGTCAGTCCGTGCCCAACTTCCGGGACAAGGTGAAGCTGGTCGACAGCGGGCGCGCCGGCAAGGCAATCGAGTGGGCCGACGACGGCGTGCTGTCCTGGAATGCACCTGGCAACCTGTATGCGCAGCGCGGGACGCTGTCGTTCTTCTGGCGCGCGCGCTATCCGGTCGGCCAGGCGCCCTTCGTCATCTT
>JBIIHJ010000051.1:0-16739 GCA_044235875.1 Pseudoxanthomonas sp.
ATGCCGATCTTCACCTGGACCTGGCTGATCACCGCGTTCCTGCTGATCGCGGTGATGCCGGTGCTGGCCGGCGCGGTGACGATGCTGCTGACCGACCGCTTCTTCGGCACCAGCTTCTTCAACGCGGCCGGCGGCGGCGACCCGGTGATGTACCAGCACATCTTCTGGTTCTTCGGCCATCCGGAGGTCTACATCATGATCCTGCCGGCCTTCGGCGTGGCCAGCGAGATCATCCCGACCTTCAGCCGCAAGCCGCTGTTCGGCTACCAGGCGATGGTCTATGCGACCGCGTCGATCGCGTTCCTGTCCTTCATCGTGTGGGCCCACCACATGTTCGCCGTCGGCATGCCGCTGGGTGGCGAGCTGTACTTCATGTTCGCCACGATGCTCATCGCCATCCCGACCGGCGTGAAGGTGTTCAATTGGGTCTCCACGATGTGGAAGGGCTCGCTGAGTTTCGAAACGCCGATGCTGTGGGCGGTGGCCTTCGTCATCCTGTTCACCATCGGTGGCTTCTCGGGCCTGATGCTGGCGATCGTGCCGGCCGACTTCCAGTATCACGACACCTATTTCGTGGTGGCGCACTTCCACTACGTGCTGGTGACCGGTGCGGTGTTCTCGATCATCGCGGCGACCTATTACTGGTGGCCCAAGTGGACCGGGCGCATGTACAGCCAGTTCTGGAGCAAGTTCCATTTCTGGTGGACGGTGGTGTTCGTCAACGTGCTGTTCTTCCCGCAGCACTTCCTGGGCCTGGCCGGCATGCCGCGCCGCATCCCGGACTACAACGTGGTATTCGCCGACTGGAACTTCATCAGCTCCATCGGCGCCTATGGCATGTTCCTGACGCCCTTCATGATGGCCGCGATCCTGGGCTGGTCGCTCAAGAAGGGCGAGCGCGCCCAGGCCCGCGCGTGGGAAGCGGCCAAGGGCCTGGAATGGACGGTGCCCTCGCCGGCGCCGGCGCATACCTTCACCACGCCACCGGTGCTCAAGCCCGGCGACCTAGCCCACGAGGACATCGGGCACTGATGGCCACCCCGCGCGCCCCTCTGGATCAAGCGCAGCGTCGCCGTCGCGCGACACGCGCCACCGCGCTGATCGCCGGCGGCATCGCCGTGGCGATCTACGTCGCCTTCATCCTGTCCGGCGTGCTGCGCACATGAGCGAAGCCGGCGCGCCGCAGACACCTGCACCGGACGGCCGCACGGCCGGCCTGCCGCGGATGATCGGCGTGGCCGTGGCGGTGTTCATCCTGACCTTCTCGCTGGTACCGCTGTATCGGCTTGCCTGCGAAAAGGTGTTTGGCGTGCGTCTGGAGAAAGGGCCGGCGGCCGCGCTGGTGGCGGGCGTGCCGGCCAGGCCGCGTATGGTCACGGTCGAGTTCGACGGCGGGGTCAATTCCAAGTTGCCGTGGGCCTTCCATCCGGAAGTCCAGCGCATGCAGGTCACGCCCGGGCAGCTGTACGACGCGCAGTTCTTCGCACGCAACGATGGCAAGCGCGCGATCGTGGGCAGCGCGGTGCCGTCGGTGGCCCCGGCGCGGGCCTCGCAGTATTTCGTCAAGACCGAATGCTTCTGCTTCACCGCCCAGACCCTGGATGCCGGCGAGAGCCGCGACATGCCGGTGCGCTTCATGATCGATCCGGACCTGCCGGCGGATGTGTCCACCGTGACGTTGTCGTACACCTTCTTCAAGAACGATGTCCTGACCGCACGCCTGCCGGGCAATGCGGTCAGTCCCACGGCGCGCTCGGCGCCTTAAGTCCTCAAGGAACGCGTAATGGCGACCCACTCCCACGATGCCGATGTCTATTTCGTGCCGCACCAGAGCAAGTGGCCCTTCGTCGGGTCCATTGCGATGTTCGTGCTGATGATCGGCGTGGCCAGCTGGCTCAACGACGCGGCCTGGGGCAAGTGGATGTTCTTCGTCGGCATCGCGATGCTGGCGGCGACCTTGTTCATGTGGTTCGGCGACGTGATCCGCGAGTCGGTCGCCGGCAGCTACAACAAGCAGGTCGACGTGTCCTTCCGCATGGGGATGGTGTGGTTCATCTTCTCGGAAGTGATGTTCTTCGCCGCGTTCTTCGGCGCGCTGTTCTATACCCGCACGCTGTCGCTGCCGTGGCTCAGCGGCGTCGGCGATGGGGTGATGACCAACGCGCTGCTGTGGGAAGGCTATTCGGCCGGCTGGCCGACCAACGGGCCGGCGGCGGTCGGCGGGCAGTTCCAGACGATCCCGGCCTGGGGCCTGCCACTGATCAATACGATGATCCTGCTGACCTCGGGCGTGACCCTGACCATCGCCCACCATGGGCTGAAGGCGGCGCATCGCGGCGTGGTGCTGGGCTGGCTGGGGCTGACGGTGCTGCTGGGCATCACCTTCCTGTATTTCCAGGTAACCGAGTACATCCATGCCTATCACGCGCTCAACCTGACGCTGGGTTCGGGGATCTACGGCTCCACCTTCTTCATGCTCACCGGCTTCCACGGGGCGCATGTGTTCCTGGGCACGCTGATGCTGGCCATCATGTGGCTGCGCGTGCTCAAGGGGCATTTCACCAAGGACAATCACTTCGCCTTCGAGGCGGCTGCGTGGTACTGGCACTTCGTGGACGTGGTGTGGCTGGCACTGTTCCTGTTCGTCTACGTGCTCTAGGCACGCAGCGCCACACGCAGCCGGCGGGCCCGGTTGGGTTACGGTGTGATCCCATGTGGCTTGATCACACCGCTCCAGATGCCCAGCACAATCAATGCGAACAGGCCCACCGACAGGCCGATGCGCCAGCTCAGTGCGCGCACGGTGCGCTTGGTCTGGCCGCGGTCGACCAGCAGGTAATACAGGCCGGCGCCGAGGTTCCACACGATCATGATCAGGAAAGCGATGATCAACAGGGTCTTGAGCGAATCGTTCATGCGCACCTCGGTGCGGCGCGATGCCGCATGAGCCGATTATCGCAGTCGCATCGGCATCGCGTGTGAGCCGGCGCATGCCGCTGGGTCTGGGCTGGGCGCTGGCGCTGCTGGTGGCCGCCGGCTTTGCTTCGCTCGGCGTCTGGCAGCTGGGACGCGCCGAGCAGAAGCGCGCGCTGCTGGCACAGGTGCAGCACACGCTGCAGGACCGCAAACCGGTGCCGCTTTCCAGTGCCTCACAACAGGCCCGCGCCTGGACCATCGACTGGGCGGCGGGGTCGGGCCATTTCGCCGATGGGCCAGCGGTGCTGCTGGACAACCAGGTGCGCGAAGGGCGGCCAGGCGTGCGCGTCTATCGTCCATTTGTACCGGCCGACGGTGGGCCCGCGCTCTTGGTCGAACTGGGTTGGCAGCCGTTGCGCGGCGATCGCGCGCTGCCCGCGGTGACGCCGTTGCCTGGATCGCGTCAGATTTCAGGGCTGCTGGTCCGGCCGCCTTCGCCCGGTTTGATCCAGGGTGCGGCCGCGGCGCAGGGTGACGGCGACCTGCTGGTGGTGGCCCTGCAGCCGGGCGCGCTGGCGGCGGCGCTGAAGCTGGAAACCCTTGCGCCACGGGTGTTGAAGCTCGATCCGGCACTGCCGATCGGCTACCCGCGCGACCTCGACGTGCTGCCCAATACCCTGCCGCCGGAGCGGCATCTGGGCTATGCGGTGCAGTGGTTCGGGCTGGCGCTGGCGGTGCTGGCCACCGCGGTGGTGCTCACGTGGCGGCGCCGGGGCGCTGCGCGTGAGAAAATGGGGGCATGACGCTCCCCGACGTTCCCCCTGGCCGCCGCCGCGGCCGGCTGATCCTGCTTGGCCTGTTCGTGCTGTTCTTCGGCAGCGTGCTGGGGGCGGGCGTGCTGCGCTTCTCCGGCTGGCAGCCCGCTGGCATGAAGAACCACGGCGAGCTGCTGCATCCGCCCGGTGACGTGCGCGCGCTGAAGCCGGCCTTGGCCAGTGGCGGCACCTACGACTGGGTCCAGCCGCAGCGCACCTGGCGCATCGTGCTGGCACCGCCGGCCGACTGCATCGAGAACTGCGTGACGCTGTCGCGGCAGCTGGATACGGTCTGGCAGCTGTTCGGCCACAACGCCGACCAGGTCCACATCCTGTGGATCGGCATGCCGCCGCCGGGCGCCTCGCATCCGGCGGCGCTGCGCGTGCTGGCGCGCGATCCGGCGCTGCTGGCCGCGCTGCCGCGCGTGGACGATCCGGCTGGCGTGCCGGTGTACGTCATCGATCCCAATGGCTTTGTCGTGATGCGCTTTGCGCCGGGTTTCGACCCGGCCGACCTGCGCGCCGACGTGGCCAAGCTGCTGAAACTCATCTGACTTTGCGAACCCCACCGTAATGCCTGCTTCCCTACGCCTGCCGTTCCGGCACTTCCATCGCATCGCCTGGCTGGCCGCCCTGATGACCGCCAGCACGATCGTGTTCGGCGGTTTCGTGCGCCTGTCCGATGCCGGCCTGAGCTGCCCGGACTGGCCGACCTGCTACGGCCGCGCCGCATGGCCGCAGGCGCCGTCGGAGGTGGTCGACCACGCCGCCACCAAGATCCGTCCGCTGGAAACCCACAAGGCTTGGCGCGAACAGGTGCACCGTTTCCTGGCCGGGATGCTGAGCATTGAGATCTTCAGTCTGGCGCTGATGGCCGTGCGCCGGCGCCGGCTGGGCGTGACCCAGGTGATCGTGTCGGCGGTGCTGGTGGCCGCGGCGATCCCGCTCTACATGCAGGGCCTGCACGTGGCCGCCAGCGTGGTGGCCATGCTGGGCGAGGGCATCCTGCTGGTCGCGGCATGGCGCTGGTCTTCGGCTTCCGCGCCGGGCGGCGGGGGCGACCTGGCGCGCGTGGCCGTGCTGACCTTGGCGATGATCATCTTCCAGGCCCTGCTGGGCATGTGGACGGTGACCTGGCTGCTCAAGCCCATCGTGGTGATGGGCCATCTGCTGGGCGGGCTGGCGACCTTCGCGCTGCTGGTGTGGATGGCCTGGCGCGCGACCCAGCTGCCGATCCGCTTGGGCGAAGCGAATGTGCTCAAGCGCTGGCTGTGGGTGGCCTTCGGCCTGGTGATCGCGCAGATCGCGCTGGGCGGCTGGGTGAGTTCCAACTACGCGGCGCTGGCCTGCGGCGGTGGCAGTTGGCGCGCGGCCAACTTCCCGCAGTGCGTGGGCCAGTGGTGGCCGCCACATGATTTCCGCGAGGGCTTCACCCTGTGGCGCGGCATCGGCGTGGATTACGAAGGGGGCGTGCTCGATGGTGCCTCGCGCATCGCGATCCAGATGGCGCACCGGCTGATGGCGATCGTGGTGTTCTGCTGGCTGGTGGCCTGCAGCCTCCGCCTGTGGCGCGTGCCGGGCATGCGCGGCTGGGCCGCCGGCCTGCTGGTGGCGCTGCTGGCGCAGGTCGCGCTGGGCATCCTCAACGTCAAGCTGGCGCTGCCGCTGGAAGTGGCGGTGCTGCACAACGCCGGCGCGGTGCTGCTGACCTTCCTGCTGGTGTCTTTGCTGGCCCGACTGAAGGTGCCGGCATGAACGCCTCGCGCAGCACGTTCCGCGACTACTGGGACCTGACCAAGCCGCGCGTGGTGGCGCTGATCGTGTTCACCGCCTTCGTCGGCATGATTTTGGCCATCCCCGGCCTGCCGACAGGCACGCAGGTGCGCCACGGCCTGCTGGGCTTCCTGGGCATCTGGCTGGCGGCCTCGGCCGCGGCGGCGATCAACCAGCTGCTCGATGCGCGCATCGATGCGCAGATGGCGCGCACTTCGTGGCGACCGCTGGTCGTGGGCAAGGTCAAGCCGTGGCAGGTGCTGGCATTCGCGCTGGGCCTGACCGTGCTTTCGATGCTGATCCTGGTGCTGCTGGTCAACGTGATCACCGCGGTGCTGACGTTCTTCTCGCTGATCGGCTATGCGGTGATCTACACCGTGTACCTCAAGCGCGCCACGCCGCAGAACATCGTGATCGGTGGCGTGGCCGGCGCGACGCCGCCGCTGCTGGGCTGGGCCGCGGTGACCGGCATGACCGGGCCGTGGGACTGGGGCCACGCGCTGCTGCTGGTGCTGATCATCTTCGTGTGGACGCCGCCGCACTTCTGGGCGCTGGCGATCTTCCGCCGCGAGGATTACGCCAAGGCGCTGATCCCGATGCTGCCAGTCACCCATGGCGTGGTCTACACGCGCTGGCAGATCCTGTTCTACACGGTGCTGCTGGTGGAGGCGACGCTGTTGCCGGTGCTGTTCGGGCTGAGCGGGCTGTTCTACCTGGGTGGGGCGCTGGTGCTGGGTATCGGCTTTCTCTGGTATGCGTGGAAGCTGCTGGATCCGCCTGATGAATTTTTCGCCATGCGCACGTTCCGCTATTCCATCGTGTACCTGATGGTGCTGTTCGCGTTCTTGCTCGTCGACCATTGGCTCTCGCCGCTGCTGCCAGGCATCGCCGGCCGCAGCCTGGGCTGATGGCGCGACCGGCCGTGGCCCGGGCACGTTGCACTCCGGCGCGCTGGGCATGACGATGCGGGGACAGGCCCGCGCACGCGCTGGCGCTGCCAGCTTCCTTTCCATGCATATCCAGTTCCTATGAGCGCAGAGCGCCGTCGTACCAAACGCAGCCCCCGCTTTACCGAGATCGCGATCGAGGCCGGGGTCAGTCCCAGCACCGTGGACCGCGTGCTCAACGAGCGTGGCAGCGTGTCCGATGCGCTGCGCCGCAAGGTGGTCGATGCGGCCAAGCGCCTGGGCACCAACCGCCTGATGCCGGACGTGCGCCATGGCGTGCTGCACTTCGACGTGGTCCTGGTGCACAGCGAAGTGGCGCACTTCCAGCGCATCAACAATGCGCTGGATCGCTACACCGGCCTGATCGGTTCGCGCGTGACCGTGCATCGCAGTGCCTGGGGCGAACGCGACGACGAGCGCCTGGCGGCCTTCCTGGAGCGCCCGCCATATCCGCGTCACGGGCTGTTGATCGTGGCCCGCGACAGCGACCGCATCCGCCAGGCGCTGCACGTGGTCAACGCCGCCGGCACGCCGGTGGTGACGCTGTCCACCGACATCACCGGCATCCAGCGCCTGGCCTACGCCGGCATCGACAACACCCTGGCCGGGCGCACCGCCGGCTACCTGGCCGGGCGCTTCACCCGCAGCGCGGGCAAGGTCTGGATCCACGTCAATTCGCTGGATTTCCGTTCGCACGTCGAGCGCGTGGAAGGCTTCACCCAGATCGTGTCCGAGCAGTTCCCGCATCTGGATCCACTGCCGCCGATGGAGATGTTCGACGACGTCGACCGCGCCTACGCCCAGCTGCACGATGCCCTGCGCCACCACCACGACATCGTGGCGATCTACAACACCGGCCAGGCTTCGGCGGGTATCCGTCGCGCGCTGCGCCGGCATCCGGTGGCGGTGCCGCCGGTGTGGATCGGCCACGAGGCCACCCGCGAACACGCCGAGCTGCTGCGTGCCGGCGACATGGCCGCCACCCTGGACCAGGATCCCGAAGGCCAGGTGCTCAGCGGCCTGCAGCACCTGCTGCACGTCAACGAAGAGCTGGACCAGGCCCCGGAAGGCCGCACCCGCTTCCGCCTGATCACGCCGGAAAACCTGGGCCAGTTCGAGCTGTTTGCTTAGGGCGCGCGGCCAATGCCCGGCGCGCCCTCACCCGGTAGCGCCGGACTTGCTCGGCTGGAGCTTTGCCGGGAGCGCTTCAGCCGAGCAAGCTCGGCCCGACATACCAGGCCGGTTGCGACATGGGCGGCCCAAGCTTCAATCCGCTGACTGTTCGGCTGCCGGCTTTTCGCCCGCCTAGCGCTGGCGTCGCCTAGAGCGCCTGGGCGACCGGCGTGCACCTGTAGAGCCGAGCTTGCTCGGCTGGGGACTTCACCGGGAGCGCTTCAGCCACGCAAGCTCGGCTCCACAAAAAAGCAGCAGGGCTGCCGCATGGGCGGCCCGAGGATTCAATCTGCCGGCTGTTCGCCCGCGCTGCGCTGGCCTCGGGCATAACGCTGGGCCACCACCGCGCATACGATCAGCTGGATCTGGTGATAGATCATCACCGGCAGCACGATGGCGCCCAGTGCGCCGCTGGCGAACATCACCTTGGCCATCGGCACGCCGGTGGCCAGGCTCTTCTTGGAGCCGCAGAACACGATCGAGATCTCGTCGGCGCGTGCGAACCCCAGGCGCCGGGCGAGAAAGGTGATCAACACCATCGCCACGGCCAGCAGCGCCGCCGCCAGGACCGCCACGCCCACCAGCGAGAGCACGGGGGTGTCGTGCCACAGGCCCTCGGTCACCGCGGCGCTGAAAGCGGTGTAGACCACCAGCAGGATCGTGCCCTGGTCGGTGTAGCGCAGCACCGCGCGCTTGCGTGCGACCCAGCCGCCGATCCACGGCCGCAGCAGGTGGCCGGCCACGAACGGCACCAGCAACTGCAGCAGGATCTTGCCCATCGCTTCCAGCGGACTGGCCATCGCGCTCTGGCTGCCGGCCAGCAACGCCAGGATCACCGGTGTCAGGAACACGCCCAGCAGGCTGGAAGCCGAGGCCGACACCACCGCCGCCGGCACGTTGCCGCCGGCCATCGAAGTGAAGGCGATCGAGGACTGCACCGTCGACGGCAGCGCGCACAGGAACAACAGGCCCAGCGCAAGCCCGGGCGTGAGCAGGTAGTTGGCCAGCGGATGCAGGGCCAGGCCGAGCAGCGGAAACAGCAAGAAGGTGCACGCCAGGATCGTCAGGTGCAGGCGCCAGTGCAGCAGCCCGGCCATCACCGCCTCGCGCGACAGCCGCGCGCCATGCAGGAAGAACAGCGCGGCGATGGCGACGTCGGTGATGCGGTCCATCCACAGCGCCGCGGTGCCATGCACCGGCAGCAGCGAGGCCAGCAGCACGGTGCCCAGCAGCGTCAGGGTGAAGGGATCGATGCGCAGGCGCTTGAGCAGGTTCACGGCAGATCGCACGGCGGAAGCAGGCCGTGCAGTTTAAAGGCTGTCGTCGGGCGCGCCTTGTCTGGCCGCAGTCCTGTGCGGACGCACGGCCGCAACGACGCGTGCACCCGCGCGCTTGAGCGCGTCTCCGAGTGCGAGGGTGGGACGAGGGTTGGGCCAGGTTCGCGCAGGTTCAACGGTCGCTGACTCCGCCGCGCGGTCATCCGCCTTCGGAATCTTCTTTGGGAAGGAAAAGGAAACAGCAGCTGCCCCGGAAAAACTCAGTGCCCGCTGGCGCGGATCTTCAGCAGCTCGCGCAGCTCGTACTTGTCGGTTTCGTCCAGGCCCTGCGCGCGCTGCTTGGCCAGCAGTTCATCCAGGCGCTGCTGCAGGGTCTGCTTCTCAAGCTGGACGACCGCGTCGTGCAGCTCCTGGCGCCAGGCGGCTTCTTCGCCGGGGAGCTCCTGCATCATCAGCTTCTGCAGCGCGGGCAGCTCCTCGCGGTCGCTGAAGTGCTCCAGCAGCGCGCCGGGCGTGATTTCCGGACGCGCCTGAATGATGTCCAGCAGCTCGGTCAGCAGCTCGACGCCGGGCAGGCGCAGGCCGGCGAAGGTGTAGGGCATCGGCACTTCCAGCGCCAGCGACGGCACGTGCAGCAGCAGCACGATCGCGCTGCGCACCAGGCTCGGCCGCCGCTGGGGTCCGCGCGCCGGGGTGCCACGCGACGGTGCGCGTGTCGGCGGCGGCGCCGGGGGTGGCGTGGCGCCCACGCCAGTGACCTGGATCAGCTGCGCGCGCATCAGATCGCCGAAGGCGCCTTCGGGAATCTGCGCCAGCAGCGGCTTGGCGCGTTCGGCCAGACGCGCCTTGCCGTCCAGGGTCCCCAGGTTGATGTCCCGCGACAGTTCGTCGAAGAAGAACTGCGACAGCGGTGTGCCCTGCGCCAGGCGCGCAGCGAAGCCCTCGGCGCCCTCCTTGCGCACGATGGTGTCCGGGTCCTCGCCCTGCGGCAGGAACAGGAAGAAGGCCTGGCGGCCGTCCTTCATCCGCGGCAGCACCGACTCCAACGCCCGCCAGCCGGCGCGCTGCCCGGCCGCGTCGCCGTCGAAGCAGAAGTACACATCGGCCGCGTTGCGGAACAGCAGCTCGGCATGGTCCGGCGTGGTCGCCGTGCCCAGCGTGGCCACCGCGTAAGTGACGCCGAACTGGAACAGGCTCACCACGTCCATGTAACCCTCCACAACCACCAGCTTTTCGATCTTCTGGTTGGACTGGCGCACCTGCCACATGCCGTACAGCTCGCGGCCCTTGTGGAACAGCGTGGTCTCGGGACTGTTGAGGTATTTGGGGCCGTCGTCCTTGTCCAGTACGCGGCCGCCGAAGGCGATCGTGCGCCCGCGCCGGTCGGCAATCGGGAACATCACCCGGTCGCGGAACTTGTCGTAGACATGGCCGCGATCGTTTTTGGAGAACATGCCGCCGCGCTCGAGCAGCTGGGTGCGCCGCGCGTCGGTGCCCAGTGCGTCCTTCAACGCCGAATAGCCATCGGGCGCGTAGCCGATGCCGAACAGCGTGCGCGTGGCCTCGTCCACGCCGCGTCCGTCCAGGTACAGCTTGGCCTTGTCGCTGCCGCCGAGCTGGCGCTGGAAGAACTTGGCGCTGGCTTCCATCGCCGCGTACAGGTCGCGGCTGTCGTCGTTCTGGTTGCGCTGCTGGGTGTCGCGCGGTACTTCCATGCCCGCGCGCTTGGCCAGCTCGTCGACCGCGTCCAGGAATTCCAGGCGGTCGTAATTCATCAGGAAGCTGATCGCGGTGCCGTGTGCGCCGCAGCCGAAGCAGTGATAGAACTGCTTGACCGGCGAGACCGTGAACGAAGCCGAGCGCTCATCGTGGAACGGGCAGCGTGCCGAGTATTCCTTGCCCTGCTTCTTCAGCGGCACGCGCCCGCCGACCACCTCGACAATGTCGGTGCGGGCGAGCAGGTCGTCGATGAATGCGTCGGGGATGCGGGCCATGGCAGAGGACTAGGATGCCATGGCGGTCAAGCGCGCCGAAGGTCGGCGGCTCGAAAGCACCCGTGACGACGCTCAGCCGCGTGGCAGGGTGTCCTGGCGCGAAGGCAGATCCTGCGCGGGCAGGGCGTGGGTGTCCGGATCAACCGCGGCCGGGCGTTCCAGCGGGTTCGGGTGCCGGGCGGCTTCGCGCTCGGCGGCGCGATGGATCCGGTGTGCGTCCATGCGCTCATCGATCACCGCGGTCAGCAGGGCGCCGATGAAAAACACCACCGTGGCGTAGTACAGCCACACCAGCATGATCACCATCGTGCCCATGGCGCCGTACGCGCTGCCCGGATCGGTCCGCGACAGGTACACCCCGATCGCATAGCGGCCGGCGATGAACAGCCCGGCGGTGATGACCCCACCCAGCAGCGCCTGGCGCCATTCCACCGGCCGGTCGGGCAGATAGTGGTAGAGGAATCCGAACGCAGAGGCGTACAGCGCGAAGGTCAGCACGTTGCCCAGCACCGGCAGCAGCGAGGGCACGTTATTGAGCACCACCTGCAGCGCGGTGGCGGCCATCATCGAGACGATCAGCAGAAACCCCAGGCCCAGCACCACGCCGAAGGAGAACACGCGCTTCTTCAGGAAGTCCTTGATGCCGCCGGACAGCTCCTTGCGATCGGTATAGAAGATCAGGTTCAGTGCCGCCTGCAGGCGCGCGAACACCGCCGTGGCGCCCACGAACAGCAGCAGCGTGCTCCACAGCCCGGCCAGCGAGCCCACGGAAGGCTGGTTCTTGGCGTTGGCCAGCACGGTGCGGGCCACATCGCCGGCCTGTGGTCCCGCCAGGCCACCGATCTGGCGCAGCAGCTCATCCTGGGCCGGTGGATACAGCGAGGCCACGATCCACAGCAGCAGCACCAGCAGCGGCGCCAGCGACAGCAGCGCGTAGAAGGTCAGCGCCGCGGCCTGGGTCATCAGGTCGCTGTCGGAGAAGCGCTTGGCCAGCGCCACCGGCAGGCTGTCCTGCAGCTGCTGGATGCGTTTTTGAATCAGATGGGAAGCGGGCAGGGCACGGCACTCGGCGACGATGGATTCGTGTCCGAGGATGCCCCAGCGTGGTGTCACCGGGTGGTGATTGTCGGGTTAAGCCCGTGCTGAAAGGGCAGGCGGCGAAGAACGCTGTCCTGCATGGCTTCGATGACCTCAACGTGAGCGCCATTGAAGCTTCCGCACGGGCCGTAGCACGCCTCCAAATAGACGGTCACCGTGTCGTCTCCGCTGATCTCAAGCAGTTTGCACCGTTGGGCATCGATGTAATCGATCGTCAGTGATCGCTGGTCTGCGCTTGGCCAGCAGACCTCCAGAATTGGTCCATCGGAAAATTCGGGCCAGTCCCCGAAGATGGATTCAACACGGCCCGCGCCTGAAATCACGGAACGGGTGCTCAAGGTTCCGCGTCACGTCACGTGCTGTCCGAAGCAGCCCACACGCTGTTGGCTTCACCAGCGCGCGCACGGCGGCGCGCCGCCAGGCCCATGCGCCAGAACAGCGCGGCCAGGACCAGGGCAATCACGCCGACGGTAAAGCGGGTCCAGTGACCGTTCCACAGTGCCGCAAGGAGATTGTCGCCAGTGCCGATCCAGCCGGCCACCGGCACCGCGGCGGTCAGCAGCGCGCAGGCGAACAGCAGCTCCGCACCGGCCTTGGCCGGCGCCCGCACCAGGGCCCACAGCAGCAGTGCGACGAACACGACGTAGTAGGCCAGCGACGCCCGCGCCGCAGGCAGCAACGCGCCGGCGATGAACAAGGCCGACACGCCGCCGACGCAGCCCAGGCATACGCCCAATGTCAGTCGTGCCATCACCTGTGTGCGCAGCGGCTGCTGCGGCGCGCGGCGTTTGCGGCGCGCCTCGATCCACAGCAGGTTGCCGCTGTAGAACAGGAACGCCCCGCCCAGCCCCAGCACGAAGTACAGCCACTGCACCGCGTGGTGGCCGAAGTTGCCGAAATGCAGTGCCTGGATGCCGCGCAGGGCTGCCGTGCCGGCCGACATCGTGCGCGGGTCGACCGTGCGCAGCACCGCGCCGCTGGCGCCGTTTAAGGCGACCACGGCCAGGGTGTTGAGCTTGCGCTGGTCCACCTCGCCGTACAGCTCGACCTGCGCATTGGCATCGCCCACGTCGTGATAGGCGATGGAGTCGATCTCCATGCCCGGCACCGCGCGCTGCGCGCGAGCGATCAGCTCGGCCACCGGCAGCGTCGGCCTGGCGATTCGGGCCGGCTCGACATGCGGCACCACTTCCAGATCCGATGCAAGCACCTGCATCAGCTTGCCGTCGAACACCAGGTACTGGAAGGGCGCCAATAACACCAGGCCCAAGGTCAGCACTGCGCCGGACCAGGCGAAGATCACGTGGAACGGCAGCGACAGCATGCCGATCACGTTGTGCGCGTCCTGCCACAGGCGCTTGACGTTGCGGCCGATGCGCAGCGCGAACAGGTCCTTGACCAGCACCGGCGCATAGATCACCACGCCCGACACCAGCGCCAGTCCGTAAAGAATGCACACCACGCCAAACAGATAGGTGCCGAAGGTGCGCGGCAGGCCGGCGGTGAAATGCAGGTCGTAGAGAAAGTCGACGAACCCGGTGCGCTGGGGCAGCGTCTGCAGCGCGTCGTTGGCATCGAGCTGGTACTGGAAGGTCTCGGTGCCGCCCGGCAGCTGGTGGAAGATGCGCGGCACCGGCCCGTGGTCGCCTGCCATCACCAGGAACATCGCTTCCTTCGCCGCCGGCATCCTGGCCAGCATCGTGTCCACCAGGCGCTGCGCCTGGGCGATCTGCTGCGCAGGATCGTCGGCCGCGATGCGCGTGGCCGCCACGGGCACCGGCGCCCAGTCGCCGAGTTGATGGGTGAACACGGTGAAGGCGCCGGCATAGAAGGCGATGAACAGCGCCATGCCTGCGATCAATCCGACCCAGGTATGCAGCGCCAGGAAACTGCGCAGGGTGGCCGCCTTCATGCCGGTACCCCCGCCCAGCCGAGCAGCTTGACCGCGTGCAGCGCGCCGAAGCACAGCAGCGTCGCGCCGCCCAGCCACAGCCAGGCGCGGGCGCCGCTGCGGCAGGCGAATGCGGCGGCCATCGCCCCGATCCACACCGGGAAGGACATCAGCAACAGCGGCAGGGTGTGGACTTCCAGCGGGCCGGGCCAAAGCAGTGCGATCAGTCCCACCAGGCCGGTGGACAGCGGCAGGCCCAGCAGCAACGCGGCCAGTGACTTACCCCACATCACGACCACCCTTGGCGTGCGCGCCGTGCAGCCAGGCATCGGCATACGGCAGCGCGACCATCGCCAGCATCACCGTGCTCAGCGCCGCAAAGACGCCGGCCCACAGCCCCAATGCCTGCACCGCCGCCGCCAGTGAAACCACCGACAGCAGCCACGCGCCGATCCGCAGCGGGCGTGCATAGGCGCGCAGGGCCGGGCGCAGGCGCTGGTGCGCGGTCGCCAGATAGAACGCCAATGCCGACAGCGTGCCGCCGAGCAGGTACAGCCAGGTCATCATGTCCACTCCGATCGGGATTTCACGGGGTCACCAATAGGCCTCGAAGCCGATGCCCGCCACGCGCGGGGCACCCAGCACGACGTTGGGTGCGGCCGAGTAGGCGTATTGCACATAGCCCTTGTCGAACACGTTGTTGGCGAACACGTACGCGCTCCAGTCCAGGTTGCCGTAGCCGAACTTGCCGTTGACCAACGTCCGCGACGCGCCCTGGGGCGCATCCGGGCTGACGGTGAACTCGACCCGGTCGCGGAAGTTGGCGTTGAGGTTGGCGAACCAGCCCTCGGCCCAGCGCCAGTTGCCGCCCACCGCCGCGGTCCAGCGCGGCGCGTAGACAAAGCTCCTGCCGGCGTAGTCGGTGATGCTGGCACCCACGATGGCCTGGAACTGGTCGTACTGGGTGCGCGACCAGCCCGCCGCGGCATACAGGTCGAAGCCCTCGCTGACCCGCAGGCGTGTGTCGGCTTCCCAGCCGTACAGGTGCGCGCGACCGGCGTTGACGGTGTGGTAGTCGTACGCGTTGAGGCCGAAGTTGGCGATGACCTGCTTGTCCTTCCAGTCGATGTAGTAGGCGTTGGCGTTGGCGGTCAGACGACCGTCCAGCCACTGCGTGCGCAGTGCCAGTTCGTAGTTCCAGGTGAACTCCGGGGCGTAGGAGAACACCTGGCTGCGCGCGATGTTGAACGATGAACCGCCGGAGCGATAACCGCGCTGCACGGTCGCCGCCAGCGACTTGTCCGGGGCCAGATCCCAACGCAGGCCCAGCTTGGGCAAAAAGGCGGTGAACGTGCGCGAGGCCGGCGCCACGTAGCCGCCGCTGGCCGATTCAACCAGGTCCTGCACGGCGCCGTTGATTCCCGTCACCGCCAGGTAGAGCGGCGTGCCGGCGGGACCGAAGGCCGCCGGGTCGGGCAGGGTGCCGGCGAACACGGCCTGGGTATCGTTGGAGAACGTGTAGTCCTCGCGGTCGTAGCGAAAGCCGGCCAGCAGCGTCCAGCGCTGGCCCAGGCGCCACTGCCCATCAGTGAACAAGGCCTTGTTCTCCGAGCGCGTGGGCGTGAATGAGGTGTAGTCCACCGGGATCACCGGCAGTGCCCGCGCGTAGAGCGTGGCGATCTGCGCGGCGCTGGTGGCCGGGAAGCCGGAGGCCTGCAGCACGCTGGCGATGGTTGCCACCGGCGTATCCACGTTGGTGCGGCTGAAGTTGTCGTCGTCGGTGTCGCGACGCGACCAGTACGCGCCGACCAGGCCCTGCAGGCGCTCGCCATCGAAATGCAGGCGCAGTTCCTGCGAGCGCCCCAGGTAATGGCCGTCGGCCTGGCCATAGGCCGAATCGCGCTGCGTCAGGTCGCCATCGGAACGGCGCAGCGTGGTCACATCGCTCCAGGCGCTGACCGAGGACAGCGACCAGCGCTCGGCCAGCGCGTAGTCCACTTCCAGCGTCGCCACCTTGGACAGCGCATCGGTGCTGTTGGGCGCATCGGAGGTGTTGATGCGGTGGTCGAAGAAGTCCGGCACGTCGCTACGCGCGTAGGCGTACATGTAGGGGCCGTCGCGGTCGTCGCGGGTAAAGGTCAGGCGCGTGGTCAGGCCCTCGATCGCCTTGGGCGTCCACAGCAGCTTGGCCCGTGCAGTGGTCGAGCGCACGGCGTCCTCGCCGGTGTCGCGGGTGGTGTTGCGGATATCGCCGTCGAAGTCGCGATGTTCGACCGCCACCCGGAAGGCGAGCTCGTCGGCAATCAGCGGCCCGCCGCCGGCCAAGGCCGTGCGCCGGTCGGATGGATCGGACAGCAAGACCCGGGCGCGCCCGCGCCAGTCCATGGTCGGGTCCTCGCTGCGCATCACGATCGCGCCGGCCAATGCGTTCTGGCCCTGGATGGTGGACTGCGGGCCGCGGAACAGCTCGACCTGGGCGATGTCCCACAGATCGGTCGGGCCGCTGTCGCTGGCCTGGCTGGGCGGCGCCGTCCAGGTACACCGTGGCCAGCGGGTTGGGCGCGCCGGACTCGTCGGCGATGCCGCGGATGGTGAAACCACGCTGGCCGTACATCGGAGTGACGTTGGGGGTGCGATTGATCAGGTCCGACAGGCTGAGCAGGTTTTCCTGCTCGATCCGCGCGGTGGTGGTGACCACCACGCTGGAGGTGGTGTCCTGCAGTGAGCGGTTGGCCTTCTCGCCGGTGACAGTGACGGCATCGAGCGTGGTCGCGTCCTGTTCGGCAACGGCCTGCTGGGCCAGGGCGGGAAGGGCAGACAACAATGCACTGGCAAGCAGCGCAGGCCGCAGCGCG
>JBIIHJ010000297.1:0-5140 GCA_044235875.1 Pseudoxanthomonas sp.
AAGTCGAGGGCGAAGCCCTGGCGACCCTGGTGGTCAACACCATCCGCGGCATCGTCAAGGTCGCCGCCGTCAAGGCGCCTGGCTTCGGTGACCGTCGCAAGGCGATCCTGGAAGACATCGCCGTGCTGACCGGTGGCACCGTGGTGTCCGAGGAAGTGGGCCTGTCGCTGGAGAAGGCCACGATCAACGATCTGGGCCGCGCCAAGAAGATCCAGATCACCAAGGAAAACACCACCATCATCGACGGCGCCGGCGACACCGCAGGCATCGAGTCGCGCATCAAGCAGATCAAGGCGCAGATCGAAGAGACCTCTTCGGACTACGACCGCGAGAAGCTGCAGGAACGCGTGGCCAAGCTGGCCGGCGGCGTGGCCGTGATCAAGGTCGGCGCATCGACCGAGATCGAGATGAAGGAAAAGAAGGCCCGCGTCGAAGACGCCCTGCACGCCACCCGCGCTGCAGTGGAAGAAGGCGTGGTCCCGGGCGGCGGCGTGGCCCTGATCCGTGCACTGAAGGCCGTCGAAGGCCTGAAGGGCATCAACCCGGACCAGGACCTGGGTATCGCCATCACCCGTCGCGCGCTGGAAGCCCCGCTGCGCGAGATCGTGGCCAACGCCGGCGAAGAGCCGTCGGTCGTGGTCAACCGCGTCAAGGAAGGCGAAGGCAACTTCGGCTACAACGCGGCCACCGGCGAGTTCGGTGACATGATCGCCTTCGGCATCCTGGACCCGACCAAGGTCACCCGTTCGGCCCTGCAGCATGCTGCATCGGTCGCCGGCCTGGCGATCACCACCGAAGCGGTGGTGGCCGAGCTGCCGAAGAAGGACGAGCCGGCGATGCCGCAGGGCGGCGGCATGGGCGGCATGGATTTCTGATCCATCCCGCAGCGTCCCTCCGCTGCAACGTCGCACAAAGGACCCCGCCGCAAGGCGGGGTCTTTTTTTGGGGCGCCGTCTCGGCTTGAGTTGCGCATGAAACATTCGCGCTGCGGAAAAAGTCGTGGTATCAAGGCACCCAATGAACGCCTGCCGCGCCCGCTATTACTTTTGGTTTCCGAAGCCCACGGCGGAGGAAGGAGCGCGTTCACCCTGAAGAAACCCTTCAGACGCATCCCGAAAGCCGCCAGCAAACCTGGCGGCTTTTTTGTTGCCAGCTTGCTTCAGCCTCCACTTCAAGACACGACGACAAGAGACTCTCCAGATGGCCCCGCTGACCTCAGACCTGCGCATCCGCAAGATCGAACCGCTTGCCACCCCGGCCGAGCTGATCGAGGAATTTCCCTGCGATGACGCGGTCTCCGACACCGTCTCCAACGCGCGCAGCGCGCTGCACGAGATCCTGCACGGCCGCGACGACCGCCTGGCCGTGGTGATCGGTCCGTGCTCGATCCACGACCCCAAGGCGGCGATCGAATACGCGCAGCGCCTGCGCCCGCTGCGCGATGCGCTGGGTGGCGAACTGGAGATCATCATGCGCGTGTACTTCGAAAAGCCGCGCACCACCGTGGGCTGGAAGGGTCTGATCAACGACCCGCACCTGGACGGCAGCTTCCGCATCAACGAAGGCCTGGCGTTGGCACGCGGCCTGTTGCGCGACATCAACGCGCTTGGCCTGCCAGCCGGCTGCGAGTATCTGGATGTGATCTCGCCGCAGTACATCTCCGACCTTGTGGCCTGGGGCGCCATTGGCGCGCGCACCACCGAGAGCCAGATCCATCGCGAGATGGCCAGCGGCCTGTCATGCCCGGTGGGTTTCAAGAACGGCACCAGCGGTGACGTCAAGATCGCGGTCGATGCCGTGGGCGCGGCGTCGCATCCGCATCATTTCCTGGCCGTCACCAAGGATGGCCAGTCGGCAATCGCCTCGACCACCGGCAACCCGGATTGCCACGTGATCCTGCGCGGCGGCAAGGCGCCCAACTTCGATGCGGCCAGCGTGCAGGCCGCCAGCGAGGTGCTGGGCAAGTCCGGCCTGGACGCGCGCCTGATGATCGACGCCAGCCACGCCAACAGCAGCAAGAAGCCGGAAAACCAGCCGGCCGTGATCCAGGACATCGCCGCCCAACTCGAAGATGGCGAGTCACGCATCGTGGGCGTGATGGTCGAAAGCCATCTGGTCGCCGGCCGCCAGGACCTGGTCGAAGGCCAGCCGCTGACCTACGGACAGAGCATCACCGATGGGTGCATCGGCTGGGACGACTCGGTCGCAGTGCTGGAACGACTGGCTGCCGCCGTGCGCACGCGTCGTGCGCGTGCGGTGTCGCAGGCCGCATGACCGTCGCGTGGGTCATCGGGCCGCTGCGGCAGCCCGATGACACCACACGCGGCGATCACGCGCCTCGGGCATGCTGCCGCCGATGAATGCCCCTGTTTCGCCGCCCGCGCGCCCTCAAACCGTTTTCGCCCGCCGTCGCTGGCTGCGCCGCATCTTGTGGACGCTGCTGGTCTGTTATGCCCTGTACGCGGTGCTGGGCAACCTCTACCTCAATAGCGCGCTGGGTCCGTGGAGCGTCAACCGCAAGCCTGAAAAATTCACCATGCACTGGGGCCGGGCGCTGACCTGGTGGCCCGGCGAAGTGGTGTTGTGGAAAGTGTCCATGCGTGGGCACGTCGGGCGCACGGTGTGGACGCTGCAGGCCGACAAGGTCAGCGGCCACATCGCGCTGACCGCACTGCTGGGCAAGCAGCTGTACGTGCCGCGGCTGCAGGTGACCGATGTCACCGGCGATGTCCAGCGCGTGGCCGACGAAATGCCTGCGCCGGTGCAGCGCCCCGGTGGCTGGCTGCTCAATTTCCCTTCGATCACCAGCGACAGCATCCACGGCGGGCGCTTCCACGCGCTGGTGCTGGAAGGCGAGGGGCAAGCCAAGGTCGGCTTCACCAAACGCCTGCGCGGCGGCCCGTCCGAGCTGTTGCCATCGACCGCCAAATTCCAGCGTGCGCGCCTGATGCAGGACGACGTGGCGTTGTTGCAGAACGCGCTGCTGGACGCCCAGTTCGCCATGTCGCCGGTCACGCGCGATCAGGCCGTAGGCATCGACAAGCTGCGCTTTGTCCGGATCGGACTCAACGTTGATGCAGACACTCCTGCGCTGACCGCGCGCCAGAGCGACGCCGGCAAGCTCGAGCTGCATTTGCAGCCTGGCAAGGGCCACGTGCAGGGCTCGCTGGCCTGGGCCAAGGCCGCACTGCAGCCAGGCGGCGCGTTGTCCTGGCGCATGCCGGTGACCATCACCGATCTGCACGGTCAGGTGCACGACAGCACCCTGGCCGCGCAGCTGTCCATCGATCAGGACCTGCACCTGAAGGCCGACATGCCAGCCCAGGTCGATGGCGTGCTGGCGTTGCAGACCGATCTGAAGGTTGACGGCACGCAGATCCCGCTCAGGCAAATGCGCACTCTCCTGCCGCGCATCTCCGGACGCGTGGCGGGGCAGTGGCAGTTCAGTTCGCTCAAGTGGGTGACGTCGCTGTTCGTCAATGTGCCCTGGCTGACGCTGGAAGGCGCCGGCCGGGTCGAAGGCGACCTCACCCTCGACCACGGCGTGCTGGCGCCGGGCAGCCGCGTGGATGTGCCGCGCGTGCAGGCACAGGCCGACATGCTGGGCCAACGCGTGACCGGCGCTGCCAGCGCCCACGCCCAGATCAAGGCCGGTGCGCGCGGCGGCACGCGCTCGATCGTGGACGTGGCCATGACCGAATTCAGCGTCGCTGCGCTGGACGATCTCAAGCGCCCCTACATCCAGGGCAATGATCTGAAGCTGCACACCGAAAGCGACCCGGATCTGGCCAAGGCGCGGCAGTCGCTGCAGGGCCAGGCCAGTTTCCAGAACGCGCGCGTGCCGGACCTGCGCGCTTACAACCGCTTCCTGCCCAACGATCACCTGCGCTTCGATGGCGGCTCGGGCACTTTGACCGGCACGCTGGCACTGGATGCCGCAGGCAACGCCGGCAACGGCCGGGTCCGCATCGCCGGACGCGGCGCGGCGGTGCATGTGGCCGGCATCGCGATGCGCAGTGACGTGGACATGGACCTCAAGCTGCAGCGCGCGGACCTGGTCAAGCAACGCTTCCGCGTGGACGGCAGCCAGGTCGCATTGAAGAACGTCAGCTTCGCCCATGCCGGCAACAGCCGCAGTGGGTGGTGGGCGCAGGTGGACCTGCCGCGGGCGCAGCTGGACATGGCCGGCAAGCGCCTGGCCGTGGACGGTGACATCGCGGCGCGGATGAAGGATGTCGGTTTCCTGCTGGACCTGTTCTCTCAGGACCGCGATTACCCCAAGTGGATGGTCAAGCTGGTGGACGCCGGCAATGTGCAGGCCAAGGCCCAGGTCCGCTGGCAGCGTCGCGACCTGGTGCTTGACCGGATCGATGCGAGCAACGACCGCTTCGACCTGCTCGGGCGCTTTCGGCTGAAGGATCGGGCCAAGCCGCAGGGCGACCTCTACGCACGCTGGGGCGTGCTGGGCACGGCGGTGGAGCTGCGTGGCGGCCAGCACCAGTTTCATGTGGTGGGCGCCAAACGCTGGTACGACGCGCAAAGCCCGTATTTGGAGTGAGCCACGTTCAGCCGACAGCAGGCGTCATTTTTGCAGTGCAGCGTGCAATGTGGGGGAGCCGGGCGCAGGATTGACCCGCATCCCGACGTGGGGGAGGGAGCAGGCCCGCAATTGGCGAAAGCTGTTGCGGGCTTTTTTGTGCCCGTCGTTCAAGGGCTGGCCACCTTTCAAGCCCTGCCCGCCTGCATCGCTGCGTTCCGTCCCTTGGGACACCGCCCGAAGCGTGGCCAGGGGCCAGGCGATAGAATGGCGCCATGGAAACCTCCGCACCCCGCCAGATTCCGCTCCAGGTCGTCACCTCGGCGGCGCCCGCCGCGCCGCTGGAAACCGGTGCCAAGCAGCTCGGCGGCGACAAGATCGGCCGTTCGCCGGTCCAGTTTGCCGAAGCGCCGGTACTGCGCAAGCCGTCCTGGATCCGGGTGCGCATCCCGTCGGGCAATGCCGTGGCCAACCTCAAGGCCAAGCTGCGCGAGAACCGCCTGGTCACGGTGTGCGAGGAAGCCAGCTGTCCGAACATCCACGAATGCTTCGGTCACGGCACGGCGACCTTCATGATCCTGGGTGAGGTCTGCACGCGGCGCT
>JBIIHJ010000052.1:0-16737 GCA_044235875.1 Pseudoxanthomonas sp.
CGAGAACTCCAACACCACCCGCCACCTGGCCGAGTTCTGGATGATCGAGCCGGAAGTGGCCTTCAACGACCTGGCCGCCAACGCGGACCTGGCCGAGGACTTCCTGAAGTACCTGTTCAAGGCCGTGCTGGACGAGCGCGCCGACGACCTGGCCTTCATCGCCGAGCGCGTGGACAGGACCGCGATCACCAAACTGGAAGCCTTCATCAACGCGCCGTTCGAGCGCATCGATTACACCGATGCGATCAAGCTATTGCAGGACGCCAAGAAGAAGTTCGACTTCCCGGTCGAATGGGGCCTGGACCTGCAGACCGAGCACGAGCGCTGGCTGACCGAGGAACACGTCGGCCGCCCGGTGGTGGTGACCAACTATCCCGAGCACATCAAGGCCTTCTACATGCGCCTGAACGATGACGGCAAGACCGTGGCGGCGATGGACGTGCTGGCGCCTGGCATCGGCGAGATCATCGGCGGCAGCCAGCGCGAAGAGCGCCTGGACGTGCTGGACGCACGCATGGGCCAGTTCGGCCTGGACCCGGCGCATTACGGCTGGTATCGCGATTTCCGCCGCTACGGCACGGTGCCGCACGCCGGCTTCGGTTTGGGCTTCGAGCGCCTGGTGGTCTACGTGTGCGGCCTGTCCAACATCCGCGACGCGATCCCCTACCCGCGCGCGCCTGGCAACGCGGAGTTCTAGGCAATGTCCACGGAACTGATCGTGCAGTCGGTGACCTTCGTGGTGGGCGTCGGTGCGTTCGTGTGCGGCTTGGTGGGGATCGCCCGCAGTCTCAAGCTGCAGCGCCTGCTGACCCTCAAGCAGCAGCAGGGCGTTGATGCCAAGCGGCTGAAGACCGACCCGGACGTCACCGCGGCGATGCGTCGCCTGCGCATGCCACTGATCTGGGCCACGGTGCTGGCGGCCTGCTCGGTCGCCGCCCCGTCGGTGACACGGCTGATCCTGGCGTGATCCTGTTCTTCGCCCTGCTGTTCGTGGCCTCAGCGATCGCCGGCTTCTGCGCCTTCGTGATCTTCTGGCCGCTGACGCTGATCCACGTGCGCGACCGGCACCCGGACATCAGCACGCGTTTCGGGCCGGGCGCCTTCATGAAACCTGCGGCGCTGGGATGGCTGATGCGCGGCGACTACCGCAGCACGGGCGACCGCTCGCTCAGCGGCCTGGCAACACCGGCGCGGATTTCCGTGGCCGTGATCGTCGGCGGCCTGGGCCTGGCTGGCCTGCTGTGGCTGACTTTCGAGATGTTGAAATGAACGACACGACACACACCCAGTGGTGGCTGGCCAGCCTGGGCATGACGCTGATCTGGGCGCGCCTGCGGATCAAGGATTTCGGTACTGCCGAAGTCCTGGACAGCGACGGCAATACCCTGCCCTACGACAGCGAAGACAGCGCCCGCGCGGCATTGTTCGACGCCGAGTTCGTGGCCTTCGATGGCCTGGACGAGGAAGACGCGCTGCGTCGCGGTTTTTCGCTCCATGAGATCGTGCCGCCCTACGCCGAGAGTGATGCCGAACTGCAGCCGCTGATGGTGCAGTCGCTGGGCCGCCGCGCCTGAGATTGCGGTGTACCTGCCCTGCGCCTTCGCCGAAGACGATCTACGCCAGCTCGATGCATTGATCGCGCGCGATCCGTTCATCACCCTGGTCACGGTCGATGGCGAAGGCAGTCCGCAGGTCAACCACCTGCCGGTGCTGTACACGCGAGATGGCGAGGACATCCTGCTGGAAGGCCACTGGGCCAGACCCAACCCGCAGGCACGCCATCTTGGCCAGGCGCTGGCCGTGATCCACGGGCCACACGCCTACGTCTCGCCCTCGGCGTATCCGGACAAGGACGCTGCCGCGCGCGTGCCGACCTGGAATTACGCCGTCGCCCACCTGCACGGCACGCTGGAAGTGTTCGACCAGACCGCCGCGCTGGCCGACCTGGTCCAGCGCCTGAGCGTGCATTTCGAAACCTCGGTCGGCAGCGACTGGCGCTTCGAACCCGAGCGCGACGATCACCTGCGCCAGTTGCGGGGGATCGTGGGTTTCCGCCTGCGGGTGACGCGCACGATCCTCAAGTTCAAGCTCAGCCAGAACCATCCAGCCGCCAACATCGCCGCCGTCGCGGACGATCTGGCCTCGCGCGGCCAACCCGACGCCAGCGCCGTGGCCGTGCTGATGCGTCCGCCCACGCAACAGTCCTGACGCCGGGCGCATTGCGCGCTGGCGTCCGCTGCGTTATCCAGACGGTCCTGTTTCGCAACAAGGCTTTCTCATGGACCTGGATCTTTCCGGCAAGCACGCGCTGGTGTGCGGCGCCTCTGATGGCATCGGCAAGGCTGCGGCCATCGAACTGGCCCTGCTCGGCGCCGATGTCACCGTCCTGGCCCGGCGCGAAGCGGCACTGCAACAGGTCGTGGCCGCGCTGCCGGTGGTGATCGAAGGCCAGGTGCATGGTTGGCGCGTCGGTGATGACGGCCAGACCCAGGCGCTGTCGGATACCGTGGCTGCGCTGGCGCTCGAGCGGCCCGTGCACATCCTGGTCAACAACGGCGGCGGCCCACCCGGCGGCACCGCGGCCGGGGCCGATCTGGACGCCTACCTCACGGCGTTCCGCAACCACCTGCTGGCCAACCAGACCCGTGTGCAGGCGGTGTTGCCGGGCATGCGCGCGGCCGGCTGGGGCCGCATCGTCAATGTCGTGTCCACCTCGGTCTACGAACCAATCCCCAACCTGGGCGTATCCAACACCACGCGTGGCGCGGTGGCCGGCTGGGCCAAGACGCTTTCGCGTGAACTCGGCCCGGACAACATCACCGTCAACAACGTGCTGCCTGGCTACACCCGTACCGCGCGGATCGAACACATCCTCCAGGACCGGATCAAGGACAGCGGCGGTACGGTGCAGGACGCCCTCGACGGCCTGGCGGCCAACATCCCGCTGCGGCGTATCGCTGCGGCGTCCGAAGTCGCCGCGGCCATCGCCTTCCTGGCCAGTCCGGCCGCCGGCTACATCACCGGCGTCAGCCTGGCCGTGGATGGCGGACGGATGCAGTCGATCTAGCCGGCGCCTACACCGGGATCAGGCAGCCGCTGACCATGTAGCGGCCGGTGGTCGCGGTGGTGACGGCGTTGCCGCGGTAGACGGTGACGTTCACCACTGAATTGGGCTCGGCATAGAAGCTCACCGCCTGGCTGGTCTGGCGGTCGTAGACGTTATAGCCCTGGCTCACCGGCAGGTCGAACCAGCCATAGCCACCGCTGCCGGTCAGGCCGACCTGGAACGCCGGGCGCCCGCTGGGCTCGATGGTCACCGAAGCGCTGATGTATTCAATCTTCAGCCGGAAGCCGGCCGGCACGATCACGCTGCCGGTGGCGCCGGAGTAATACGTCGGCAGCGAGATCGTGCCGTACTTCTGGAAAGGCTTGGTGCAGGCCATGCTCTGGGCGTAGGCGGGACAGGCCGCCAGGCCGGCCAGGGCCAGCAGCGCGGCGGCGGCGGCAATGCGGATACAGGACATGCGATGACTCCGGAAGCAGGCCGGGATGGCCGTGCCTGGAAGATCGCGCGGAGCCGACCGTACCGGATATCTGCCAGACGCTCTACACCCCCCGTACAAACAGTGTGCTGCAATGCGTATATGCCTGAAGGTCCCGAAATCCGCCGCGCTGCCGATCGCCTGTTCAAGGCCGTGGGCGGTCAACCGTTGGAGCGGGTCTGGTTCTATCCGCCTGCGTTGAAGGGCAAGGCCAAGACGCTGGTCGGCTGTCGTATCACCGCCATCGATACCCATGGCAAGGCCATGCTGACCCGCTTGGACAACGGCACCACGCTCTACACCCACAACCAGCTCTATGGCGTGTGGATGATCGCCAAGGCCGGCGAGCGTCCCGAGACCACCCGCAGCCTGCGCGTGGCGCTGGAAACCGAAGACGCCGCCATCCTGCTGTACTCGGCCTCGGACATCGCGCTGTGGAAGAACCAGGAGCTGGACCGGCATCCATTCCTGTCCAAGCTCGGGCCGGACGTCCTGGACAAGCAGTTCACCCCGACAGCCGTGGCCAAACGATTGCAGGAGCCGCGCTTCATGCGCATGTCGCTGGCGGCGCTGTTGCTGGACCAGGGCTTCCTGGCCGGCATGGGCAACTACCTGCGCTCGGAGGTCCTGTTCGAAGCGGGGATCGCGCCGACCCGCGATGCGGCCGGCCTGTCGGTGGACGAGCGCAAGCTGCTGGCCAAGGCCCTGCTGGAGGTGCCGCGCCGCAGCTACCGCAGCCGCGGCATCCGCAAGGCCACCGGCATGCGCGCCGACTACATCACCGATACCCCCGAGGGCTTTGCCTTCAAGGTGTTCGACCGCGCCGGCGAGCCCTGCCCGGACTGTGGCGGCCTCGTGCGCCGCCGTGAACTGGCGGGCCGCCGGCTGTATGACTGCCCGCACTGCCAGCGCTGACCGGCAATCCCGCGCTTGGCCGGAGCCGCTTGAGTGGCAATGTAGGGCTGCCGCGAATGCCCGCCGCTGGAGCGGCTCCCGCGACGCATGGGCTCCCAGCACGCGCGAGCGACCGTAGGGCGGCACGGTGTCCATTCGTGCTTCGGCAGGGACGCATCTGCGATAATCGCGCCCATGAGCGAACTCGACGATCTCCTCGGCAACAACCAGCAGTGGTCCGACCGGATGCGGCAGGAGGACCCTGGCTTCTTCAAGCGCCTCTCCCAACAGCAATCCCCGCGTTACCTGTGGATCGGCTGCTCCGACTCGCGCGTGCCGGCCAACCAGATCCTGGGCCTGGATCCGGGCGAAGTGTTCGTCCACCGCAACGTGGCCAACGTGGTGGTGCACAGCGACCTCAACTGCCTGTCCACCATCCAGTTCGCCGTCGACGTGCTGAAGGTCGAACACATCCTGATCGTGGGCCACTATGGCTGCGGCGGCGTCCACGCCAGCATGACCGGCAAGCGCATGGGCCTGGTCGACAACTGGCTGCGCCACGTGGGCGATGTCAGCGGCAAGCACGCCGAGCGCTTGGCCAAGGTCGAAACCGAGTCGCTGCGCCACGCACGCCTGTGCGAACTGAACGTGATCGAGCAGGTCGCCAACGTCTGCCACACCACCATCCTGCAGGACGCCTGGTCGCGCGGACAGTCGGTGGCCGTGCATGGCTGGTGCTACAGCCTGTCCGATGGCCGCGTGCGCGCGCTGGGCATGGATGTGTCGGCGCCTGAGGAGCTGCAGCCGGCCTACGAACGCGCGCTGGCCGCCATGCCGGTGTCCGGCAAGCGCGACGAATAACTGCGCTCCCCCAACCGTTTCCGGGAGGAACCCCATGCTGCCCGCCCCGCTCAACCTGCAGGCCTGGATCGAGGAACACCGGCACCTGCTCAAGCCGCCGGTGGGCAACAAGGTGATCTACGCGGGCGACTTCATCGTGATGGTGGTAGGCGGGCCGAACATCCGCACCGACTACCACTGGGATGAAGGCCCGGAGTGGTTCTACCAGCTCGAAGGCCAGATGATCCTGCGCATCCAGGAGGACGGCGCGGTCCGCGACATCCCGATCAGCGCCGGCGAGATCTTCCTGCTGCCGCCGCGGGTGCCGCATTCGCCGCAGCGCATGGAAGGCTCGGTCGGGCTGGTGGTCGAGCGCCGGCGCCTGGCGCACGAGGACGATGGCCTGTTGTGGTTCTGCGAAGCCTGCAACCACAAGCTCTACGAAGAATTCTTTCACCTGCGCAACATCGAGACCGACTTTCCGCCGGTGTTCGACCGCTTCTACGCCTCGCTGGAACATCGCACCTGCAAGGCCTGCGGCCACGTCAATCCGGCGCCCGAGCGCTACGTGATGCCGGACACCTGAGCCGGCCAACCCGTGCTGCGCGCCCTGCTCCGCCTCAAACCCCGCGACATCCCGGTGCGGGTGGCACTGCGCAACTCCTTCGCCGTGTTCGCACCGCTGGCCATCGGCGTGTGGCTGGATGCACCGGCCCTTGGCCTGGGGATGGCCATCGGCGCGCTGCAGACCATGTTTGCCGACCAACCCGGCGCCTACGCGCTGCGCATGCGGCGGATGCTGTTGACCGCGCTGATCGCCGGACTGTCGGCCGGCGTTGGCATCCTGGTCGGCCAGCACACGGCGGTCCTGGTGGTGGCGGTGTTCGTGTTCGGATTCGCCGGCGGGCTGGTGGTCTCGCTGGGGCCGCTGGCCGCGCGCAACGGCCTGGCCAGCATGATCCTGATGATGGTCTGCGCCAACATGGGCGTGGCGCCCGCGCAGGCACCCGGCGTGGCCGCGCTGATCTTCGCCGGCGGCCTGCTGCAGATGCTGATGGCGGTGGCGGCCTGGCCGCTGCAGCGCTACCGGCCCGAGCGCTTCGCCCTGGCCACCATTCTCCAGCAACTGGCGATCACCGCGCGCACCCGGCCCGACGCCAGCCTGCCCTCGCCGACCCTGCAGGCCGCCCAAGACACACTGGTGCTGCTGCACGGCCAGCACCACACGCGCGGCGTGGCGCTGCAGTCGTTCCGGATCATGGCCGAGGTCTGCGAACGCGTGCGCATCGACCTGCTCGCCCTGGCCGACGTGCATGCGCGCCTGGAAGACGCCACGGCCCGCGAACTGATCGAGACCCTGCTCAAGCAGGCCGCGCTGGTGCTGGACCATCTGTCCGGCGCGATGCGCGAGGCCACCGCGCCGACCCGGGCCGAGGACGACGTCGCCAAGCTGCAGGCCCTGGGTCCGGCCTTGGAGAGCGCGCGCGCCAGCGCCCAGAAGACCCGCGACCAGCGCTTGTTGCGCCTGGCCACCGGACGCGCGGCGGGCCTGGCCGGCCAGCTGCGCGCGCTGGTGCGCAACGGCTACTGGGCCAGCAGCGCGGGCCAGATCAAGGCCCAGCAGGCCGAAGCGCGCCTGCCGCCGGCGCTGCGCCCCAACTCGCCCTGGATCACGCTCAGGGCCAATCTCCAGCTGTCTTCGGTCGCCTTCCGCCATGCCCTGCGCTGCGGCACCAGCCTGGTGATCGCGCTGCTGCTGGAACGCACCCTGCAGCTGCCGCACGGCACCTGGATCCCGATGACCACCGCGATCGTGCTCAAGCCCGATTTCGGCGGCACCCTGAGCTTCGGCGCCGGGCGCGTGGCCGGCACCCTGGCCGGGCTGCTGGTCGGTACCGCGCTGATCCATTACGCGATGGACGGCACGGTGGTGCGGCTCTTGTTGCTGTGGCTGTTCTGCTTCGGCTTCCGCCTGACCGCGCAGATGAACTACGGCCTGGGCGTGGCCCTGCTGACCGGCATGCTGGTGATGCTGCTGTCCTTCGAAGGCTACGCGCCGGGTGAGGCGCTCAGCGCCCGCGTGGTCGCCACCCTGATCGGCAGCGCGCTGGCGATGCTGGCCTATGCGGCCTGGCCGACCTGGGAGGGCAAGCGCACGCGCACCGCGTTTGCCACGCTGCTCGAAGCCGACCAGCGCCACCTGACCGCGCTGCTGGCCGGGCGCGTGGACGTGCTGGACGAAACCCGCAGCGCGGCCCGCGCCGCGCGCACCAACGTCCAGGCCTCCATCGACCGGCTCAAGGCCGAGCCGCGCCGCAAGGGCAACCGCGACGAGGCCGAACTGGCCGAATCGCTGCTGGCCAATGCCACCCGCCTGATGCGCGCCCCGCTCACGCTTGAAGCGCAGCTGCGCGAAGGCGCGACCATGCCGGAGCTGCCGGCGCTGACCGACTTCACCGCCGCGGTCGATGCAGCGCTGGCGGCGCAGGTGCGCTTGCTGCGCCAGCGTGGCAAGTTTTCCGAGATTCCCGCACTGCGCCCCCACGAACGCAAGCTGGCCCAGGCCGTCCCGCACAGCATCGAGGTGGCCTACGCGCTGCTCGATGCCAGCGACCGCATCGCCGACAGCCTGGACACGCTCACCCACCTGTTGCGGCGTGGCAGCACACCGGGAAACAGGACCGGCGCCACGGCGACCCGCGCGGCGCCCGGTTAGACTTCGGCACACCGACATCCGGCACGTTCAGTGCGTGCCGTTCCTCCCACATGCTTGGTTCCTCGCCCGTCCAGCAGCGGACCTGCCCTTCCCGCCTTCGATGCCCGCACCAATGAACGACGCGCTTTCCCGCACCTACGCCATCGCCCTGGACGCCGCCGACCCGCTGCGCAACTTTCGCCACGAGTTCCTGCTGCCCAAGCACAAGAACACCGATCAGGCGTACTTCTGCGGCAATTCGCTGGGCCTGCAGCCGCGCGGCGCGCGCAAGGCCGTCGAACAGGTGCTGGACAAGTGGGCGCACGAGGCGGTGGAAGGCCATTTCCGCGGCCAGGCGCAGTGGATGACCTACCACGAGCAGGTGCGCGAGCCGCTGGCCCGCATCGTCGGTGCGCTGCCGGGCGAAGTGGTGGCGATGAACACCTTGACCGCCAACCTGCACTTCATGATGGTCAGCTTCTACCGGCCTACGTCACAACGGCCCGCGATCCTGATGGAAGCCGGCGCGTTTCCGTCGGACCGGCATGCGGTGGAATCGCAGATCCGCTTCCATGGCTTCAACCCCGAGACCGACCTGATCGAGGTAGCGCCAGACGAAGCCGAAGGCACCATCTCGATGGAGGCCATCGAAGCAGCGCTGGCCGAGCACGGCCATCGCGTCGCTCTGGTGCTGTGGCCGGGCGTGCAGTACCGCACCGGCCAGGCGTTCGACCTGGCGCAGATCACCCGCCTGGCCCATGCCGCCGGCGCAGTGGCTGGCTTCGACCTGGCCCATGCAGTAGGCAACCTGCCGCTGGC
Source organism: Pseudoxanthomonas sp. (assembly GCA_044235875.1). Taxonomy (GTDB): domain Bacteria; phylum Pseudomonadota; class Gammaproteobacteria; order Xanthomonadales; family Xanthomonadaceae; genus Pseudoxanthomonas_A. The sequence continues at coordinate 8,791 of JBIIHJ010000052.1, forward strand.
CCTGCACGACGCCAATGCCGATTTCGCAGTGTGGTGCCATTACAAATATCTCAACGCCGGGCCGGGCGCGGTGGCCGGGGCATTTGTGCACCAGCGCCACGCGCACGCCGACCTGCCGCGCTTTGCCGGCTGGTGGGGCCACGAAAAGGAAACCCGCTTCCTGATGGCGCCCGAGTTCAAGCCCACGCCCGGCGCTGAAGGCTGGCAGCTGAGCAATCCCCCGGTGCTGGCGTTGGCGCCGCTGCTGGCCGCGTTGGAGCTGGTCGACAAGGCCGGCGGCATGGCCGCCCTGCGTGCCAAGTCCGAAAAGCTCACCAGCTTCCTGGAAGAACTGATCGAGGCGCGTCTGCTGGACACGCTGGAGATCATCACCCCGGCCGAGCCCGAGCGCCGCGGCTGCCAGCTCTCGCTGCGCGTGTGCGGTGGCCGTGAGCAGGGCCGCGAGCTGTTCGATTACCTGGTGTCGGTGGGCGTGCTGGGCGACTGGCGCGAGCCGGACGTGATCCGCATCTCGCCGGTGCCGCTGTACAACAGCTTCAAGGACGTCTACCGCTTCGTGGAAGAAGTGGAGATGTGGCGCGGCGTCTGAGCACGTCGCCGCCGGTCCGGTCCTTTCCCCCGAAGGCTTTGCATTGAACACATCCTCGCGCTCCATCACCATCATCGGCGCCGGGCTGGCCGGCGGCCTGCTCGCCATCCTGTTGGCGCGTCGCGGCTGGCAGGTCACCGTGTACGAGCGCCGCGGCGATCCGCGCGTCAAAGGCTACGAATCGGGCCGCTCGATCAACCTGGCCCTGGCCGAGCGCGGGCGCCATGCGCTGCGCCAGGCCGATGCCGAGGACGCGGTGATGGCGCGCGCGGTGATGATGCGCGGACGCATGATCCATTTCGCCAATGGCGGCGAGCAGCTGCAGCGCTACGGCCGCGACGACAGTGAGGTGATCTGGTCGATCCATCGCGCCGACCTCAACGTCACCCTGCTCGACCTGGCCGAAAGCGCCGGCGCGAAGATCCATTTCTACCGGCGCCTGCACACGGTCGACTTCGCCGCCGGCTATGCACGCTTCATCGACGACCGCGACGATTCGCCGCACGACATCCGCTTCGACACGCTCATAGGCGCCGACGGCGCGGGCAGCGCCCTGCGCGCGGCGATGAACCGCGCCTGCTGGCTGGGCGAGCGCGGCGAGTTCCTCGGCCATTCGTACAAGGAGCTGGAGATCCCGCCGGCGCCGGACGGCAGCTTCCGCATCGAGCCCAACGCGCTGCACATCTGGCCGCGCGGCGATTACATGTGCATCGCCCTGCCCAACGACGAAGGCACCTTCACCGTCACCCTGTTCCTGCCCAACACCGGGCCGACCAGCTTTGCCATGGTACGCAGTGGCGCCGAGGCACGGGCGCTGTTCGAACGGGATTTTCCCGATGCGCTGCCGCTGATCCCGCACCTGGAGCGCGACTGGGAGCACCACCCGCCGGGCCTGCTCGGCACGCTCTACCTGGATCGCTGGCACCTGGGCGGCCGCGCGGTACTGCTGGGCGATGCGGCGCACGCGATGGTGCCCTTCCACGGCCAGGGCATGAACTGCGCCTTCGAGGACTGTGTGGCGCTGGCTGCCCAGCTCGAGGCGCAGGACGACCTGGCCAGTGCCTACGCCGCCTTCGAGGCAGAGCGCCAACCCAATGCCGCCGCGATCCAGGCCATGGCTCTGGAAAACTACACCGAGATGCGCGATCGCGTGGACGATGCGGACTTCCTGCTGCAGCGCCAGCTGGAACAGCAGCTGCAACAGCGCCACCCGGGACGCTTCATCCCGCACTACACGATGGTCACCTTCATGCGCATTCCTTACGCGGTCGCGCTGGAGCGCAGCGAAGTGCAGCGCCAGCTCTTGCGCGAGGCCACCCATGGCCACGCGGATCTGTCCGCGATCGACTGGACCGCGCTGGACCAGCGCGTGCTGGACGCGCTGCCGGTGCTCGAAGACGTCGCCTGAGCGACGGGCAGCGCAGGCATCGCAGGCATCGCATCTTGTAGAGCCGAGCTTGCTCGGCTGCCTGTCGGACAGGTCGCGGGACAACCCCAGCGGAGCAAGCTCCGCTCTATAGAAGCCCGGAAGCACCTTCAGCACGCACATCCGCTTTATGTAGAGCCGAGCTCGCTCGGCTGGGGCCTTCCCAACCAACCGGTCGAAAGGCAGCGGAGCAAGCTCCGCTCTACAGGGCCCCGCGAGACAACCTCAGGAAATACGCGCACCCGCTTTATGTAGAGCCGAGCTCGCTCGGCTGGGCCTTCCCAACCAACGGGTCGAAAGGCAGCGGAGCAAGCTCCGCTCTACAGGGCCCCGCGAGGCAACCTCAGGAAATACGCGCACCCGCTCAGGAAATACGCGCACCCGCTTTATGTAGAGCCGAGCTCGCTCGGCTGGGGCCTTCCCAACCAACCGGTCGAAAGGCAGCGGAGCAAGCTCCGCTCTACGAGAGGCTTGTTCGCGCCGCGGCGACGAGGGCTCATCCGCACCGGGCGTCCTACAATGCACGCACATCCGCCAACGGCGCCGGACATGCCTGCCAGCTTCCTGTTCTACGACCTTGAAACCTTCGGCCAGGATCCGCGGAAGACGCGCATCGCGCAGTTCGCCGCCCAACGCACGGACGAGGCGCTCAATCCGGTCGAAGAGCCGGTCACCTTCTACGTCAAACCCGCCGACGACCTGCTGCCTTCGCCGATCGCCACGCTGATCACCGGCATCACGCCGCAACATGCACTCAGCCAAGGCGTGCCCGAATGCGACGCCATCGCCCGCATCTTCGAGGAGATGGCGCGTCCGGAAACCTGCACGCTGGGGTGGAACACGCTGCGCTTCGACGATGAGTTCGTGCGACACGGGCTGTTCCGTAACTTTTTCGATCCCTACGAGCGTGAATGGCGCGGCGGCAACAGCCGCTGGGACCTGCTGGACGTGGCGCGCCTGTTCCATGCACTGCGCCCGGAAGGCGTGCAATGGCCCAAGCGCGAGGATGGCGCGACCAGCTTCAAGCTCGAGCACCTGGCGCTGGCCAACGACGTGCGCACGGGCGATGCGCATGAAGCCATGTCCGATGTGCGCGCTACCGTGGGCATCGCGCGTGCGATGCGCAGCGCGCAGCCGCGGCTGTGGGACTACGCGCTGCAGCTGCGCAACAAGCGCTTTGCCGCCAGCCTGCTGGACACGGTGGCGATGACACCGCTGCTGCATGTGTCGATGCGCTATCCGGCCAGTCGGATGTGCGCCGCGCCGGTGCTGCCGGTGGCGCGCCATCCGCGCATCGATAGCCGCATCATCGTGCTAGACCTGGACGGCGATGCCCAAGCATTGCTGGATCTGGATCCGCAGGACATCGCCGACCGGCTCTACACCCCGCGTGCCGACCTGCCCGAGGACGTGCGGCGCGTGCCGCTCAAGGAAGTCCACCTCAATCGCTGCCCGGCGCTGGTCCCCTGGAACTACCTGCGCCCGGCCGATTTCGAGCGCCTTGGCATCGATCCCGATGCAGTGCAGGCCCAGGCCGCCCTGCTGCGCGCGCACGCTCCGCTGGTGGCCGAAAAAGTCCGCCAGGTCTTTGCCGGTGAGCGCGCGCACGAACCTTCCGATCCCGATGCCTCGATCTATGACGGCTTCCTGGCCGACGGCGACAAGCGTCGCTTGGCCGATGTGCGCGCCACGCCGCCGCAGCAGCTGGGCGAGCGCGCTTTTGGCTTCAAGGACCCGCGCCTGGACGAGCTGCTGTTCCGCTATCGCGCGCGCAACTGGCCACTGACCCTGGATTCGGGCGAACAGGCGCGCTGGGACGATTATCGGCGCCAGCGCCTGGCCAGCGGCAGCACCACTTCCGAGTACAGCCTGGACGGTTTCTTCGAGGAACTGGCCGGGCTGCGCGCCCGCCACGCTGAAGAAGGCGGCAAGCTGGTGCTGCTGGATCAGCTGGAAGCCTACGGACGCGCCCTGCAGGCCGGACTCTGAGCGCGTCCACATCCGCTTGCCTGCCACGGGCGCATCCTCCACCCCGACATTGACCAAGACCGACCGCTGCATGGCCACCTACTTTTCCGACGCCAGCTTCAAGTTCCTCAAGGCGCTGGCACGCCACAACGACAAGACCTGGTTCAACGCCAACAAGGCCAAGTACGAAGACCACGTGCGCCAGCCGTTCCTGCAGCTGCTGACCGATTTGCAACCGGACCTGGCCGCGGTCAGCGACAAGTTCCGCTCCGATCCCAAAACGGTCGGCGGTTCGCTGTTCCGCATCTATCGCGACGCGCGCTTCTCCAACGACAAATCGCCCTACAAGCTGTGGCAAGGCGCGCGTCTGTATCACGAGCGCCGCAAACAGGTGCCTGCACCGTCCTTCTACCTGCACCTGCAGCCGGGCGAAAGCTTCGTCGGCGCGGGCCTGTGGCATCCCGAACCCGACACCCTGCGCAAGCTGCGGCAGTTCATCTTCGACAACCCCATGACCTGGAAGGCCACCGCGCATGCGCCGGCGTTCCGGAAGAAATTCGATTTCGAGGAAGCCGAAATGCTGAGCCGGCCGCCGCGCGGCTTCCCGGCCGAGTTCGAGTTCATCGAAGATCTCAAGCACAAGAACTTCGTGTTCTGGCGTTCGCTGGACGATGAGACCATGACCGGCTCCAGGCTGCGCCAGACCATCGCCGCCGACCTGGCCGCGCTGGGACCTTTCGTCGATTACCTGTGCGCCGCGCTGGACCTGGAATTCTGAGCAGGAGTCGACGATGAAAAAGTGGCTTGCGCTGATGCTCGTCCTGCTCCTGGCGTTCGGCGGCTTCGTCGTGGCCGGGCCTTACATCGCCATCCATGGCATCCGCAGCGCGCTGGCCGAGCAGGACACCGGCAAGCTGGAGCGCTATGTCGACTTCCCCACGCTGCGCGTCAATTTGCGCGCACAGCTGCAGGACCGCATCGTACGCGCGGCCGGCATCGAGGCACAGTCGAGCTTCCTGGGCGCCATCGCCCTGTCGCTGGCCGGCGGCGCGGCCGGCATCGGCGTCGACGCGATGGTGACCCCCACCGGCATCGCCGCGATCCTGCAGGGCCGCTCGGTGTGGAAACGCGCCAGCGGCGACACCGCCAATGGCGACACCTATGGTCCGCCGCGGCCGGCCGAGCCGCTCAGGCAGGTAGAAGGTCGCTACAACTCGTTGTCGCGCTTTACCGCGACCAGCACCGTCGATGATGGCCGCGAACCGATGACCTTCGTGTTTGATCGACAAGGCATCGTGTGGAAGCTGACGGATATCCAACTGCCCCGCTGATCGGTGTGCGATTGGCGCTGCTGCACCTGCCCGGATTGTGGTTTGGACTCAACCAGTCCGCGCTATGCAGTGGCATCGGCGCTGCTGGATCTCGATCGGTAACCTCGATCCGACCAGGACCCTGAAAGCGCGCAGGTCAGCAGGCGCTCGTACAGGCCCACCGCCCTACTCGTTCGCCACACCGTGCGGCACATGCCCGGCCGCCGTATGCGGATGGGCGCTGTCGATGTTGTGCTGCGAATCGTCGAAGAAGATATCGGCGCCGAACGCGGCCAGGAACGGGCCCTTGTGCCGGCCGCCGAGGAACAGCGCTTCGTCCAGGCGTACACCCCATTCGCGCAGGGTGCGGATCACGCGCTCGTGCGCAGGCGCGGAACGCGCGGTGACCAGTGCGGTGCGGATCGGCGCGTTCTCGCCCGGCGGGAATGCTGCCTGCAACTGGTGCAGTGCCGACAGGAAACCGCGGAACGGCCCCCCGGAAAGCAGCTCGCGCGCCTTCTCGCGTTCATGGCGACCAAAAGCTTCCACGCCCTGCTCGCGCGAGATGCGTTCGCTCTCATCGCCGAAGATCACCGCATCCCCGTCGAAGGCGATGCGCAGCTGCGTGGACAGGCGTCCGGCCGGCAGCTCGCCAGCGGCCGCTGCGGCTTCCTCGGCGCGCTCGCCCGGTGGCTTGGGCAGGATGGTCGCCGCGGCGATGCCGTGCGCCAGCGCGCTGCGTACCGAATCGGGATTGGCCGACAGGAACAGATCGGTGCCGAAGGGCTTGACGTACGGCCAGGTCGGCTCGCCTGCGGTGAAGGTCGCGCGCACGATATCCAGGCCGTAGTGCTGGATGGAATTGAAGATGCGCAGCCCGGTGTCGGCCGAGTTGCGCGACAGCAGGATCACCTCGACCCAGGGCTGGTCGTCTGGCGCGCCTTTGTTCAAGGCCAGCAGCTTGCGCACGACGGTGAACGCCACGCCCGGCGGGAGCACGTCGTCTTCGTGTTCGCGCTGATAGGCCGCATAGGCCTCCAGGCCCTGCGCCTCCCAGAGCGCGTGGCTTTCTTCCAGGTCGAACAGAGCGCGTGAAGTAACCGCGACGGTAAGCAGGCGGGGCGTGTTGTCGGCCATGGCGTCAGACCACGAACTGTTCGCTGAAGATCCGCTCTTCCAGGTTGTGCTCCGGATCGAACAACAGGGTCACGGTGCGATCGCGCGACTCGCGGATGGTCACCTCGGTGACATCGCGGAATTCATGCGAGTCGGCCGTGGCACTGACCGGGCGCTTGTGCGGATCGAGCACCCGGAACCTCACCTCGGTGCTGGCCTTGAGGATCGCACCGCGCCAGCGACGTGGCCGGTACGGAGCGATCGGCGTCAGGGCGATGGTGTTGCTGCCCAGCGGCAGGATCGGCCCATGCGCCGAAGAGTTGTAGGCGGTGCTGCCGGCCGGCGTGGCCACCAGCACGCCGTCGCCGATCATTTCCTCCACACGGGTCTGGCCGTTGAGGTCGATGCTCATCTGCGCGGCCTGGCGGGTCTGGCGCAGCAGCGAGACCTCGTTATAGGCCAGCGACTGCACCTCGATGCCCGATTCGGTCTGCGCGGTCATTTCCAGCGGGCGCAGCGTCGCCGGCTCGGCCGCGGCGATCCGCTCCAGCAGATCCTCTTCGCGATGGTGGTTCATCAGGAAACCGACCGTGCCCAGCTTCATCCCGAACACCGGCCGGGCCAGCTGGCCGTGGCGATGCAGGGTCTGCAGCATGAAGCCGTCGCCGCCCAGCGCTACCACGATGTCGGCCTCGGCCGGGGCGTGCTGGCCATAGCGGCCCGAGAGTTTGGCGAGGGCCTGCTGCGCCGATTCGGCGGAGCTGGCCAGGAAGGCAAGGCGGGGAGACGTCATGCGTCGAAGGATAGCGCGGCGTGCGCGGCAAACGTCACCGCCGCAAACGAAAAACGGGGCAAGGCGCTGGCGCCCTGCCCCGTGCTTGAACTCCGCGCCGTGGAACCGGCGCGCTTACGTCAGCTGCGACAGCCGCTGCACCGCCACCGAGGCGGTCGGATAATCCAGCGACTTCTGCGCGGCCACCTCGTCCAGCATCGACAGGGTGAAGCGCAGCGCCGAATCGCCCCGCTCCAGCCAGCGGGCCACCTTGGCTTCGGCGGTGTCGCCCGGCAAGGCCAGCGCCTGCAGGGTCAACGCCCGCAGGTGGGCCTGCAGTTCGTCGCGCAGCACGCCACGGGCCACCGCATGCCAGCGCCCATCGACCTGCAGCGCATCGATCTGGCTCAGCAGCCACGGCAGGTGCAGCGCATCGCCCAGGCGGTAGTACACCTTGGACACGGCGACCGGCGAGAGCTTGCGCTCGCGGGCCAGCTCGATGATGTCCGCCGACGGCTCCAGGTAAGGCAGCGCCGCCAGCTGGCCCGCCAGTGCATCGGGCACGCCCTTGGCGATCCAGTCGGCCAGCTTGGCCTCATAGGCCGGGCGCAGCGAATCGGGCAGCACGCCATCGGCCGCACGGATGTCGTTGAAGCCGTCGTGGTAGCGCTGCACCGCCGTGGCGATATCGGGAATCGCGCCCGGCCGGGTCAGCAGCCAGCGGGTGAACCCGCGCTGCAGGCTCCAGATGACCTGCAGGGCATCG
>JBIIHJ010000298.1:0-5132 GCA_044235875.1 Pseudoxanthomonas sp.
GTTCTGCATGCTTGGGCGCTGGAGACACACAGTCCTGTCCGTGTCGTCACTGTCACATCGCTGACAAACAACCCGGCTGACCAGACGATAGCGCTGTCACGGCGAACAGTTCCCGAGCGCACACAGCCCTTGTTTCGCCCGTTCATCGGCGCGCATGCCACTTCCCGTGGACGCGCTTGCAGGACGTCACAGGAATGTTGTAGACGTTTCACATGTCCTTTATCGGTGCGTTCGTAGATTCAATGCGAACGGTGCCGCCGTCTTTCCCGCGTTCCGCTGTTCACCACTTCAAAGCGAGACGCCGTCCGGTCAATGATCGGGCGGCGGTTTGTGATCCGCGTTTTTCGCTGTTCCGTCCCATCCCGCCCCCCGACGGATTACCCCCATGGTCGCGTCCGCGATACCTGAAATTGCCAGCCCCCTGCCTGATCGCGGGCAAAGGCCGCTGCCTGACCCGCTGACAGCCGGACAAAAGCGCGACGCGCGCGGACGTTTCGTGACCCGGGCCGCCAATGACCCCGACACGCTGAAGGTCGGCACCTCGCCGCGGCGGACATCGCTGTTCGTTACCTCGGAAATGGCGGATTTCATCAAGGCCGGCGGCCTGGGCGATGTCGCCGCCGCGCTGCCGCGTGCGCTCCGCAGCCGTTACGACGCACGCGTGCTGATCCCGGGCTACCGCGCCGTGCTGGCGCGCGCGGGCGAGCTGGACATCGTCGGTCGTATTGCGGCGCATGCCGGCCTGCCGGCCTGTCGTATCGGCCGCACGACCCAGGCCGATGGCCTGCCGGTCTACGTGTTGCTGAGCCCGGAGCTGTTCGAACGCGAAGGCTCCCCGTACGTGTCCAGCCTGGGCGCGGAATGGGAAGACAACGCGATCCGCTTCGCCACGCTGTCCCACGCCGCCGCGGAGATCGCAGGCGGCCGCGCGGGCCTGGACTGGACGCCCGACCTGCTGCATCTCAACGACTGGCCGTGCGCGCTGGCGTCGGCCTATGTGAAGTGGTCCGGCGGCAACACGCCGTGCCTGCTGACCATCCACAACCTGGCTTACCAGGGCCTGTTCCCCCACAACGTTGCGCCGCTGCTGGGCATCCCCGACGCGGGACGTACCGACCTGGAGTTCTACGGGCAGATGTCGTTCCTGCGTGGCGGCATCGTCCACGCGGCGCATGTGAATACGGTCAGCGTCAGCTATGCCGCGCAGATCACGCTGCCGGCGCTGGGCTGCGGACTGGATCGCCTGCTGGCGCGTCGCGCCGCGGCCGGTGGCCTGACCGGCATCCTCAACGGGATCGACGCCAGCTGGGATCCGCGTACCGATGGCCATCTGCAGGCGCATTTCGGTGTCAACGACTGGGCTGGGCGCAATGCCAACGCGCGCCAGGTGCGCCGTGAATTCGGCCTGCCCGAACGCAAGGGCCCACTCTTCGCGGTGGTTTCGCGCCTGGTCCATCAGAAGGGCCTGGACCTGATCTGCGAGGTCGCACCGCAGATCGTCGCGGCCGGCGGCCAGATCGTGATCATCGGTGGCGGCGAACCGCAGATCGAACAGGCCGTCGCGCGCCTTACCCGGCGTTATCCGGGCCACGTCGGCGCTTATATCGGGTTCGAGGAACAGCTGGCGCGGCGCATGTTCGCTGGCTCGGATTTCCTGCTGATGCCTTCGCGCTTCGAGCCCTGTGGCCTGAGCCAGATGTATGCGCAGCGCTTTGGCAGCCTGCCGATCGCCCATGCCACTGGCGGGTTGATCGATACGGTGGACGATGGCGTTACCGGATTCCTGTTCCAGGATCCGTCGGCCGATGCGCTGCGGCGCTGCCTGCAGCGCGCCTTCCGCACCTTCCACTTGCCTGGCCTGATGCAGGCCATGCGCCGCGCCGCGATGCTCAAGCCCAGTGGCTGGGACATCGCTGGCAGCAAGTATCTGGCGCTGTATGACCGGACCACGGCGTTGGCATGAGCGAAAGGATGTCAGCAGTGCACCCGGTGAGGCAGACCACGGGAGAAGACGAGGCACACGGGGAGTACGACGCGTTGCAACTGGATTCGATGTTGGAAGCACTGGTTCACGGCCATGGTGGTGATCCATTCGCCCTGTTGGGCCCACATGCCACCGTGCAAGGCACGGTGCGGATCCGCGCCATGGCCCAGGGCGCGGAGGCGATGGCCCTGCTCAACGCCAACGGCAAGGTGATCGCGCTGATGCGCTGCCTGGACCCGGTGGGGTTGTTCGAGGCCGAGCTCGGCACGGCCATGCCGTATCGCCTGCGCATCGCCTGGCCCAACGGCTTGCAGGAAATCGAAGATCCCTACGCCTTTGGCCCGGTGCTGGAAGACCGTTGGCTGCATGGCATCGTTTCGGGCGATGGCGAATCGGCGCGCAACGCGTTGGGCGCTCATCGCATCATCCACCAAGGCGTGGAAGGCGTGCGCTTTGCGGTGTGGGCGCCCAATGCGCAGCGTGTCTCGCTGGTCGGCGATTTCAACAGCTGGGACGGGCGCCGCAATCCGATGCGCCTGCGCCATGTTGGCGGAGTGTGGGAGCTGTTTGTCCCCGGCATCGCGCCGGGCGCGCATTACAAGTTCGAGATCACCGCCGGCGACGGCGAGCGCCAGCCGAACAAGGCCGATCCATTGGCGCGCCAGTGCGAGCTGCCGCCGGCCACCGCGTCGGTCGTGCCGATGGCCGAAGAGTTTGGTTGGAACGACGGGGAATGGATGGCCCAGCGCGCGGCACGCGCGACCACGCCCGCGGCGATGTCCATCTACGAGCTCCATGCAGGCTCCTGGCGGCATACCGCGGCAGGGCAGCCGATGGACTGGGACCAGCTGGCCGCCGAGCTGATTCCCTACGTGCAGTGGCTGGGCTTCACCCATATAGAACTGCTGCCGATCACCGAATATCCCTTTGGCGGTTCCTGGGGCTACCAGCCGCTGGGCATGTACGCGCCGACTGCGCGACATGGCACGCCCGAAGGCTTCGCCCGTTTCGTCGATGCCTGTCACGGCGCCGGCCTTGGCGTGATCCTGGACTGGGTCAGTGCGCACTTTCCCAATGACGAGCACGGCCTCCAGCGTTTCGATGGCACGGCGCTCTACGAGCACGCCGACCCGAAGGAAGGCTTCCACCGGGATTGGAATACGCTCATCTACAACTACGGCCGCCACGAAGTGTCGGCCTACCTGATCGGCAGCGCGCTGGAGTGGATCGAGCGTTACCACATCGACGGTCTGCGCGTGGATGCAGTGGCCTCGATGCTCTACCGCGACTACAGCCGCGGCGCGGGTGAGTGGGTGCCCAACCAGCACGGCGGCCGCGAAAACCTGGAAGCGGTCGAGTTCATCAAGCGGCTCAACAGCGAGGTCGGTCGCCGCTTCCCCGGTGTGCTGATGATCGCCGAGGAATCCACCGCTTGGGGCGGCGTGACCCTACCGCCGGAACATGGCGGCCTGGGCTTCACCCACAAGTGGAACATGGGCTGGATGCACGACACGCTGGAGTACATGAAGCGTGATCCGGTGCATCGCCGGCACCATCACAGCGAGATGACCTTCGGCATGGTCTATGCGTTCTCCGAACGCTTCGTGCTGCCGCTGTCCCACGACGAAGTGGTGCATGGCAAGGGCTCGCTGCTGACCAAGATGCCGGGCGACACCTGGCAGAAGCTGGCCAACCTGCGCGCGTACTTCGCCTTCATGTGGGCACATCCGGGACGCAAGCTGCTCTTCATGGGCGGCGAGTTCGGCCAGTGGAGCGAGTGGAACCACGATGCGCAGCTGGACTGGCCGCTGATGCAGCAGCACGAGCATCATGGGCTGGCCCAGCTGGTCTGCGACCTCAATGCGCGCCTGAAGGAACAGCCGGCGCTCTATCGCAACGACCACACCAGCGATGGCTTCGAATGGTCGGTTGGCGATGACCATGCCAACAGCGTGTTCGCCTTTGTGCGCCATGACCGCGACACCGGTGGGGCGCCGGTGCTGGCGGTGAGCAACTTCACCCCGATGCCGCGTTACGGCTACCGCGTCGGCGTCCCGCGCGCGGGGAAATGGCGCGAGATCCTCAACAGCGACAGTGGGCATTACGGCGGTTCCAACGTCGGCAACGCAGGCGCGGTGGACACCCAGGCGGTGCCGATGCACGGCCACGCCCAATCGCTGGCATTGACCCTGCCGCCGTTGTCCACCATCTGGCTGAAGGCGGACTGATGGCCTCCTCTGTGGCGCAAGCCGGCCGCTCCTGGTTGGGCGCGATGCCGGCAGCCGACGGGCGCACGCGTTTTCGCATCTGGGCACCGGATGCCGGGGAGGTGCTGCTGGATCTGGGCCAGGACGGCCGCCACCGGCTGCAGCGGCAAGACGACGGCAGCTTCGACATCACCTTGGCTGTCCGTCCCGGTGCGCGCTATCGCTATCGCATCGATGGGCGCGACCCGATCCCGGACCCTGCTTCGCGCTGGCAGCCTGATGGCGTGCATGGCTACAGCGTGGTGGTCGATCCACACGCCTATGCCTGGCAACACACCGCCTGGCAGGGAAGGCCGTGGCGCGAGACCGTGCTGTACGAGCTGCATGTCGGCACCTGCGGCGGCTACCTGGGCGTGATCGCGCAGCTACCGCGCCTGGTGGAACTGGGCATCACCGCGATCGAGCTGATGCCGCTCAATGAATTCCCCGGACGCCGCAACTGGGGCTACGACGGCGTGCTGCCGTACGCGGCCGAGTCGGCCTACGGCACGCCGGACGAACTGAAGGCCCTGATCGATGCCGCGCACGGTCACGGCCTCATGGTCCTGCTGGACGCGGTGTACAACCACTTCGGTCCGGAAGGCAATTACCTGCATCAGTACGCAGAGACCTTCTTCAACGCCGATGCACCCACGCCCTGGGGACCGGCGATCGACTTCCGCCTGGATGCGGTGCAGCGCTACTTCATCGACAACGCGCTGATGTGGCTGCACGAGTACCGCTTCGATGGCCTGCGCCTGGATGCGGTGCACGCGATCGTGCCGAACGACTTTCTGGAAACCCTGCGCCGGGCCATCGTCGACAGCACGCCGGACGGGCGCCACGTGCATCTGGTCCTGGAGAACGAAGCCAACCAGGCCTTCCGCCTGGCCGATGGCTAC
>JBIIHJ010000299.1:0-5110 GCA_044235875.1 Pseudoxanthomonas sp.
TGAGGCCTAACTACTAGTAGACCCCTGTTAGGGGCGTTATTTGGATTCTGTGTGGGTTGGCAAAGTGCGTCAATCGGGAATTTCCTACAGGCCACCAAGGTTTACGGCAATGTGCCGTGCGGCGCTCTATCGATACCCTGGGCTGATAGAGGGTAAGGAGACCCTGATATGTCTTATGACGATGCGCGGCCCCCGATATCTGAAGTGGCACCCGCGCCGCCCCAGCCAAGGCTGCTGGATCAGGTCCGCGCGCGGATGCGGCTTAAACACTACAGCCTGCGCACAGAGCAGGCGTATTTGTATTGGATCCGCCGGTATATCCGGGAAAGCGGCTTGCGCCACCCCCGCGAACTTGACGGGGTGGCGGTGGAGGGCTTTTTGACCCGGCTGGCGGTGCGCGACCATGTGGCGGCCAGCACCCAGAACCAGGCGCTGTCGGCGCTGCTGTTCCTCTACCGGGAAATCCTGGCGATCGACCTCCCGTGGATGGAGAACGTGGTCCGGGCCAAGCGTCCGCAGCGGCTGCCCGTGGTGCTGTCCACCGGGCAGGTGACAGCCTTGCTGGCCCGCTTGTCTGGACGCGAGGGGTTGATGTCGGCGCTGTTGTATGGAAGTGGCCTGCGCCTGATGGAGTGCGTGCGGCTGCGGGTCAAGGATGTGGATTTCGCCCGTGGCGAACTGACCATCCGCGACGGCAAGGGCGGCAAGGACCGGATGACGGTGCTGCCCATGGCATTGCGTGCCGACCTGCGCCGCCAGATCGAAGCGACCAGGTCACTGCACCTGAGTGACCTGGCCAAGGGACTGGGCATGGTGTACCTGCCGTTCGCGCTGGCGCGCAAGTATCCGTCAGCGCCGAAGGAACTGGCGTGGCAGTACGTGTTTCCGGCGACACGCTGCTCGGTGGATCCGCGCGATGGTGGCCGCAAGCGGCATCACATTGACGAGAAAGTCTTGCAGCGGGCCGTCAGGAGTGCAGCGCTGGGCATGGGCTTGGACAAGCCGGTGACGCCCCACACCCTGCGGCATTGCTTTGCCACGCATCTGCTGGAAGCCGGTGCGGACATCCGCACGGTGCAGGAGCTGTTGGGCCACAAGGACGTGGCCACCACGCAGATCTATACGCATGTCCTCAATCGCGGCGCGCGGGGCGTGGTCAGTCCGCTGGACCGCTGACGCCGGCGTGGAGGCTTGCGCTGGCGCCGGTCTGGCTCAATCCCCGGTTGCGGGCTGCTGCCTGGCCGCCCAGTCCTGCGCCTGCTGCATCACCCGCAGGACGTTGCCGCCCCAGATGCCGGCGATCTGCTGCTCGGTGTAGCCCTTGCGCAGCAGCCAGGCGGTGATCCTGGGCAGGTCGGACACGTCTTCCATCCCTTGGACCCCACCGCCGCCGTCCCAGTCCATGCCGATGCCCACGTGCTCGGGTCCGATCAGCTTGAGCACGTGTTCGAAGTGCGCCAGGAAGTCATCCAGGGTGGCTTGCTTGACGGGGTATTTGGCGTCCAGCGCCTTCAGGTCGGCGGTGAGCCGGGCACCGTCGGCCATCTTCATGTGTTCCCAGTCGCCGTACTTGCCCATCAACGCGCCCTCGGCCGCCTTGCGCTCGGCGCTGGCGCCGTTGTCGATCAGGTAACCGCTGTAGGAATTCATCTGGATCACGCCGCCATGCTGGGCCAGGACCTTGAGGCGGGCATCGTCCAGGTTGCGCGGATGGTCATGCACCGCACGCGCGCCGCTGTGCGAGAGCAGGATGGGCACGGGCGACATGGCGATCAACTGGTCGAACACCGCATCGGACGCGTGCGACTGGTCGATGACGATGCCCAGCCGTTGCGCGTCGCGGACCAGCTGCTTGCCCGCCGGGCTCAGGCCGTGCCACTCCGGTCCCTTGGGATCGGTGGCCGAGTCGGCGAACTCGTTGTTGGCAAAGTGCACCGTGCTCATCAGGCGCAGGCCCTGCCTGTAATAAAAGCTCAGTAGCGAAGGATCGGCCACCAGCGGGCTGGCGTTCTCCATGCTGATGTAGACCACGCGCTTGCCCTGGCCCTTAATGCGCGCGGCATCGGCCGGCGTGGTGGCCGCTTCGAACTTGTCCGGATGCGCAGCCAGCAGCTGATGGATCACCGACAGTCGCTGCAGGCCGTCATCGCGATCGGCCAGGTGGGCCCTGGCGCTGCGATCGCCCTGTCCGGTATAGACCGCCCAGAAGCCGCCATCCAGTGCGCCTGCCACCATGCGCGGATAGTCCACCTGCGAAAGCTTGTTGCCCGGATGCGCCGCAAGGATGTCGAAATCGGCTCGCTCGAAATTGGCGGGCGTATCCAGGTGCGAATCCAGCGTCACCAGCCTGTTCTGCAGCGCAGTGGCGCGGGCCAGTTCGGCCGGGGTGAATGCCACCGCCCCGGCCTGGCCGGCGATCGTCAAGGCAATGCACAGGGTAAGACCACGAAGGTTCATGCTGCCTCGGTCGAAAGGGGGCGTCAATTGCGATCATAACGGTGACAAGGTGTGCACATCGGCCTGGCTGCGGATGGCCGCACGTGGACCACTGCGGCGGTCATGTTGCGCCTCTGCGGGCGAGGTGGTTCACTCCTCCAACGCTCCGCGCCGGATGTGCGGGCGACCCTTGCTGCATGAGGATCCCCCGCCGCATGAGCCCCGCCCGTTCCACCACGTTCCTGCTGGCCGCCTGCGTGGCGCTGCCGGCGTGCTCGCATGCCCCGCTGTCCAAGCCTTCCAAGGAGGAACCTGCCATGACCACCGCCGCACCCGCGCCCATCGCCTCGCCCAGGCTGGATGCGTCGCAAGCGCTGCAACGCGTGCTCGACCTGATCGGCGACACCCGGGGGCTGGCCGATCTGACCCCGGCCCGTGTCGGCGAGAAACTCGGCATGCCAATGGAAGCGGCACGCAATGGCAGCGCGCGCTATGGTTTCGGCGAAGCGCTCAACCCGCAGTGGACCTACGGTGTGAGCCTGGACGCCACCTCGCCGGAAGCGGCGAAGTTCGAGTTCAGTTTCAATCCCTCGCAGGCCGATGCGCCGATGACGCCGATCTGCCAGCTGGACTACGACGCCTTCACCGCCAGACTTGAGGCGCTTGGCTTCACCCGCACCCCGTACCGCGCCGAACACGGGCGATTTGTCAGTGAATGGTTCGACAAGCCGGGCCTGCGGGTCAGCGTCTATCCACAGGGCGAGACCGCCCAAGCCGCCGCGCACCGCTGCGTGCGCATGGTGACCATCCCATAAAGGCCAGGGAGTGCCGACATGCCGCTGTCCAAGGAAGCCCAGGCGCTGGTGGATGAATTCGCCAAGCAGCCCAACGTCGATGCCGACCACCTCACCAACCTGACCCGCATCATCAACGACTCACCGGCGCTGGTGAGCCAGATCAACGAGGCGGTCAAGCAGGGACATCTCAAGCACATCGTGCCCCTGCCGGTCGGCACCAACGCCGGCGGCGAGTACAACGGCACCGACAAGGAGATGCGCCTGCCCCTGTCGGTGCTGGCCAGCCCACCCAAGGGCGTGCCGTTCGACGCGGGCGAACCGACCTTCGTCCTGGGCCATGAGCTGCAGCACGGTTTCAACCACGCCGCCACGACCAAGGCCACCCAGGACTTCATCGACGGGGCCAAAAGCGTTGCTGAAGGCAAGGGACCGGCGCACGACTACACGCCGGTCCTTGGCACCTTGATCGCCGCCAACCGGCGCGACGAGGCCGGCGCCGAAGTGGCTGGCTGGAATGCCCTGGTCGGCATGGTCCAGCACGCCAAGCCCAACGCAACGCTGGAAGACGTGTACACGGCCAGTCCGTTCCGGGCCGCGGATTTCATCGACCGCGCCGGCACGCCGCCCAACTACACCTATACGGCCAAGCCCAACATCACCCTGGATGCGGACCTGCACATGCAGCCGACGGCGGCCAATGTCGAAGGCATGGGCAAGAACTACTTCGACCACGCCCCGGCGCAGTCCCGGCTGGGCCACCACGGCAACTCCGACTACGCCAACTACTACGGCGCATGGGGCACCGGCGTGATCGTCCAGTCCGAGCGTGCCTACGGCGATGGCAAGGCCCAGCTGCACATCAACCTGCAGCAGTTGCACCTGAGCGAAAACCTGATGGAGCAGAACGGCATCAACCTGGGTGGTGACACCAGGCCGATGCCTTACCAGGACACCAGTACCACGCCGCCGACGGCACATCGCTTCGACCACACCGCAACCACCTTCACCCACGTACCCATCGTGTTCCAGGGCGTCGGCATGCCAGGTGTGGCGCCTGCACGCAGCGGTGCCGATCAGCCCAGCCACCCGGACCACGCGCTCTTCAGGCAGATCCAGGCCGGGGTGGCCGTGCAGGGCTACGCCCAGGGCGAAGACGCCAACCGCATGAGCCACAGCCTGCTCGCGCTGGCCAAGGAGCAGGGCCTCAACCGCGTGGACCACGTGATGCTCGGGCGCGGGACCACGATCGGAGGCGGGCCCAACATCTTCCTGGTCGAAGGCAACCTGCAGGACCCCAGTCATCGACGCGCATCGATGGATGCAGGCCAGGCCATGCAGACACCGCAGGCGCAATCCCTTCAGCGCGTGGAGGCGCTCAACCAGGCGCGCGAACCCACGCCGGCCGCACCTGCCCAGGTCGTGCAGGAACCGCAGCGCTTATCGCCCTGAGCGTCGACCGCGTCCACGTTGGAACCATCGGCATGTGGAAGAACCTCATCCCCAGGATCTCCTACGATCGCCTGGACGATGGCCTTGCGTTCTTCGTCGACGGCCTGGGATTCCAGTCGAGTACCAGGACACGCAGGTGGCCGTCATCGCCCGCGATGACGCCAAGGCCTATCTGGTCCAAAGCCCCGAGTACGCGGCCAATGACCGCCCGGAGTTGGGCATCAACCCGATGACGTGGACGGCCTCTTTAGGGAGCTGTCCGCTCGCGCGCCGCAACTGCTGCACCCCAACGCCAATACGGTGCAGCTCAAGCCGTGGGGCGCCGGGGAATTCGCCGTGCTGGACAAGACCACCGTGTGCGTGAACTTCCGCCAGTGGCCGGACCTGGCCTGAGATCGTAGGTGAGCCAGAAGACGCTGTTGGCGTTG
>JBIIHJ010000300.1:0-5070 GCA_044235875.1 Pseudoxanthomonas sp.
CTGCAGGGCCGAGGAGACCGCGTTGCCGCGACGCTCGCCCAGACCCAGGTTGTACTCACGCGAACCGCGCTCGTCGGTGTTGCCTTCCAGGTTGATGCGCGAGGACGGACGGTCACGCAGGTACTTGGCGTGGCAGTTCACGATGGCCTGGAATTCCGGCTTCAGCGAATCCTGGTCCAGATCGAAGTACACGACGCGCTGGCGCAGGCAAGCGTCGGTGTCCAGATCGGACGGGCCGTACAGGCCGGCGTTGTCGGACGGCTGGGTCATCGCCGGCGGCGGCTCGACGGCCGGCGGCGGGGCGACTTCCTTCGTGTTCTTCTTACAACCGGCCAGAACGGCCACGGACATCAGGGACAGAGCAACGACGCGAAAAGTGGTGTTCATTTGGGTTCCTTAAAGACACGCAATCCGGGGTGGTGGATACAAACGTGCCGTAGTTTAACGCAACATTAAGCAAATGGAGCGGCGTCGCCGCATTATTTTTGCGGCGCTGCAGCGGTGCGGTACGGTGACCATGCCGGCTCGCGGACGTCGCCCTCGGCCAGGACAAGGCGCTGGCGCACACGACCATCGGCCGAGACCGCATACAGCACGCCACGGCCGCCCTCGCGGGCCGCATACAGGATCATCGAGGCATTGGGCGCGAAGCTCGGCGACTCGTCCAGCGAGCCCGGCGACAGCGTCTGCCAGCGTGCCGAACCGGTGCTCGAATCCATCATCGCGATGCGGTAGGTGCTGCCACTGCCCTGGGCCACGGCGATCTTCTTGCCGTCGAAAGACACCGCCGGGGTGGCGTTGTAGTTGCCTTCGAAGGTCACGCGCGTGGCGCCACCACCGCTGGCCGACGCCTTGTAGACCTGTGGGCGGCCGCCACGGTCGGAGGTGAAGTAGATCGTGCTGCCGTCGGCGCTCCAGGTCGGCTCGGTGTCGATGCCGTACTGGTTGGTCACCTGGGTCAGGGACTTGCTGCCCAGATCCATCACGTAGATCTCGGGATTGCCGCTGCGCGACAGGGTCAGTGCCAGGCGACGGCCATCGGGCGAGAACGACGGTGCCCCGTTGATGCCGCGGAAGCTGGCCACCAGTTCACGCGCGCCGGTGGTGATGTCCTGGATGTAGATCGACGAGTTGCCGCGCTCGAAGCTGACATAGGCCAGCTTGCGGCCATCCGGGCTCCACGACGGAGACAGAAGCGGTTCGGCCGAACGCACGATCGTCTGCGGGTTGAAGCCATCGGAGTCGGCAACCATCAGCGCATAGCGGGCGCTGGCACCCAGGCCGGACTGGGTCACGTAGGCGATGCGGGTCCAGAAGGCGCCGCGGATGCCGGTGATCTTTTCGTAGATCGCATCGGCCATCTGGTGGGCGACATCGCGCATGGCGTTGGCGCGACCGGTCATGGCCAGGCCGAGCAGGCGCTCCTGCTTGGCGACGTCGAACAGTTCGTACTCGACGCGGAAGGCGCCGTTGCCGCCATCGATGACGCGTCCGACGACGATGTAGTCCTGCTTGAGCGCGCGCCAGGTCGGGTACTGGATCTCGCTGCCGCGCGTCGGCTTGTCGACGATGCTGGCCTCGGGCAGCGTGCGGAACGCGCCGGAGCGCTCCAGGTCCGCGCGCACCACCTGGGAGACATCGGTGGTCGGGGCCGCGCCGGAACCCTGGTAGGGCATGGGAACGATGGTGATCGGAAGCGCAGACGGATTGCCGCCGACGATGTTGATTTCCAGCCCCTGGCCCTGGGCGAAAGCCGCCGCAGGCAGGAAGAGGAAGACGAACATGGCCAAGTACTGCGTCAGTTTCTTCATGGATGCTGGGCTTTGACAAAAAAAGGGCCGGCTAGGGATAGCAGCCGGCGCGTGAACACTTTCGCAATTATGAACGCCGGCGCGGCGCGGACTCAGCGGTCCTGCGCCTCGAAGGTAAAGATCAGGCGTCGGTTGAAGACCGGCTCGAAGCCGCGATACGGCAGCGGCTGGGCCTTGAGCACCGCCGCCTCGATCGAGCGCTGGCCCTGCGGATCCATCGGGCAACCCGGCTGGACATCGGCCGAAATGACCTCCCCACCCGGCAGCTGGGTGACCTCGACCTTGCAGCGCGTGCCGACCGGTACCGAGTCGGGCCGGGTCCATTGGTTCATCACCGCGCTCTGGATCGCGGCCTGGTACTTGGCCAGCAGGCCCTGGTCGGTGCCGTTCTGGCCGGCCTGCGGCGCGGTGGCCGCGGCCTGCGCCGGCGTGGAAGCGGCCTGCTGCGAAGCCTGCTTGGCGCGGGCATCGGCCAGTTGGCGCAGCTTCTGCTCGGCCAGCTTGGCCTGCTGTTCGTTCTGCGCACGCGCGGCGCGCAGGGCGGCAAGCTTCTTCTGCTTGTCGTCTTCCAGCTGCTGGGCGGCCAGACGCTGCTTGCGCTCGGCTTCTTCCTGGCGTTTGCGCTCGGTCAGGTCGATCTGCTCCTGGCGGCGCTTGGCTTCCTGCTCCTTCTCGGCCTTTTCCTGGGCGATGGCCAGACGGCTGGCCTCTTCCTGGTTGACCTGTTCCGGATCGGGCACCCGCTCTTGCGCCTGCTGCTGTTGCGGCACCGGCGAATCCTGGGGCTTGGGCTCGGGCACCGGCTGCGGTGGCGGTACGGTGTCCTGCTCGGCCACTGGCTCGGGCATGGGCGTGGGCGGCTCGGGCTTGGGCTCGACCTTGGACGCCTCGCGGACCGCGGCCTGCGCGGCGCGCATGTCCGCGGCCGACATCTCCAGCGAGGCCTCGATGGCCGGCGAGCCGGCTGCGGCTTCTGCCTGCTCGTCGTTCCAGTGGAAATAGGACGAGGCGATGATCAGCGCAAGCAGCAGCAGATGCACGCCGACGGCAAAGGCCACCGCTGCGCCCGGACGGTCGCGCGGATCCTTGCGGTCGTAGTACGACGCCTCAGCGTGCATTGCCGCCCGTGCCACCCGGCTTGCTCAT
The DNA here is from genome assembly GCA_044235875.1 of Pseudoxanthomonas sp. Taxonomy (GTDB): domain Bacteria; phylum Pseudomonadota; class Gammaproteobacteria; order Xanthomonadales; family Xanthomonadaceae; genus Pseudoxanthomonas_A. The sequence continues at coordinate 2,958 of JBIIHJ010000300.1, forward strand.
CAGGCCCACCTTGGTGACGCCGGCCTTGGAAATCAGCCCGGTGGCGTCGATGACCTTCTGGTAGTTGGCATCGCCCGGCGCGGCCAGGAATACCGGGATGTCCTTGTTCTCGGTCACGAAGGCCCGCAGGCGCGCCTCCAGCTCATCCGGGGATAGCTCCTGGATCTCGGCATCCTTGAGCTTGAGGAAGAAGCGTCCGTCGCCGTCGACGGTGACGATCACCGGATCGGCCTTGCTGTCGACCGAGCGCGCGGTCGACTTGGGAATGTCCACGTTGACCGCCAGCGTCAGCATCGGCGCGGTCACCATGAAGATGATCAGCAGCACCAGCATCACGTCGATGTACGGCACGACGTTGATCTCTGACTTGAGCTTGCGGCGCTTGCGCCGGGAGATGGCCGATTGCATGGCGGCCCCTTACTCTTCGCCGGTCTGGCGCTGCAGGATGGAGCTGAATTCCTCGGCGAAGGTTTCGTACCGCACCGAGATGCGCTCCACGCGCGTGGTGAAACGGTTGTAGGCCCACACCGCCGGGATCGCCACGAACAGGCCGATCGCCGTGGCGAACAAGGCTTCGGAAATACCCGGTGCCACGGCCGCGATGCCCGCCTGCTCGCCGCTGTTGAGCATGTCGTGCATGGTCACCATGATGCCGAACACCGTGCCGACCAGGCCCACGTAGGGCGCGGTCGAACCGATGTTGGCCAGCAGTTCCAGGTTGCGTTCCAGCGCGTCGATCTCGCGGGCGAAGGTGGTGCGCATCGCACGCTGGGCGCCTTCGAGCTGGATGCGCGGATCGGCGCGGCGCTTGTCGCGCAGGCGGGCGTATTCGCGGAAGCCGGCTTCGAAGATCGCCTCCAGGCCGGTGACCACGCGATTGCGGTCGGTGGCAGCCGAATACAGCTTGTTGAGGTCGGCGCCGGACCAGAACCGGCCCTCGAAATCGTCCGCATCGCGGTTGGCGCGCTTGAACACGCCGGCCTTGCGGAAAATGATCACCCAGCTCACCAGCGAGCCGACCAGCAGCAGCAGCACGATCACCTTGACCGGCAGGCTGGCTTTGAGCAGCAGCTCGAAGTAGTTGATGCTGGTGTGGGTCACCTGCGCGGTCGCCTGGGCCGCCGCGTTGGCGGTCTCGGCCGGCAGCGCCTCGGTCACGGTGTCCTGCAGCGCCAGGAGCAATCCAATCATCCGTTGTTTCCTCGGGTTCTACGCTTGTAAGTAAAGGGATTAACCAGCAATTTCCAAAGACTTGAACGTTTCATACAACGCCTCGTCCAAACCCACCGGACGAAACGCCGTGGCCGACACCGCGGCCACTTTGACTTCTGCGGTCAGCAGCAGCTGATCCTCGCGCCAGATCTGCTGGGCAAAGATCACGCTCGCCCGCTTGACCCGCCTGACCGCCGCGGTGACCTTCAACAGGTCATCCAGCCGTGCGGGCTTGAGGAAGTCCAGCTGCATGGCCCGCACGACGAACACCAGGTCGTGGTCCAGGCGCAGCCGCTCCTGTTTCTGGCCGTGGGCGCGCATCCATTCACTGCGCGCACGTTCCAGGAAAGCCACGTACTGCGCGTGATAGACCACGCCACCTGCGTCGGTATCTTCCCAATAGACGCGTGTCGGCCAACTGAATGCGTCGGTAACGGGCACATCGGGCGTGGGCAATTCTGACAAAACGAGGGCTCCGGAACAGCGGTGTGTTTGTAACGCGGCAGGCGGTCCAGCGGGGTCAGAACAAGGGCGGGGACAGCCCCACCTGCTCAGGATCGGGCGCCTTGCCCGGCAGGCCCAGGTGGCGATACGCCTTGGAAGTGGCCATGCGCCCGCGCGCGGTGCGCACCAGGAAGCCCTGCTGGATCAGGTACGGCTCGATCACGTCCTCCAGCGTGCCACGCTCTTCGCTCAGGGCCGCGGCCAGCGATTCCACGCCAACCGGACCGCCGTCGAAATTTTCGACGATGGTCAGCAGCAGGCGGCGGTCGATCTCGTCAAAGCCTTCCGGGTCCACCTTCAGCATTTCCATCGCCGCGTTGGCCACGGTCAGGTCGATATGGCCACCGGCGCGTACCTGGGCATAGTCGCGCACGCGCCGCAGCAGGCGATTGGCGAT
>JBIIHJ010000053.1:0-16459 GCA_044235875.1 Pseudoxanthomonas sp.
ACAAAAGCCTGCAGGCGCTCGTAGGTCTCGCGCGAGTCGACCTTCACCTTTTCCACGTCCTTGCGGATCAGGTCGCGCACCGCCCGCAGCGGCAGGCTCAGGTCCTCGTAAAGCAGCGCGCGCGGGGCCATCTCGCCGACGCGTCGGTTGATCACGTTCCACACGCGCGACAGATAGGCCACGTCCTCGGCCAGCGCCTCGGCCGGCTGGCCTTCGGCATTGGTGCGGATGATGTAGCCCATGCTGCCGTGCTGGGCCGACAGCTCGGTGACCAGGGTCTTGAGGCGGGCGCGTTCGGCTTCGTCCTCGATCCGGGCCGATACGCCGATCACCTTGGACTGCGGCAGCAGCACCAGATAGCGGGAAGGGATGCTGATCTGGGTGGTCAGGCGCGCGCCCTTGGTCCCGATCGGGTCCTTGACCACCTGCACCATCACGTCCTGGCCGTCGCGCACCAGGTCCAGGATCGAGGCCGTGGCGATCGGCGGCGGCGGCAGCGCGACCTCTTCGCCGGCGGCCACGCTCGATGGCGGCGCGGCGCGGACGATGTCGCTGGCATGCAGGAACGCCGCCCGGTCGTGGCCGATCTCGACGAAGGCAGCCTGCATCCCCGGCATCACCCGCTGGATCTGGCCCTTGTAGATGTTGCCGACGATGCCCCGGCGCCAGCCGCGCTCGATGTGCAGTTCCTGCAACATGCCGTTCTCCACCACCGCCACCCGGGTTTCCCGCGGGGTGACGTTGACCAGGATCTCCTCCGACATCAAAGCACTCCGAATTGCGCTAGCAGGCGCGCTGCGTCGTGCAGCGGAAGTCCCATTACACCGGAATAGCTCCCGGAAAGGTGGGTGATGAATGCCTCGCCGCTGCCCTGGATCGCGTAGGCGCCGGCCTTTCCCATCGATTCACCGGTGGCCACGTAGCGCTCGATGGCCTGCGCGGTCAGTTCGGCAAAAGTCACCTCGGACACGTTGAGCACCTGCGCATGGCGTCCGACCGCGACCAGCGATACGGCACTGGCGACCGTGTGCGTGCGCCCGGACAGGCGCTGCAGCATGGCCGCGGCGTCGGCCGGATCTGCCGGCTTGCCGAACACGATGTCGTCCAGGATCACTTCGGTATCCGAGCCCAGCACGATTGCGCCAGGTTGCGCGGCCAGGTGCGCAAGGCCGGCCTGCGCCTTCTCCTGTGCCACCCGACGCACGTAGTCCAGCGCCGCCTCGCCAGGCTGGCGCTGCTCGGGGATATCCAGGGTCAACACGTCGAAGCTCACGCCAAGACGGGCCAGCAACTCGGCGCGCCTGGGGGATTGGGAGGCGAGGAACAGCATCGCATCAGGATAACCCGCGGTGCGCGCCTGAACAGCAGGGCACCCAATCCCTGTGCGTCAACCCCGGCGTGGCCGACGACCCGTTCATTCCCCTGGCAATACCCTTCCACCACTGCCTCAACAGGACACCACCATGCGCACCACCCGTCTTCGCCCGCTGCTGATCGCCCTCGCACTCGCCCTCGGAGGCACCACCATGACCGCATCCGCCCAGAGCGCCTCCGGCTACACCCTGCCGGCCGACGGCACGCTGCTGTCGGTGTCCTCGCAGGCCGAGGCCAGCCGCGCGCCGGACATCGCCACCATCAGTGCCGGCGTGGTCACCCAGGCCGTCGATGGCAACACCGCCATGCGCCAGAACGCCACCCAGATGACCCAGGTCATGGCCGCCATCAAAAAGGCCGGCATCGCTGACAAGGACATCCAGACCAGCGGCGTGATGCTCAATCCGCAATACGACTACCGCGACAACCAGGCGCCGAAGATCACCGGCTACCAGGCCACCAACACCGTCAACCTCAAGATCCGCAAGATCAGCGACCTCGGCCAGGTGCTCGATGCCCTCGCCGCCCAGGGCGCCAACCAGATCAACGGCCCGACCTTCGAGATCGACCAGCCCGAACCGGTCTATGACCAAGCCCGCCTGTCTGCCCTCAAGCAAGCGCAGGGCCGCGCCGAAACCTACGCCAAGGGCCTGGGCCTGAAGGTCCGCCGCATCGTCAGCATCTCCGAAGGCAGCGCCGGCGGCGGCCCACGCCCGGTGATGATGATGGCCCGCGCCAAGGCCGCCGATTCCACGCCGGTGTCCCCGGGTGAGACCACATTGTCCGTCAGCCTCGACGTGGTGTTTGAACTGGGGCGTTGACCAACAGCAAAACTCTCTCCGAGGAAGGGCGCCTAGTAGGCGCCCTTCTTCATCTGATATACGGCGCTGCCTTCACATGGCTGAACTCTAGCAACGGTCAGCAAAAAATCAGCTTAAGCGTGCCGATTCATTAATTTTTCGTGACTTGAGGAACAAAGACCGCTAAATTCCGGTTAACCGTTTGTCAAAGCTTGTCAGCCTAGACACATGGGACCCTCTAGTTCATACCGTAGTCAGGAGAGAGACTGTGGCAGTCAACCGCACTAAACAAGCGATGCAGCGCACCGCACTCAGCGTTGCCCTTGGCATGTGTTTCAGCACCGTTGCGTTCGCGCAGCAATCCACCGGTAGCGTTTCAGGTCAGGCCGCCGCTGGCTCGACCCTGCAGATTGCCAATTCGGCAACTGGCTTTTCTCGCACCATCACCGCTGGCAACGACGGCAGCTATCGTTTCTCGTCCCTGCCCAGCGGCACCTACGTGCTCACGCAGCAGGCACCGGACGGCACCTCGTCGGTCCGGGAGGACGTCCGCGTCCAGATCGGCAGCGGCTCCACGGTCAACTTCACAAACGCAGATGCGTCGACCCTGGACACGGTGACCGTACGCGGTACCGCGGTAATGAACCCAATCGACGTTTCCTCGGTCGAATCCACGACCATCCTGAGCGCCGAGCAGATCGCGCGTATTCCCGTATCACGCGATGCCACGTCTGTCGCATTGCTGGCTCCGGGCACCGTGCGCGGCGATTCGGCGTTCGGTAACTTAGCTTCGTTCGGCGGCTCGTCAGTCGCAGAGAACCAGTATTACGTCAACGGCTTCAATATCACCAACTCGTTCAAAGGCTTGAATTTCGCCCAGATCCCCTTTGAGGCGATCGCCGAGCAGCAGGTCAAGACCGGCGGTTACGGCGCTGAATTCGGACGGTCGCTGGGCGGTGTGATCAATCAGGTCACTAAGCGAGGCACCAACGAATTTCACGCCGGTGGCAACGTGTTCTATGAGCCCAAGGCATTGGCCGCGCATTCGCGCAACGCGATTTATGCAAATCCTTTGACCGGCGAATTCGGCACTCTGCGCTCGGATAATTCAGAAGACGAGAGCCAGAGCTGGGTGACATCGGCATGGGCCAGCGGCGCGCTAGTGCAGGACAAGTTGTTTGCCTATGGCTTGGTCTCTTACGGCAGCACCACGAGTGATTCGTATGGCTCAGTTCTGTCCAATCAGAACACGAAGGATGTGCAGGACGATCCGAAGTGGTTGGTCAAACTGGACTGGAACATTAATGACAGCAACAAACTGGAATTCACTGCGTTTTCCGATACACAGAAAAGCAAGCAGAATGCTTATGCTAACGAACTGGGCCAAACGGTTCGTGAGGAAAAGATCGGCTCATTCTTCAGTGAACAAGGCGGCGAGAACTACATCGGCAAGTACACTGGTTACCTGACCGACACCTTCACGCTGTCCGCGCTCTATGGCCACAGCAAATTTTCACGCTCACAGTATCTGCGTTATCCCGATGGCACTAAGGTGTCTTACGGCGGCGATATCACCGTGCCTGCCACCGGCTGCCCCATCATCACTGATGCACGACCGTTGGCGCAGCGTCAGTTGACTGGCCAGTACCTCAGTACCTGCAACATCACTGGCGGCAGCATCGACTCGGAGAACGGAGAAGATACGCGCGACCAATACCGCATCGATGCGGAATGGGTGCTGGGCGATCATTTGGTCCGCTTCGGCTACGACCGTGACGACTACGAGTCTGTCGCAGGTTCTTCGTACGAGGGTGGCCGCATCTGGCGCTATGACACAACTGCCGCTGGGGTAAACCGCGTCCGCGAACAGATTGTCAACCAAGGCGCGGATGTCGAGGTTGACCAGGAAGCGTTTTACATCGAAGACAACTGGAAGATCACCGACAACTTCCTGGCCGTGGTCGGCCTGCGCTGGGACTCGTTCAAGAATCTTAATGGCGACGGCGATGCCTATGTCGAAATCAAGAACCAGTTTGGTCCGCGCTTGGGCTTTTCCTGGGACGTCAATGGCGATTCCAGCCTGAAGATCTACGGCAACGCAGGCCGCTACGCGCTACCACTTACCCCGAGCGTGGCTATCCGCGGCGCGAGCGCTTCAATTTACTCTCAGCAGTTCTATAGCTACACCGGCGTGGACCCAGTTACCGGGGCACCAATCGGCGCTGTTGCGACTGGGCCGATACGATACGTCAATGCAGAATTTGGCGGCTCCAAGGATCCCAAGACAATCGCGTCCACTAACCTGGATCCGATGTATCAGGACGAGTACATCCTGGGCTTTCAGCAGCAGCTCACAGACCATTTGAGCTTTGGCGTCAAGGGCACGTATCGCAAGTTGAAGGCGGCTATTGACGACAATTGTGACTACACACCCGTGGCTGATGCGGCTGACGCCGCAGGCCTTCCATACGAGATCCCCAATGGGGGCTTTCCGTATTGCCGCCTGTTTAACCCGGGCGAAGACGCTGTATACGTCACCGATCTTCTGGGTGACGGCAATTACACCACGACGACGATCCCGGGCGACCTGCTCAGCCCGAAGGCGAAACGTACCTACAAGGCGCTGGATTTCACCCTCGATGGCAACTTCGAGAAGTTCTTCTTCCAGGCGACCTACACGTTGGCCTACAGCAAGGGCAATACCGAAGGCGGCGTGAAATCCGACATTGGCCAGGACGACACGGGCGTGACTCAGGACTTCGACTACAAGGAATTGACAGTCGACACCTACGGTTACCTGCCTAACGACCGTCGCCACACGCTCAAGCTGTTCGGTAATTATCAGATCAGCGATGAGTGGTCGGTGGGTGCGAACCTGCTCGTGCAGTCAGGACGTCCGAAGAACTGCATCGGCTCCCTCGACCAGAATCCCCTGCCTCCTGTGCGTGATGCTGCCGGCAATATCATCCAGTCAAATTTCACCAACCACCCCTACCAAGCAGCGTTCTTCCGATGCGGCACGACCGTGGACGGCGGCGTAGACGATGCAACCGTGGTAGCAGTGCCGCGTGGCAAGGCCGGCCGTCTGCCTTGGACCAACACCGTCGACCTAAATGTGGCTTACAACCCGTCGTATATGGAAGGCTGGCAGTTCAAGGTCGATGTCTTCAATGTGTTCAACAGGCAGGAAGTTGTCCAGATCAGCGAGACGGCTGAAAATGGTACAACGGGACTTCCCCTGAACACCTATCAGCTGCCGACGGCCTTCCAGAACCCGCGCTACTTCCGCTTCATGGCGCAGTACGATTTCTAATCGCGGTACGGTTTAGAAAATTCGAGCAGCAAGAATGGAGAAAGGTCGCCGAGAGGCGGCCTTTCTTCTTTGCGTGGTTCTTGGACAGCGACTGAGCCGCTATCCTTGCCAAAGCACACCTCCAAAGAAAACCTGCGATGCAGCAACAACTGAATGCGCACTGGGCCAAAGGTCAACAGTTCGAAGCACAGCGCGACCTGCGATCGGCGCGCGGCGAGTACGAGGCTCTGCTCAAACTGGATCATCGCCACATCCCCGCCCGCCTGCGGCTTTCGCGTTTCGCGCAGTTCGACGGGCACTATCGTGAAGCGCGCAAGCACGCGCTTCAGGCCGCCGACACCGCACGGATGGGATCAAGCACACGGCATCTTGGCTACGTGACGCTGCGGCTCCTGGATTTTTCCGAAGATGCGGAAGTGGCCTCGGTGATCCTGTCAGCCGACTGGAGCGATCCCGACATCCTCAGGCAGTCGCCGGCACTGGCCCAGCACCTCTGGCTTGCGGGGCGTTATGAGGATGCACTGCGCTTTCTCGATGGCGTCCAGCCGCGCCTGGCGCCCAATGCGCTGCTGATGTTCACCCGTGCCAATGTGCTGCGCTACCTAGGCCGCATGCAGGAAGCAGGCGTGTGCTATGAACGGAGCCTTGCGTTGGACCCGAACCTGGTGGATGCACACTGGGCTGTCGCCACGCACACCGGCGCTGGCACGCAAGGCGCACGGATGGCGCGACTGGAGCAAGCCCGCAGCGCACATCCAGCTGACAGCATTGAACAGGCGCACCTGCTGTATTCGCTCTTCCACGAATACAACAAGGCCGGCGACCCTCGCGCCTGGGCGTCACTCGCTTCGGGTGCCGACATCATGCGCAGGAAGCTGGGCCATGAGGCCGCGCAGGACAAAACCAGGCTGAATACATTGCTTGCGCTCGGCTGTGCACCGCGTATCAAGGCCGGCGCCAAGGTCGAGCAGCCTAGCCCGGTTTTCATCGTCGGCCTTCCGCGCACCGGCACGACGCTGCTTGACCGCATCCTCGGCAACCATGGCTGGGTCAGCTCTGCAGGAGAGCGCAATGATTTCGCAGCCGCCGTCAGCAATGTCTCGGACCGCTTCTTCACCACCCTACTTGAAGCGCGCGATCCCGAGGAATTCAATCACATCGATCATCACGCCGTGGGCCACCTGTATCTGCAGCGGCTGCGTCACCATGCCTCTGCAACGGCTTTCGCGGTCGACAAGAACCCGCAGAACTTCTTCAACATTCCTCTGATCCTGCAAGCGCTGCCCCAGGCCAAGATACTGGTGATGCGTCGCAAGCCGATGGATGCCGCGTTTTCGAACCTCAAAGAACTGTTCCAGGGCGGTGCCTACGCCTACAGTTACGACTTCCAGGCACTGGCAACCCGCATCCGCGGTGTTGAAAAGCTGATGGCGCACTGGCAGCAGCTCGCACCACACGCGGTGAAGGTCATCTCGTATGAAGCGCTGGTCGATGATCCAGAGGCCACCATCGCCGGAGTACTCGCGTTCGTTGGGCTTCCTGCATGGCCAGGGCTGACGGATATCGCAGGCAACCAGGACCCGGTTGCCACGGCCAGCAGCGCACAGGTCCGCGAGCCGATCAACGCGCGCGGGGTGGACGCCTGGAAACGTTACGCCACTGAGCTTGAAGCGCTTCGGTTCCTCCTGGGCGCAGCGGCGGAATGAGCCCTACTGTGCCCTCCAGTGGATATGGCGCCGTGCTGGCGCGCGCTGAGGCCTGCGCGGCGCGGCGCGATCTTGATCAAGCCGTCGCGCTCTACGTTGAAGCACTCATGCAGCAGCCGGAAGATCCGTACGTCCTGGTCCAGCTTTCCTATATGCACTCCTTGCGCGGGGAGTACCGGAAAGCGCTTGAGTACGCACTCAGGGCTTATGCAACGGGTTCCAGCTCGTCGAAGGTAATGGACGAGTTGCTCCCCAGGTTGCGGACGTTCAACGAGGTCCCCGCCCTGCTGGAGTGCGTCAAACGCATGCTGCCCGCATCGCGCATGTCGATCCCGCTCCTGATCAGGACCTCGGCGCAGCTGAGTTACCTGAACCTGCCGGAGCAGGCCATCGCGTTGCTGGACGAAGCCAAACGCGCCGATCCTGACTATCCGACGACCCTGCTGGCGCGGACCCAAGTGCTGATTTACCTGGGTCGTTTCAGGGAGGCCGAGCAGGATGTCGCCCGGGCCCTCAAGCGCGCACCTGAAATCGCACAGGGCTGGTGGCTGCAGGCCGCGCTGCGAAAGCAGGAAAAGACGGCCCACCACGTCAATGCGATCAAGGCACAGCTACAGCGCCCTGGCCGCAGTGCCCAGGACGTTGCCATGCTCGCCTTGGCGTTGCACAAGGAGCTCGACGACCTAGGCGACATCGACGGCGCCTGGCAGGCGCTGATGCTGGGCTGCCGCGCCAAGCGTTCGACGCTCAAGTATGAAACCAGCGAGTCCTACCGCCTGATGCAGGCACTGGCTGCATTTATACCCGCGCATACCCAGCCCGCGGCTCAAGCCGGACCCACCCCCATCTTCATTGTTGGCATGCACCGCTCGGGCACTACGCTGCTTGAGCAATTCCTAGACGGATCCCCGCGCATCAGGGGAATCGGCGAGCTCTACGACTTCACCAGCGCCATGCGCTATGCCACCGATCATCACTGCCGCGGGGTCATCGACACCACGTTGGTGGAGCGCGCACAACACGCAGACCTGCCAGGCGCAGGACAGCGCTATCTGGATGGCATTGCTTGGCGTCTTCAGGGCGAGGATTTTTTCACCGACAAGCTGCCGTCGAACTTCCTCAACATCGGCTTCATCGCGCCCGCACTGCCACACGCCCGGATCCTGCACATGGTGCGCGACCCGGTGGAAACCTGCTTCTCCAATCTGCGCGAGCTGTTTTCCGAGGCAAATCCGTACAGCTACGACCTTCAGGAAGTGGCTGCCTACTATCGCCAGTACCGCGCACTCATGGCGCATTGGCATCGCCAGTTCCCCGGCCGCATCCTGGACGTGGAATACGCTCGACTAATGGCCCAGCCCGAAGTGGTCCTGCGGGAGGTCTGTGCCTTCTGCGATCTAGAATTCGACCCCGCCATGCTGGAACTCGCCAACCGCAAGCGCGGCGTGGTCACCGCCAGTGCCGTCCAGGTGCGTGGCGGCGTCAAGCACAGGGACGCTCCGAAATGGGCGCCCTACGCGGAATTTCTCTCGCCGCTGATCGAGGCCTTGGGCGGCCAGGACTGAGAACTTCACGTAGGACTTGCTCAAAAAGCGCACTCAGCGCATCTTCGGGGTCGCGCGGGCAGGCAAATGGATCGTTCGTGACCCCATTGCCGATGCCCATGCGTTTCCCTGAAGCATGTCCCGACAACGGAGGTGGTCCATGGTTCGCACGTTTCCCCGCGGCTCTGACACAGGGCTCAATCCCGCACGCATCGCCGGCATCTCGGTGGCCATCCTGGTCCATGTGGCGGCGTTCCTGCTGCTATTGATCCCAGCGACGCTGCCGCCGCTGGTTCAGCACTTGAAGGTGCCCCAGGCGGAGCTAGAGCTCATCCCGAAGAAGAAGCCGCCCATCGAAACACCCATCGAAACCGCCAAGTCGGTGCCGCCGCCAACGGTTGCGCGAACGCCTGCGAAGCCGCAAGTGCCGATCGCGCCACCGACGCCGATCCTCGTCGACGCCCCAAGCGAACTCCCCGTGACCGTCGAAGCATCAGCACCGCTTGAGCCGGGCCCGGCCACTGACAGTCCTTCGATCAGCACCGCACCCACTGGGCCCATCGCGGCGTCGCACCTGGCTTACGTGCGGGCGCCCGCACCCGCTTATCCGCGTGCGGCGATCATGGACCGAGCAGAGGGCACCGTCATGCTGCGCGTACTGGTGGATGTCGATGGCAGTCCGCTGGAGGTGACCATCGAAACCAGCAGCGGCAATCGCGAGCTGGATCGCGCGGCGCGCGCACAGGTACTGAAGAACTGGAAGTTCCAGCCTGCGATGCAGGACGGGCACGCCGTGCAGGCCTATGGACGTGTGCCGGTGAATTTCAGCCTGCGCTGATGTCCAACGCCGAAGTGGTTCAAGAAGCGCCAGCATCGTCTGGCGCTTTTTTATTCCGTGAACATCAGACAGTGATCACCAAGCACAACGTGCGTGACGCAAGCCAAGCGTCCGCTTTGGTAAATCAAGCTGCGAAAAGACGCTTACAGACTCCTGAAATAACGAAGCCTGCACGCTCGTGAACGCGCTTGATGGAACTCACACTCCCTCACATGAACGGCGAATTTTTACTTGCCAGTCATGCGTTATGAACTTTCATACCGCGTCCGCCATTTTTGACGGCCTCTGCAATTTTTAGCAGTTCTTGAAGTTCTTACGTAGGAGAGAGCAAGTGAATACCAGCCATCATCCGCGCCCGCGGCTCCGTCGGCGTGCGCTCAGCGTCGCCATCCCGTTTGCCCTTTGCGCCGCACTCCCCCTCGCCGCGCAGGCACAGGAAGACAACTCGCAGGATGCGACCAACCTCAGCAAGATCACGGTCACTGGTTCCAACATCCCGCGCACCAGCACCGAGACCGCCTCGCCGGTGCAGGTGATCAGCCGCCAGGAAATCGACCGCACCGGCAAGACGTCGATCGGCGAATACCTGCAGAGCCTGACCGTTGATGGCGCCGGTTCGGTGCCCAAGACCTTCGGTAACGGCTTCGCCATGGGCAGCACGGGCATCTCGCTGCGCGGCCTCGGTGCTGGCTCGACCCTGGTGCTGATCAACGGCCGCCGCGTGGCGTCATATGGTTTGGCCGATGATGGCCAGAAGGTGTTCACTGATCTGTCCAGCATTCCGATGGATGCGGTCGAGCGCGTGGAAGTGCTCAAGGACGGCGCCTCGTCGATCTACGGTTCCGATGCAATCGCCGGCGTGGTCAACGTGATCCTGCGCAGCGATTTTGAAGGCGCGATCTTCACCGGTTCATACGGCACCTCTGGCGACAGCGACGGCAACACCCGCAAGGGCACCTTGACCGCCGGTACCGGCAACCTGGACGAAAACGGCTGGAATGCGTTCTTCAGCCTGGACGTCAGCAAGACCGACGGCATCAAGATCAGTGATCGCAAGAACCGCAAGTGGATCGGAACCGGCGACATCCGTCCGTGGGGCTATTCCTCTGCCAACGGCGCCAGCCAGTACTTGGGCGGCGGCCTCAACGGCGGCCTGCCGACCAACGCGCCCGACGGTGCGTATGAAAATGCCGATGGCAGCTGGACGCGTCTGGGCGGCTGCGAGCAGTTCTCCAATCTACCGCAGGAAGGCAACAACACCTGCCTGTGGGATCTGGGCCAGTTCCGCGACCTGACCCCGGATGAGAAGGCCATCAACTTCTTCAGCCGCGGCACCTTCCGCATCAGCGACAACGCCGACTTGTATACCGAGTTTGGCTACTCGAAGAAGACCGTCGACTTCCAGAACACCCCGTCGGGCACCTCCGGCGCATGGGGTTATCCCGGCGGTCCGGTCAATGCGTCCAGCGGCGCGGGCGCGATCGTGCTCGGACCCGACCATCCGCAGAATCCGACCGGCCAGGATGCACGCCTACGCTATTCGGCCTTCGATGTCGGCGCGCGTCAGACCCACAACGAAAACGAGTTCATGCGCTTCCTGGTGGGCGTCAAGGGCACGGCGGCCGACTGGGATTACGATGTGGGTTACCTGCATTCGCAGAGCCAGCTGACCAATACCCGCAAGGGCTTTTTGAGCTACAGCGCAGTGCAATGCGCGCTGGAAGACCCCAACTGCGCTGGCGGCACTTGGCTGCTGGGCACGCGTGCCGGCGAAAACTCGCAGGCGCTGTACGACTTCATCTCGCCCACGATCAGTGCGCGCGCCACGAGCAAACTGGACATCCTCGATGCCAGGGCCAACCGCGCTTTAATGGATCTGGGTGGCGGTTCACTCGGTCTGGCGGTAGGCGCCGAGTTCCGCCGCAACGAGGTCTCGCTGACCCCGCAGACCGGTACCGAAACCGGCGACATCATCGGCCTGGGCTACTCGGCCTACGACGGCGTGGAAAAGACCAGCGCGGTGTACGCCGAACTGGCCGCACCCTTCACCGACACCTTCGAAGCCACCGTGGCCGGCCGTGTCGACCATTACCAGGGCGGCGATACTGCATTCACGCCCAAGGTGGGCCTGAAGTGGACCCCGGCCGAATGGATCGCCCTGCGCGCGACCTATGCAGAAGGCTTCCGCGCACCAAACCCGGCTGAATCGGGCAAGGGCGGTTCGGCGGGTTTCTCCAACATCGTCGACCCGGTCCGCTGCGCTGCCGATGCCAACCTGTGCGGGGCGCAGAGTGTGGCGCTCATCACTACGCCCAATCCGGATCTGGATCCGGAGAAGTCAAAGAGCTACACCCTGGGCGTCGTGCTGCAGCCAACCTCAACCACCACGCTGACTCTGGATGCCTGGCAGATCAAGCGCACCGACGAAATCGGCGGCGGCGATCCGCAGCAGGCCATCGCGGCGGGCGACGTGATCCGTGGCGACAACCTGGTCAACGGCATTCCTGGCACCGGCCAGCTGCTGGCTATCAACACCGCCTACGTCAATGCTGACTCGACCAAGGTCAACGGTTTGGACCTGGATGCGCGCCAGCGTTTCGACCTGGGTGAAGCTGGCCAGCTGCGTCTTGACGTGCAGTGGAGCCACATCAACAAGTTCGAGAAGACCGTCGGCGACACGACCTACGAATACGCCGGCACCCATGGCAATTGCGATGTGACCAACTGCATCGGCACGCCGAAGGATCGCATCAACTTCGGCGCGACCTGGGACATCAGCGACTTCAGCATCAGCGCCGTGGCCAACTACCGCAGCTCGATCGACAACAAGACCGCCAAGGGCGAGGATTGCGCAAGCAATTACGCCGATGGCAGCCCGGCCCCGGGTAGCTGCAAGCTAGCCTCGTTCACCACCGTGGATCTGTCGGGCAACTGGCAGGCGACCGATGCGTTCTCGGTGTTCGCCTCGGTGCAGAACGTGGCCGACCGCATCGCCCCCCTTGATCCGCTCAGCTACGGTGGCTTCAACTACAACCCGCTGGACAGCAGCGGCGCGATCGGCCGCTTCTTCACCGTCGGCGCGCGCTACACGTTCTAAGCCGTCACCGAGGCAAGCGGTCCCCCGCCGCGAGGTCGGGGACGATGAATGAAGAAGGCCCCGGTGCAGCGCATCGGGGCCTTTTTTATCTGCAGTCTCTTGGCGCTGCGGCGCTATGTCAGGCGCGGTGATAAGGATGGTTGGCCAGCATCGCCGCGGCGCGGTAGAGCTGCTCGGCCACGATCAGGCGCGCCATCATGTGCGGCAGGGTCAGCGGACCGATGGACCAGGTTTCGTGTGCGGCCGCGAGCACCTCCGGCGCGTGGCCTTCCGGTCCACCGATCAGGAAGGCCAGGTCGCGCCCCTGCCCGCGCCAGTATTCCAAACGCTGGGCCAGCTGCTCGGACGAATGCTGCTTGCCGGTGACTTCCAGCGCGATGATGTGCGCGTTCTTGGGCAGCGCGGCCAGCACGCGCTGGCCTTCGTCCTCGATGGCACGCTGGGCATCGCGGTTCTTGCCGCGCAGGCCGGGCGTCACTTCCACCAGTTCGAACGGCAGCCAGTGCGAAAGCCGCTTCTGGTACTCGGCAAATCCCTGCGCGACCCAGCTGGGCGCGCGCTCGCCGGTTGCGATCAGACGGGCCTTCATCGCCCGACGGCCGAATCAGCGCGATCCGTCTTCCGACTCATCTTCCGGCGGCTGGTCGCCGACGGTCCACAGGCGCTCCAGCGCATAGAACTCGCGCACGCGCGGCAGCATGACGTGGACGATGACATCGCCCAGGTCGACCAGCACCCATTCGGCTTCGCGCTCGCCTTCCACGCCCAGCGGCATCACGTCGAGCTTCTTGGCGAACTTGACCACTTCGTCGGCAATCGACTTCACGTGGCGCGTCGAGGTGCCCGAGGCGATGACCAGGAAATCGGCGACGCTGGACTTGCCGCGCACGTCGATCTCGACGACATCCTTGGCCTTGAGTTCGCCGACGGCGCTGTGCACGGTCGCAAGCAGGGCCGGAACGGACGGCGGCGGGCTGGGCAGACGGGTCTTGATGACTTGGGCTTGGCTGGACAAAAGAAGCACTTGGGTGGACGGACAGGGGCGCGATTATAGCCCCGTCGCCCCGTACAGGCCGTGGGCGCGGATGAATGCGGCGACAGGCGGCGGCACCAGTGCCTGCCAGGGCACCCCGGCGGCGATGCGGCGACGCACTTCGCTGGCCGACGCGTCATGCAGGGGCTGGTGCAGGCACAGCACCCTTCCGGACGGCGTGGCATGCAGGGCCCCCGGGGACTGGGTCCAGCGCGAAGCGCACTTGGCCGCCAGCGCCGGTGGCACTGTGGTGATCAGGCTGCCGGAGCGGTCGGCCACGACGAAATGGGCCAGGTCAAACAGCGCTTCCCAGTCATGCCAGTCCGGCAGGCCCAGGAAGCTGTCGGCGCCGACCAGCAGCGCCAGCGGCGCGTCCGGACCGCGTTCATCGCGCAGCCCACGCAGGGTATCGACGGTGTAGGAGCGCCCGGGACGGTCCAGTTCGCGCCTGTCCACGCGCAGGCCCGGGTCGCCCGCCACGGCCGATTCGAGCATGGCCAGGCGTTGCTGGGCGTTGGCGCCCGGCGGCGGACGATGCGGCGGATCGGCCGCGGGGATCAGCGTGACCGGCGTGGACAGCGCGGCGCCAGCGATGCGGGCGATGGCCAGGTGGCCGTTGTGGAACGGGTCGAAGGTGCCGCCGTAGATCAGGGTCAGCGCAGGCGGCAATGCCATTTCGACAGGCGTGGCCGAATCCGGCGCGGATGCAGCGCGCAGCGCGCTCACGCCACCAGCCGTACCGCGGCTGCGTCGGCGATGGCCAGCAGCAGCCGCTCCAGCGCGACCCAGGCATCGCCCTCGGCGCGCCCCTTGGCCATGCGATCGATGCGCGAAGCCTCGGCGACGAACCGGTCCCAGCGCGCGGCACTGGCATGGCGCTGCAGGGCGCGCTTGAACGGCGCCTGCCGGCTCTCCCAGATGCCCTGCCCCTTCATTTCGGAAGCAACATTGCCGCCGCGCTCGCCGACCCGGGCCAGATGCGCGGTGCTGAGCAGGTTGCGCACGATCATCGGCATCAGCCCGGCGACCACTTCCCCCTCGGCGCGCAGGCCCAGGAGCATGCGCGCGGCCTGGCCGGCGTTGCCGGACAAGGTGGTTTCGATCAGGCGGAACACATCGAAGCGCGCCGCATCGGCCACCAGCGACTGCATCGTGGCCAGGTCCAGGGTCTGGCCGTCGGCCAGCAGGACCAGCTTGTCGATTTCCTGCGCGGCGGCCAACAGGTTGCCTTCCACGCGTTCGACTAGCAGTGCGATCGCGTCGCGGTCTGCACGCAGGCCACGCGCGCGCAGGCGCGCCTGCACCCAGCCGGAGAGTTCATGCGGCTTGATCGCCCAGGCTACCGACAGCACGCCGATACGCTCGACCGCGTCTGCCCATTTGCCGCGATGAGCCTTGCTCCATTCGCCGGCGGTGATCAGCAGCACCACGTCGTCCGGCGGCCTTGCGCAGAAGCCAGTGATGACCTCGGCGCCGTCCTTGCCGGGCTTGCCGGTTGGCAGGCGCAACTCGACGATACGGCGGGCACTGAACAGGCTGGGCGCGTCGAAACTGGCCTGCAGCCCATCCCAGTCGACATCGCGGCCTTCCACGTCGAAGACTTCGCGCTCGCTGATGCCCAGCGCGCGGCCCCGGGCGCGGACCGCGTCGGCCGCCTCGAGCACTAAGAGTGTTTCAGGCCCGGCGATCAGGTAGGCCGGCGCCAGCGCCGCATCGGCGATCTGCGCGGCCAGCCGGTCGGGGGCCAGTTCCATCGTTTACTTCGCGGCGGCGGGCGGGACGCGGCCCACGCCACGGACCACGCCATCGATGCGGCGCAGGATCGAGGCGGACATCTCGCGGCGCAGCTCGTCGGCGAGGATCTCGCGCTCGGACGTGGTACCGGTCAGGTTGGTCGCCTCGGCCACGTAGTCGCGCGACAGCTCGACCACCTGCTGCGGGACCAGTTCGCTGCCATCGGCGCGCAGGAAACGGAACACCACCGCATAGCGCAGGCTGTATTCCAGCGCACGGCCCTGCTCGTCCAGCGCGATCGCGCGATCGCCCCAGCGCTCAGACAGGATATCCAGGGTCGCGACCTTGGCGGCGGCGTCCTCGGCCGGGATGGCACCAGCGGCCTTCAGGCCCACGGCCACGTCACGTGCCAGCGGGCTGTACGGATCGGTGGCGGCCACCTTGACCGGGCCCAGATCCGCCGGCAGCGCGATCTTGCTGCGCAGATGGAATCCGCAGGCGCTCAGCGTGGCGACGAGCAGAGAGAGGGCCAGCAGGCGCAGCAGCGGAGTCGATTTCATGGGCAGGAGTCTGGACGAGGCTGGCGCAGGCGGCAACCGGGCTGCCGAGCCTGCAGGATCGTACGTGAACACGGCTTGAGAGTTCATCCGGCGACCAGGTTGACGATCTTGCCCGGCACCACGATGACCTTGCGCAGGGTCATCCCCTCCAGGAACTTGGCCGTATTGGGCTCGGCCTTGGCCAACGACTCGATCAGGTCCTTGGGCGCATCGGCGGCCACCTCGATCGTGCCACGCAGCTTGCCGTTGACCTGCACCGCCAGGGTCATCGAGTCGCGCACCATCGCCGCTGCGTCGGCCTGCGGGAAGCTCAGGTCCTCCAGCAGCGTCTGGTCATGGCCCAGCAGCTGCCACAAGGCGTGGCTGGAATGCGGGGTGATGGGGTTGAGCAGCAGCGCAGCGGCTTCCAGGGCTTCCTGGCGCACGGCACGGCCCTGCTCGCTGGCGTCGTCGAACTTGC
>JBIIHJ010000064.1:0-14814 GCA_044235875.1 Pseudoxanthomonas sp.
GAGGATGTCGGCACCGACGTCAACGACATGGAGCATGTCTACCGCGAGACCGAATACGTGGTCGGCGTGCACCAGGTGCACCGCGGCTCGGGAGACCCAGCGCCCTTCACCGCCTATGGCGCGCTGCACGGGCTGATGGCGACCTTGAACCGCCGCTTCGGCAACGAAGAAATCGGCAAGTACAGCTATGCCGTGCAGGGCCTGGGCCATATCGGCATGGAATTCGTGAAGCTGCTCAAGGAACGCGGCGCCAAGCTGTTCGTCACCGATCTCAACCCGGCACTGGTCGATCGCGCGGTGGAAGAATACGGCGCCGAAGCGGTGGCGCCGGACGAGATCTACGGCATCGCGGCCGACGTGTTCTGCCCCTGCGCGCTGGAAGGTTCCATCAACCAGGAGACCCTGCCGCTGATCCGCGCCAAGATCATCTGCGGTACGGCCAACAACCAGATGTCGCACGTGGTCGGCGAAGAGGCCATGCGGCGCGGCATCCTCTATGCGCCGGACTATGCGGTCAACGCCGGTGGCGTCATGAACGTCTCACTCGAAATCGATGGCTACAACCGTGAGCGTGCCATGCGCCTGATGCGCAACATCTACCACAACGTCGGCCGCATCTTCGACCTGGCGGAAAAGGAACAGATCGCCCCGCAGTACGCTGCCGACCGCATCGCCGAAGCCCGGATCGCCTCGATCGGCAAGCTCAAGCTGCCGCTGGGCCGGACCGCGCCGCGCTACATGGGACACCTGCGCGGCGATCACTGACGACACAGGAAGCTGCGCCACGAAAAATGCCGGCTTGCGCCGGCATTTTTTGTTATATGCGCCCAGACAGGCGCGATGTCAGAAGCCCACGCGATAGCTTGCCGACACCACGCCCAGTGAACCGCGCGGACCAAAGCGCCGGTCCACGCCAAGGGACAGGCGCTGGTCCGCACGCAGGTCCGCATCGAGCGAAACACCAAACAGGCCACCCGATGCCCCGGCATCGTCCGCCGGCATCAGCCCCCAGGCATCGACGCCGACAAAGCGCGCCTGGCGTTCGAAGCCGTTGGCCGACACCACCGCCTGCCATTCGGCGTGGCCGGACAGCGCCAGCGCCATGCCCGCCCAGGCCAACGGACGTTCGACCCGGACACCGGCCAGGGCCTGGGTGCGGGAGGCGCGGCTCCGTACAGCCGACAAGCCGAAGCCGCTGGCCCCGGTTTCGGCAAAACCGTCGCGCGACAGGACCGTATGGTCGGCGCCCACATACGGCGTGATCGACATGCGGCCCCAGGCAAGCGGCAAGCCCGCCTCGACGCTGCCGAAGGTCACCGCGCCGTCGTAGTCCGCACCCACGCCATAGGCCGCATCGCCCAGATAGATCTGGCGCTGCAGCTGACGGCGGTATTGGCCGCTGCCGACCTGTGCGATCGCGTAGCCATGGTCCCAGCGCTGCCCGAGGTAAGCCTGCAGATGCGTCTGTCGGTCACGACTGGTATCGCCAAGTGCATTGCGACTGCTCGATGCATCCACCTGGCCGAAGGCCACGCCGGCCACCAGGCCCGGCGCCAGCGCCATCTCGTTGCCGATCAACCAGCCGCCTACATCGAAGGCGCTGACACCCAGCCCGCGCGCCTGGCGATCGTCCAGCGCCTGGTACCACGCGCCGCCGGCCGTGGCGCCTTCGCCCAGCAGATGCGCCGACAGCGCGCGACGGCGCATGTCCACCACGTCCAGCGTCATGCTGTCGGCGGCGGCGTGCAGGCTGCCCGACATCGATGCGAGCGAGCGCGATGCGGCTGCAGCCGATGCGATATGTAGGAAATCGCCGGCCAGAGCCACGAAGCCATCCGGGGTCGCGCCTGCGCCCTGCGCGTCGATTTGCGCCAGCGCCTGGTCCACGCGCTCGGCGCTGCCGACGCTGGAGGTGCTGATACCCATCGCCGCGGCCGTGGCGGTGACATCCAGGCGGCTGATGTTCAACAAGGCCTGGGTGCTGGTGTACGCCAGCGTGGCTTCCAGGAAGACGCCCGAACCCGCCGCCAGCGATGCGAACTGGCCGCTGAGGCCCTGATCGGCGGTCAGCACGGTTTCCTGGCTGCTGCGCACATAGCCGCTGGCCACGCCGAACACCTGCAGGCCGCCGGCGATCCGTGCGGTTCCAGTCACCTGCAGCGGCGTCCCGAGCTGGTATTCCAGCGTGCCGGTCGAGGCCTGGCTGAAATCGCCGGCGATCGTGCGGGTGCCGGCCGGGCCACCAAACCGCGTTGCGCCGGCGTTGCTGAGGCTGCCGTCGATGCCGCCGGACAGATTCAGGCGCGCGCCGGCATCGACCACCGCGCTGGAGGGCAGCGTCTGGCTGGCCACCAGCGCGCCCTGCGACACGCGGGTGCCACCGCCGTAGCGGTTGGCCCCGGTGAGGTTGAGCGTGCCGCTGCCGGCCTTGCTGATGCCGCCTGCGCCGCTGATCGCGTTGGACCAGGTCGAGTTGCCCGCGAACGCCACCGAGACATCGCCCCAATCCAGCCTGGCGGGGCCGCCGATGGCCTTGGCCACGTCCAGCAGGCCATAGCCGAACACTGCATCCACGCCTGGCGTACCCAGGTCGGTCGCGGTACCCAGCAGCGTCTGCCGGACCAGATCGTTGCTGAAGTACGGGAAGGCCTGCCAGACCACCGCCACCGCGCCCGAGACCTGCGGCGCGGCCAGCGAGGTGCCAGTCCACCGGTAATACGTCGGCGAGGCCGGGCCGTCATCGGTGCCGGTCGCCACTACCGTGCCCGGTGCGACCAGGCAGTAATGCATCGCCACGCCGCAGGCGTTGGAGTAGGACGCCAGTTGGGTCGGGTTGTCGGTATCCACCGCAGCCACCGCCAGCCAGCCGCGCTCCAGGTCCGCTGCCGGCATCGCGCCGTTGCTGCCGGTTTTGCTGGGCAAGGCCGCGGTATCGCTGGGATCGGCCTTGCCGTCGTTGCCGGTGGCGAACACCACCACACCGCCGTTTTCGATGAAGGGCCGATACTCCTGCGCAATCGGCGCGGTGGCGGCCAGATCCGTCCAGTAAACACCGCCCCACGAGTTGTTCATCACCTTGACGCCACGGTCGATCAGCGCCTGGTGGACCGATGCCAGGCCCAATGCGCCCGACGTCGCGTTGCCATTGCCGCTGCCATCGTCGACGGGCTCCTTGTCCGAAATGATGCGCGCCGAGACGATCGTCGCGCCCGGCGCGATACCGCCAGGCCAGGCACCGAACGCGGTTCCGGCCGCTGTCTGCGCCACAGCCGTGCCATGGCCGACCACGTCGTCCTTGGTCAGGTTGTTCTCGCTGGCGCTGACGTAGGTGAGGTTGGCGGTCACCCGCGGCGACAACGCCGGATGGCTACGGTTGACGCCGGTATCGACGATGCCGATGACCGTGCCGGACCCGGTGAAACCGGCCGCATGCGCCAGGTCGGCATGGGTCAGGGTCAGGTGCTTGCCGTAGGCCGGGTTGGGCGTGGTGACGACCGGCGTGGCCGCCGGGGGCGGCGCCACCACCGGAGGTGGCGTCTGGCGGACGCTGCTGCCACCTCCCCCGCCGCCACAGGCGGTCATGACCGCGCAAGCCAGTGTGCTCACCACCAGGCGGTTCCCCGTCCGCCACGTTTCCCGCGCGTCGCGTGCTGCCACGGTATTCCCCTCGTCCCGGCAAGTCGCTGAGCCAATGTGTCCTGGCCGCAATCTAGCGCAAAAGATGGGCACGCAAGGGCATCAGGTGCGTTTGGCTTGCGCGTTGACGCATGGCGCTGATCCCGGTCACACAATGCCCTCGATCCTGGGTTGAACGGCGTCACGCCGGGCTGAGGGGCATGGCTGTCAATCCCCGATGCAGGAGCCGAAGGTCGTGTTGCCGCCCTTTTCGGGACAGCCGGATAATGCCGGTACTCACTACATCAAACGGAAATCCCCCATGAGCGAGATCGTCATCGCCGCCGCACGACGCACGGCCATTGGTTCGTTCCTTGGCCAGTTCACCGGCGTGCCGGCCACTGAACTCGGCGCGGCCGCGATCCGCGCGGCGTTGGCCGACACGCCTATCGCCGCAGAAGAGGTCAGCGAAGTGATCATGGGCTGCGTGCTCTCGGCCAACCTGGGCCAGGCGCCGGCACGCCAGGCCTCGCTGGCGGCGGGCATTCCGACCTCCACCGGCTGCACCACCATCAACAAGGTCTGCGGCTCAGGCATGAAGTCGATCATGCTCGGACACGACCTGATCAAGGCCGGCTCGGCGCAGATCGTGGTCGCCGGCGGCATGGAATCGATGACCAACGCGCCGCACATGATCCCCAATTCGCGCACCGGCAACCGCTTCGGCGACTTCAAGGCGATCGACCACATGGCCTGGGACGGGCTGGTCAACCCCTATGACGGCCAGGCCATGGGCGTATTCGGCGAAGCCACCGCCGAGAAGTATGGCTTCACCCGGCAGGACCAGGATGCCTATGCCATCGGCTCGGTTGAGCGCGCCCAGGCCGCGCAGGCCGCTGGCGCGTTCGACCACGAGATCACGCCGGTCACGGTCACCACGCGCAAGGGCGATGTCACCTGTGCCAGCGATGAGCAGCCGGGCAAATCGGACATTGCCAAGATTCCTTCGCTCAAGCCGGCCTTCAGGAAGGACGGCACGGTTACTGCGGCCAGCTCGTCCAGCATCTCCGACGGCGCCGCCGCCACGGTACTGCTCAGCGCCGAGGAAGCCGCGCGCCGCGGCATCACCCCACTGGCGCGCATCGCCGCGCACGCGACGTTTTCGCAGGAGCCGCAGTGGTTCACTACCGCACCGGTGGGCGCCATCCAGAAAGTGCTCGAAAAGGCCGGCTGGTCGATCGATGAGGTCGACCTGTTCGAGATCAACGAGGCCTTTGCCGTTGTAGCCATGGTGCCGATCAAGGAGCTGGGCATCGCGCGGGACAAGGTCAACATCCACGGAGGCGCCTGCGCACTGGGCCATCCGATCGGCGCATCGGGCACCCGTCTGGTCGTCACGCTGCTTCACGCGCTGCGGGTGCAGGGTAAGAAGCGCGGCATCGCATCGCTTTGTATCGGTGGCGGTGAAGCCACGGCCATTGCGGTCGAGCTGCTTTGAAGACGTTTCCACGGTTTAACGCAAAGTTGACGAAAATGAGCTGTACGCCAGCGAATGCTTGACAGTTGAAACCCATTAGTCATGATGTCGCCCGGCGCGCAAATGCGCGTTGCCAAATTAATCGACGAGGATTTACCAAATGAGCATCAACAAGACGCTGATCGCGCTGGCAATGGGCCTGGCCCTGGCCGCTTGCTCGAAGCCGGAAAAGGCTGCCGACGCAGCGACCGACGCCCAGCAGGCTGCCACCGAGGCGCAGGCCGCGGCTGACACCGCTGCCACCACCCCGACGGCTGACGCTGCCCAGGCCGCTGCCGACACCGCCGCCACCGCCGCTGACACCGCCGCTGCTGCTGCGACCGACGCTGGCGCCGCGACCACGGACAAGGCTGCCGACGCTGCCGCGACGACCGCTGAAACCGCCAAGGACACCGCCCAGGACGCCGCTGATACGGCTGACAAGGCTGCCTCGGACGCGGACAAGAAGTAATCCGTTCTGGCCGGCGCTCCCTGCGCCAGCTGACAGGATTGAAAGGCCGCCGGGCAACCGGCGGTCTTTTTTTATGTGCCCTCCTCGGCGCTACTTTTCATTGACCTGGCCATCTGTAGAATCCGCGCGCTGCAGCACGCGCGGTCTTCCATCCGGCAGATGGCCTGCATGCACGACACCACTCATTCCACACCGTTGAAGGGGAACGCCATGAGCAACAAGTTCAATATCGCACTGATCGCCGCCGTCCTGGCCCTGGGCGCCTGCTCGCAGAAGACGCAGGACGCTGCCTCGGCCACCGCCGACAGTGCTGCCGCCGACGCTGCTGCCGCTGCCGACAAGGCTGCTGCCGCGACTGACCAGGCCGCCGCCAAGGCTTCGGTCGCCGCTGACGATGCCGCCGCTGCCGCGAGCAGGGCCGCCGAGAAGACCGAAAACGCTGCGCAGTCGGCTACCGCCGACGCCGCTGCTGCCGTGTCCGAGGGTGCCGACGCGACCGCCGACAAGGCTGCTGAAGTCTCCAAGGACGCCAACGAGGCCTCCAAGAAATAATCGCCTTCCAGGCCTGCTGGATGCGATCTGAAGAGCCCGCTTGATGCGGGCTCTTTCTTTTGCCAGCGCCATGGGCCCGGCGCGCACGCCTGTGCGTACCGGTATACACAGGCGTTGTCATGCAGGCCAAGCGCAACGGCGCTAGGATCGGACCGCAAGCGGCGCGCCGCCGACTGGCTGTTTGGTGAGACCAGTCACAACGCATGTGTGGCACAGCCGCGATAGTGCCGTTTCCCCCGACCTGGAGATCCTGCGACATGTCCATGTGGAAAGACCAGTTGTCCGGCAAGAAGGACGCGCCACCGCCTCCGCTCGCCGAAGCCACCCCAAGCCGTGACGCTGCCCCGGTACCTGCCATGCCCGAACCCATCGCCGCCCCTGCCTCCACCCCCTCGCCCACGCCCACGCAGGTGCCCGCTCAGCGCCCCGCCGCGCGCGAGGTCAAGGAGTCGCTGATCGCCTCGGACCTGACCATCGAGGGCAAGATCGAAGGCACCGGCCATGTGCGCATCGCCGGCAAGTTCAAGGGGGACGTCAACGTCCAGGGCGACTTGACCATCGAACACGGCGCCAAGCTCAGCGGTGGCGTCAAGGCCAACAAGGTCGTGATCGCCGGCGAGCTGGAGGGCAATATCGAAGCGGCCAAGCAGGTCGAACTGCTGTCCTCCGGCGCGCTGATCGGCGACGTCAAGGCCGGCACGCTGACCGTGGCTTCAGGCGCGCGCTTCCGCGGCCAGGCCGACGTCGGCAGCGAAGGCAACGACAGGAAGAAGGACAGCGAGGCAGCGTGAGCAGCGCCCGTCCCGGCACGGCAGGCGCCACCCGCGCCTGTCCGCACTGCAAGGCCATGATCCTGGAGACAGCGGCCGTGTGTCCGTCGTGCAAACACCATCTGCGCTTCGATGATTCAGCCACTGTCAGCAAGCGCGAGGCCCTGCGCCAGGTCCCGTTGAAGGTGGAAGGCACGGTGCGCCATCCGCACGATGCCCAGGCCTACGAGTACACCGCCGTGGTGGTGATCCGCGACGAACGTGGACAGGAAGTGGATCGCCACGTGGTCGGCGTCGGTGCCCTGCGCGCGGGCGAGCAGCGGACCTTCTCGCTGGCGGTGGAGATGTTTCCGCACAGCGGCGGCATGATCCCGCGCGGCAAACGCCGGTTGTCGTGACCGCGGCTGGGAAACACAGGACATGCAAGATGAAAAGGGCCGCTTTGCGGCCCTTTTTGCTTGCGCGATTCAGCGCTTTCGGCTGGCCGCAGTGGATGGCCCGCAGCTGCTGCATCCGCCGCAGGCGGCCGCATTGGCCGATGCGGCGGGCGCGATGCGGCGGCCCAGCGCGCGCAGCCATTCGGGCCTGCCCTCGCGCACCAGCGGCAATGCCAACGAGGTCCGGAGCCTGCGCGTGGCGTTGGGGAACTGCTTGTTGGCCACCACCCAGGCGCTGACCAGCGCCGCCGCGGCGATCACCACGTACTGCGCAAGCAGGGCGAGGTCCATCAGCCACCTCCCAGTGCGACGGCGACCTGATAAGTCACCAGCGACGCAAGATAGGCCAGTGCAAACAGATAGCCGGCCGAGAACGCCATGCGCTTCCAGGAGTTGGTCTCGCGCTTGATCGTGGCCAGGGTCGACAGGCACATCGGCGCGTAGATGTACCAGACCAGCAGCGACAGCGCGGTCGCCAGCGACCAGCCGTCGTGGATCAGCGGCGACAGCGCCTGGGCGGCGGCATCGTCGTCGGCGCCGGACAGTGCGTACACCGTCGCCAGCGACGACACGGCGACTTCGCGCGCAGCCAGGCCCGGGATCAGCGCGATGCAGATCTGCCAGTTGAAGCCCAGCGGTGCGAAGATCGTGGTCATCGCATGACCGATTCGCCCGGCGAAGCTGTAGTCGATCGCCGGCAGCGTGGCATCGGCCGGCGCGCCCGGGAACGACAGCAGCACCCACAGCAGCACGGTCAGCGCCAGGATGATGCCGCCCACGCGCTTGAGGAAGATCATCGCGCGCTCGTACAGGCCGATGGCCAGGTCGCGCAGGTGCGGGATGCGGTAGGACGGCAACTCCAGCAGCAGCGCGTGCTCGCTCTTGTCGCGGCGCCAGCGTTTCATCACCCACGACACGATCAGGGCGCTGACGATGGCGGCGAAGTACAGCGCGAACAGCACCAGCCCCTGCAGGTTGAAAATCCCCCAGACCTGCTGCTGAGGAATGAACGCCCCGATCAGCAGCGCATACACCGGCAGGCGCGCCGAGCAGGTCATCAGCGGCGCGACCAGGATCGTGGCCAGGCGGTCGCGTGGGTCCTGGATCGAGCGGGTCGCCATGATGCCCGGGATCGCGCAGGCGAAGCTGGACAGCAGGGGGATGAACGAGCGTCCGGACAGGCCCGCCGAGGACATCATCCGGTCCAGCAGGAATGCCGCGCGCGGCAGGTAGCCCGATTCCTCCAGTGCCAGGATGAAGGCGAACAGGATCAGGATCTGCGGCAGGAACACGATCACCCCGCCCAGGCCGGCGATGATGCCGTCGGTGAGCAGGCTGTTGAGCGGGCCTTCCGGCAAGGTACTGCCCACCCATTGGCCCAGCCAGGCGGTTCCGGCATCGATGCCATCCATCAGTGGCGTGGCCCAGGCGTAGACCGCCTGGAAGATCAGGAACATCACCACCGCCAGCGCGACCAGGCCGAACACCGGGTGCAGCAGCCAGCGGTCCAGGATGTCGTCCACGCGCGCGGTCCGGGTCGGCATGGTCACCGCCAGCGACAGCAGGCGGCGGGTTTCGGCATGCAGGTCCGCATCGTCGGCCAGTGCGCGACGCGGCAGCTGTGGATTGGCCACCACACGGTCGATCTGTTCCAGCAGCGCGCGGGCACCGTTGGAGCGCACCGCGACGGTTTCCACCACCGGGATGCCCAGTTCGCGCTGCAGCACGTCCAGGTCGATGCCGATGCCACGGCGGCGGGCCGCGTCGGCCATGTTGATCGCCAGGATCACCGGCAGGCCCAGGCGCAGCACTTCCAGCACGAAGCGCAGGTTCAGCCGCAGGTTGGTCGCATCGACCACGCACACCAGGGCGTCGGGCGTCGGTTCGCCGGGCAGGAAGCCACGGCACAGGTCGCGCGTGATCGCCTCGTCCAGGCTGGCCGCGTTGAGGCTGTAGGCACCTGGCAGGTCCAGCAGCGCATAGGTCTGCCCGCTGGCGCCCTCGAACCGCCCTTCCTTGCGCTCGACGGTGACACCGGCGTAGTTGGCCACCTTCTGCCTGCTGCCGGTCAGCAGGTTGAACAACGCGGTCTTGCCGCAGTTGGGATTGCCGATCAGCGCCAGGCGCTGCGGTGCCGACACCGCGTTCATGCCAGGTCGCCCTGGCGCAGGCGCACGCGCGCGGCCTCGGTGCGACGCAGGGCGAAGCGGGTAAAACCGACCTGGACCAGGATCGGATCGGCGCCGATGGGGCCGCGCGCGACCACCTCGACCTGTTCACCCGAGACGAAACCCAGTTCGCGCAGGCGGCGAGCGATGGTGTCGTTGGGGCCGTGGTCTTCGACCGTTTCGACAATGGCCGGGGTGCGTCTGGGCAGTTCGGACAGCATCACGCGATCGGACTCAAATGAAAACAGTTCTCAATAATAACACCGCGCCAGCTTCCGACAGCCGCCTGCCGGGTCGGCGCACAGGACGCTGCATCGCCTTGCTGGCGTACCATGCGCGCCCGCCTTCTGCCGCCCGCGCCCGATGTCACAGGCTTTCCAGATCCGTCCGATCCGCCCCGAGGACGATGCCGCCATGGCCGCGATCATCCGCACCGTGATGCCCGCCTTCGGCGCCGGTGGCGCGGGTTTTGCGATCAACGACCCGGAAGTGGACTGGCTCAGCCGCGCCTACGCCCAACCGCGCAGCGCCTACTTCGTCGTCGAAGGCGAGCCTGCCTCTGCGGAAACAGGAGGCTTGGTCCTTGGCGGCGGCGGCGTGGCCCCGCTGGAGGGCGGCGGCGATGCGGTCTGCGAGCTGCGCAAGATGTATTTCCTGCCTGAAGCGCGTGGCATGGGCGCCGGCACGGCGATGATGCAGGCCTGCCTGCAGGCGGCGCGCGATTTTGACTTTTCCCATTGCTATATCGAGACCCTCAACGGCATGGATGCGGCGATGCGCCTGTATGAGAAGACCGGCTTCCAACGCCTGCACGCGCCAATGGGCGCGACTGGCCACGGCGGCTGCGATCGCTGGTATCTGCTGGCGCTTTGAGCCGGCGCCCACGCGCCCCCATGCCGCAGCGCGCCAGGCATTGCGCTGGCTTCCCGTAAAATGTCCGCTTTCCGCCCGCCCGCAGGAGTTGCCATGCAGTTGTCCGACACCCGTGCCGTGATCACCGGCGGCGTCTCCGGGCTGGGCCTGGCCACCGCGCGGCGGATCGTGGAAGGCGGCGGCAAGGTCGTCCTGCTGGACGTCAACGACGACAAGGGCGATGCGGCCGTGGCCGCGCTGGGCAGCGCCCAGGCGCGCTATATCCGGACCGATGTCACCGACGAAACCGGGGTCGCCGCCGCGCTGGCCGCCGCGCACGCGTTCATGGGGACCGTCAACGTGGCGGTGAACTGCGCCGGCATCCTCGGCGCCGGCCGCGTGCTGGGCAAGGACGGTCCAATGGCGCTGGACACCTTCCGCACGACCGTGCTGGTCAACCTGGTGGGCAGCTTCAACGTGGCCAAGGCCGCGGCCAACCTGATGCAGCACAACGACGCCGGCAAAGATGGCGAGCGCGGCGTGATCATCAACACCGCCTCGGTCGCCGCCTACGAGGGCCAGATCGGCCAGGCCGCGTACGCGGCGTCCAAGGGCGGCGTGGTCGGCATGACCCTGCCGATGGCGCGCGAACTGGCGCGCTTCGGCGTACGGGTGATGACCATCGCGCCGGGCATCTTCTGGACGCCGATGGTCGACGGCATGCCCGAGGCCGTGCAGCAGTCGCTCTCTGCTTCGATCCCCTTCCCTTCGCGCCTGGGACAGCCGGACGAATACGCCGACACCGTGGCCTTCATCCTGGCCTCGCGTTATCTCAACGGCGAAACCATCCGCCTGGACGGCGCCGTGCGGTTGGCGCCTCGGTAGAAGCGGCCCATGGCCGCGGGGGGCTTCACCGATAACGTCCGATCGCGGCCTTGGGCCGCTCCTACCCCCGGATTCCTTTAACAATCACACAAGCGATCAACCCATGAAGGCTGGCGAAATCAAGAAAGGCAACGTCGTCGAGTACAACAACGGCGTCTACCAGATCCGCGACATCGAACGCTCGTCCCCGCAGGGCCGCGGCGGCAACGTGCGCTTCCGTTTCATCATGTACAGCGTGCCGGGCGGCAACAAGCTCGATGCCAGCTTCGACGCCGACGACAACCTGCCGGAAGTCGAACTCCTGCGCCGCCAGGCCACGTTCTCGTACATGGACGGCGAGGCGTTCGTGTTCCTCGACGACGAGGACTACACGCCCTACACCCTGGACGCGGACGTGATCGGCGATGACGCCGGCTACATCACCGAAGGCCTGACCGGCAGCTACGTGCAGGTCATCGACGAGACACCCGTCGCCCTGCAGCTGCCACAGCACGTGACCCTGGAAGTCATTGAAACTCCACCAGAGCTCAAGGGCGGCACGGCCACCAAGCGTCCCAAGCCGGCCAAGCTCAACACCGGCATCGAGATCATGGTGCCCGAGTACATCACCAACGGTGAGCGCATCCTGATCAACACCACGACCGGCGAGTTTGGCGGTCGCGCGGACTGACTGATCCAGGGCCGCCGGCATCTGCACGATGCCGGCGGCTTCTGCTGTTTGTCAGGGCGCATCGCGCTTCAATTCCAGTCCACCCGCCTCGCGATTCAGGCGTCGCAGGCGCTCACCGAGCGCGGCCAGATTCGCTTCGGTGCCGTTGATGTCGGCACGCACCTCCTCCGGGAGCCATTGCATGGCGTCGCGCTGCAGTGTGCGGCGTGCCGCGCGCTGGGCAGCGACACGTCCCGCAGCCTGGGCAATGACGGCTTCACGCTCGGCCTGCTGCGGTAGTCCATACCCCGTCTGATCCATCAGCAGCAATGCGGGCTGGGCGAACAGCCCTTCCTCGTCCAGCAACGCCCGCAGGCGCGCACCGCCTTGGCGGACGTCCTCGTCATGGCGGTCTGAAAGAAAGCGATGCTTGAGGGCGTTGCGCGCCACCTGTTCCTGCTGACGGCGCGCGGCCTGCTCCAGTACCAGTAGCGCGGCGCTGCTGCGCAGGTCCGCGCGATCGATCCACGCCGCACGCTGGGACGGCGGCAGCGACAGCCAGTCCTGCACGTGGCGCTGCGGCAGTGACAGGGCGTTGCGCAGTACCTCGAACATGGCCTGGTAGTGCGCGCTGGCCGGCGGGAAGTAGTAACCGGCACGCTCGGCCAGCACCAGATCGTCCAGCACCCCGGTCTGCGCGATCCGGGCGCGCCCCAGCCGGCGCAGCAAGCCGTTGGGCGTAATCCCCGACAGCCGCGCATCGGCCAGCCGCGGCACGCCATCGTGCAGCAGCTTGTAGGTCTCCACCGCGCAGTTGTTGGAAATGAAGCGGTAGGCGCCGTCGTAGCTCCAGTGCACCTGCGCGGCGCGCTCCAGCAGCGTGGCGATCTCGCCCTGCTCCAGGGACAGCGGCACCGACCGCAGGCCGCGCAGCTGGACCTGGGTGTATTCGTCGATCACCTGCGACAACGGCAGCAGGTACAGGCGCGCCGGATAGCGCCCGGTCAGCCCGCCCCAGCTGGACAGCTGCACGTCATCGACGAACGCGCGGAAGGTCAGCACCCGCTGGTACTGCAGGTCCAGTCGGCAATCCGGTCCGCGCGGTCGCCCCGGCGCGCAGATCACCAGCCGCAGCATGCTGTGGCCCCAGCGGCTCATCGCCTGGTCGTTACCGTCGGCCAGCAGGTAATCCACGGCATAGACGCGCGCCGGATCCAGTGCCAGCAGCGGCTCCTTGGCTTCATCCTGAAAAAACGGTAGGCCTGGCGCGCAATCGGCGTGGTCCAACGACATGTCCAACCGCACGGCGAAGTAAGCCGCCAGCAACGGCCGTCGGCAGGCATAGTCCGCGTCCAGGATGAAATGTTCCAGGTTCACCGCCACGTACTCGCGCGGCGATTGCAGCTCGTAGCGATCCGGCGAGCGATCAGAGAATGCATTGACGCCCTGGCGCTTCCAGAGCCGTGGCCAGGTACCGACCTGCCAGCCGGCCAGGTCCAGCAGGCGCCGATCGTGGGAGAAGCCGCCCCGCGCACTGCGATCGAGCAGATGCGCCAGTTCGTGGATCACCGCCGCGCGCTGGAGGTTGCTGTCGACGGGAAGCGAGCGCGGCTGGTCGTCCAGCAACGACGTCGGCAACTGCACGACACCCGAACCCTTGGTCCGACCGTGCACGCGTTCGGGCAGGTCATCGCGCCACTGCACCGGTACCGTGCCCAGCGCATCGCGCCAGGTCGGGGGCAACCTGGCAGCGACATCGTCCAGCAACCGCTGCGCCGCGAGGCGCTGCTCGCCCTGCAATCCTTGCGGATCAAGCTGCCATTGCAGCGCGGCCTGCGCCTGCAACAACACGCACCACAGCAGCGGCAACGCCAGCCACCGCCAGCGCGGCGGCCGGCGCGCGGGAATCACAGCGCCAGGATGGCCTGGGCCAGCTGCAGGTCCGACGCATCGCGCGTGGCGGCATTGCGCTCACGCAGGTTGCGCAACGCCGCTTCGAGCCGTGCACCGCGGATCTGGCCATCGCTGGCGACAAAGCTCGCTGCGTCCACGCGCGCGTCCAGCACCAGCTTGTCATCGTCCGAAGAACTGTCCGAAGACGCCGACGAACCTGCAGAACCGGCAGACGAGGCGCCTGCGGACGTTCCACCGGCGGCCGAAGCCCAGGCTGGCGCGCTGCAGGCCAGCAGCAGGACAGTGGCAACGCGTTTGCGCATCTCGATCACTCCATTCGATTCAGGGAACGCGACCGGCCAGCGCCGGACCCTGCGAAGGCTACTGCATCCCCCGCCCTGCCCGCACCCGGGTCAGGCGTCGAACAGCTTGCCGGGATTCAGCAGGCCGGCCGGGTCCATCGCCTGGCGGATGCCACGCATCAACGCGATCTCGGCCGGGCTGCGGGTGCTATCCAGGTAATTTTTCTTGACCAGGCCAATACCGTGTTCGGCCGAGATGCTGCCCTCGTGCGCCTTGAGCGTCTGGGC
This sequence comes from Pseudoxanthomonas sp., assembly GCA_044235875.1. Lineage (GTDB taxonomy): Bacteria > Pseudomonadota > Gammaproteobacteria > Xanthomonadales > Xanthomonadaceae > Pseudoxanthomonas_A. Next base: position 14,400 of record JBIIHJ010000064.1, read on the forward strand.
CAGCAGCTTGGTGACCTGCTCGCAGTCGCGGACGAAATCGGCCTGCGCCAGGTCCGCCGGCTTGAGCACGTTGATGTGCAGGTTGCCGTCGCCGATATGGCCAAACCACACCACCTCGAACTGCGGATACGCCTGGCCCAGCAGCGCCTGGGTTTCCTGCAGGAATGCCGGCATGCGCGAGATGCGCACCGACACATCGTTCTTGTACGGCACATGCGGCGCCAGCGATTCGGTGATGCCTTCGCGCAGGCGCCACAGCTGCTGGGCCTGTGCATCGGACTGGCTGATCACGCCATCGGCGACCCAGCCATGTTCCATGCAGTCCTCGAACGCAGCCATCGCCGCGGCCTCTTTCGCCTCGTCGCCGGTGGCGAACTCGGTGACCACGTAATAGGGATGCACCTCATCGAAGGGC
>JBIIHJ010000301.1:0-5048 GCA_044235875.1 Pseudoxanthomonas sp.
CATCAGCCCCAGCGGCACTGGCATCACCTACACCGCCACCACCTCGAGGATGATCTACGGCATGCAGCGCAACGGCACCCTGCCTGCCGTGCTGGGCCGGCTGCACCCGCGCTGGGGGGTGCCGCGCCCGGCGATGTGGTTCAACCTGGTGGTGTCCTACCTGTTCCTGTTCTTCTTCCGCGGCTGGGGCACGCTGGCGGCGGTGATCTCGGTGGCGACGATCATTTCCTACCTGACCGGGCCGGTCAGCGCGATGGCCCTGCGCCGCAGCGCGCCGGAGCTGGACCGGCCGTTCCGCCTGGTCGGCCTGCCGGTGCTGGCCGGCGTGGCGTTCGTGATGGCCACCGAGCTGCTGTACTGGGCGCGCTGGCCGCTGACAGGCCAGATCATCCTGCTGATGGGCGTGGCCCTGCCGGTGTACGCCTATTACCAGCGCAAGCAGGGCTGGCACGACTTCGCCCGCCACCTGCGCGGCGCGGCATGGCTGGTGGCATATCTGCCGGTCGTCGCGTTCCTGTCCTGGGCCGGCAGCAGCACCTTCGGCGGCCACGGCTACCTGCCCTACGGCATCGACCTGGCCGTGGTGGCTGCGGTCGGCGTGGTGTTCTACCTGTGGGGCGTGCGCGCGGGCTGGCGCACACCGGCGCTGGCAGAGGCCGTCACCGACTGAGCCCGGGCGCCGCTGGTATCGTGGCGCGATGCAGGGCGACGATTTCATCGAGGTCTTCCACGGCGCGGTCGATGCGGCCACGTGTGCGTCGATCATCGAGCGCTTCGAGGCCAGCGGCCAGGAACACCCCGGCCTGGTCGGCGGGGGCCACTATCCGGACCTCAAGCGCAGCAGCGACATCAGCATCAGCGGCCAGCACGGCTGGACCGATGTCGAGCAGGCGCTCAACCAGGCGGTGTTCCGCGGACTGCTGCGCTACCTGCGGCGTTATCCGTTCGCGCTGATCGCACCGGTCATGCTGCAGCACGCCGAACCGGGCGAGGAACCCCGCCGCATCGCCTACGACGATGTCATGGACATGGCCGATGCCAGGCTCTCGCAGTTGCTGATGACGGTGCTGCGCCCGGGCCGGATCAACCTGCAGCGCTATCGGGCCGGCGAAGGCGGCTACCCGTACTGGCACTGCGAGCTGTATCCCAAGGACAAGCAGGCCGAGACCCTGCATCGCCATGTGCTGTGGACGCTGTACCTCAACGACGACTTCCAGGCCGGCGAAACCGAGTTCTTCCACCAGCAGCGCAAGATCGTCCCGCGCACCGGCAGCCTGCTGATCGCCCCGACCGCCTTCACCCACACCCATCGCGGCAACCGCCCGATCGGCGGCGACAAATACATCGCCACCAGCTGGGCGCTGTTCCAGCCTGCGGCGACGCTGTACGGCGAGACACGCTGAAAGTTCCACACACCCACTCGGTGTTTCATGGATCAAGGCCGGCGCAGTCTGTGTGTTGCCCTGGTCCTGCTCTCTGCAGGAGCGATGGGCCCCTTGCCTTGATTGCTGCGCATCTGCCCGACTGGTTGAACCATTGGGCGGTGGGCGTGTCCGGACCTGGCACGCTGGTGCGCGTGGGGCAGGCATCGCCACGCCCGCGCTGCCTTCAGAGCACTGGCTGAAGCCGACCGGCTGGGCCGTCTGGGCGGGTCATCTGGCCGTGATCGCGCTGGATGCGTGGACGTCTCGCAGATCCGCGCCTTGAGCTGATCGCACTCCAGTCAGCTGTGCTCGGCCAACAGCAAACTGGTTTCTGACGAGGCGATACCTTCGATGTCGCGCAGGCGGCGCAGGGCCTGGTCGAAACCGGCCAGGTCCTCGGTGCGCACTTCGGCCACCAGGTCCCAGCGGCCATTGGTGGAATAGACGCTCACCACTTCCGGCAGGCGCCGCAACGCGGCGATGACCTTGTCGCTGGCTCCGCCGCGCACTTCGATCTGGGTGATCGCTCGCACGCCATGCAGACCGGTCTCGCTGGCCAGCTTGATGGTGAAGCCCAGCAGCAGGCCGCTGCGCTGCAGCCGCGCGATGCGGTTCTGCACGGTGCTGCGCGAGACCTTGAGCTGCTTGGCCAGCAGCGCGGCGGGCGTGCGGCTGTCGGCCCGTAACAAGGCGATGAGATCCTGGTCCAGCGTATCGAGCGTGTCGGCCATGGCAATCCGGGGCGTGTCTGTGTGTTCTGGCGATTCGCCAGTCGCTGTCATCCAAATGACAGCTTTGGCCAAAACAATGGCGATCTGCGTGCTGTTGCCTGTTTTGCGCGCGGCCTAGCATGCCATATCGCCAATCACGAGATGCCTGCCACCATGTCGACTTCGCCCCGTCCCCGCGTGCTCATGTGCCCGCCCACCCATTTTTCGGTGGAGTACGACATCAACCCCTGGATGACCGGCAACCGCGACCAGGCCGACCGCGCACGCGCCGCGCGTCAGTGGAACGACCTGCGCGATCTGGTCGCCGATGCCGCCGACGTGGAACTGATCGAACACGTGGCCGGCCTGCCGGACATGGTGTTCACCGCCAACGCCGGCCTGGTCTATCGCGACGTGGCCGTGCCCAGCCGCTTCCGCCATGCCGAGCGTGCGGGCGAGGAGTCGCACTTCACCCGGTGGTTCTCCGGCCAGCGCTTCGACGTGGATCTGCTGGACGGCATTGAATTCGAGGGCGCTGGCGATGCGCTGCTGGATCGCGCCGCGTCGCGGCTGTGGTTCGGCTACGGCCACCGCAGCGACGCGCGCGCTGCCGGTGCGCTGCATGCGCTGCTGGAGATCGAGGTGGTCCCGCTGCGTCTGGTCGACCCCCGCTTCTATCACCTGGATACCTGCCTGTGTCCGCTGTCCGGCGGCCACCTGCTGTACTTCCCGGCGGCCTTCGATGAAGCCGCGCTGGCCGCCATCGCTGCGCGCGTGCCGGCCGACAGGCGCATCGCGGTATCGGAAGAAGATGCGCTGGCGTTCGCCTGCAACGCGGTCAATCTGGGCAACGTGGTGATCCTCAACCGCGCCAGCGCGGCATTGCGCGCACAGTTGGAACAGGCCAGTTATCGCGTACGTGAAACGCCGCTCGATGAGTTCCTCAAAGCGGGCGGTTCAGCTAAGTGTCTGACCCTGCGCCTGGACGAACCAGGCCTGGCCTGAGCGCAAACCCGCGCCAACGCTGGGTGTGCGCTGCGATGCCAACGGCGGCGCGCGCAGGATGTTCAAGACGCGCGAGATTGCGCGTTTTGGCCATCACTCGGAATAAACCAGCCGCAGGCAAAGGTGCGCCCACCTCATCGCTCTGCCAAGGATCTCACCATGAAGACCCGCACTGTCATGTTTGCCGCACTGCTTTCGCTTGGCGTGGTCGCCAGCCCGGCGATGGCGCAATCCACCGCTGCCGACCATGGTGCGATGGCGCACGGCACCAAGGCGCCGCCGGAGAAATCCGACCAGCCCGGCACCGACACCTGGATCACCACCAAGGTGAAGTCCGACCTGCTCGCCAGCAAGGGCGTATCGGGCACCGACGTCTCGGTGGAAACCAAGGACGGCGTGGTCTGGTTGAGCGGCCACGCCGCGACCCAGGCCGAGAAGGATCGCACGGTCGCCAAGGCCAAGGCCATCGAAGGCGTCAAGAAGGTCGAGGCTGGCAAGCTGGTGGTCAACGCCAAGAAGTAATCGCCGCGTTGCAGGCTGCATCACACAGGAACGGCGCCTCAGGGCGCCGTTCCTGCATGTGGTGAACGCCGAGATGTTTTCACCGTGCAAGCCGCTTGAGCGGCGCGAGGCGTGATGACAAACGCGCTCGCCGCTGAAGCGGCTTCCGCCAGAACAAGCCTTCACCTGCAGCATCAAAACAATTCGTGCTGCGGCGAGGGTTTGCGTGGCGCCATGAACTGCGTGCAGTCCAGGTCCGGCCAACGCTCGCCATCGAAGCCCAGCCGCTTGTGCGCCAGCGCGAAACGTCGCTCCAGCAGATCCGCATATACGCCCTGCCCGCGCATGCGGCTACCGAAACGGCTGTCGTAATCCTTGCCGCCACGCAGCTGCTGCACGGTGCTCATCACGTGGGCGGCCCGGTCGGGCACATGCGTGTCCAGCCAGTCGCGGAACAGCGGCGCGACCTCGTGCGGCAGGCGCAACAAGACATAGCCGGCCGAACGCGCGCCGGCTTCGCGCGCCGCTTCCAGCACGCCTTCAAGGTGCGCATCGTTCACCCATGGGATCGCCGGGGCGAACATCACCCCGACCGGTATGCCGGCCTCGCTCAACGTCCTGATCGCACGCAGCCGCGCATGCGGGGCCGAGGCGCGCGGCTCCAGCCTGGAGGAGAGCTGGTTGTCCAGTGAAGTGATCGAAAACGCCACGTGCACCAGGTTGCGCGCGGCCAGCGGCGCGAGCAGATCCACATCGCGCGTGACCAGCGCGTTCTTGGTGATCAGGGTGAACGGGTGGCGGGTTTCGGCGAAGACCTCGATCAGCTGCCGGGTCAGCTGCAGGCGCCGCTCCAGCGGCTGGTAGGCATCTGTATTGATGCCCAGCGAGATCGGGCTGACCTGATAACCGGGCCTGGCCAGCTCACGGCGCAGCACTTCCGGCGCGTTGGTCTTGGCGTAGAGCCGTGTTTCGAAATCCAGGCCCGGTGACAGGTCCAGATACGCGTGCGTCGGCCGGGCGAAGCAGTAACTGCATCCGTGCTCGCAGCCGCGATACGGATTGACCGACTGCGAAAACGGGATATCCGGCGAGGTGTTGCGGCTGATGATGCTGCGCGCGCGTTCTTCGGTGACCTGGGTCCGCGGCAGCAGGTCCAGCTCGCCCTCGGTCTCGCGCTGGTGCCAGCCATCGTCGACCGCTTCCGGGGTGGTGACGGCAAAACGCCCCGGCAGCCGGCCGGTCGACCCGCGCCCTTTGATCGCCTCGCCCATCGCACCAGTGTCACCAGGGCGCGTCTCAATACGTGCGACAGCCTCTAGAATTCCCGGCATGCTCGCTCTGCTCGCCACGCTGTGGCACGACGTCGCGGAAATCCCGCACCTGAAGTCCTATCTCACCGCTGCCTGGG
>JBIIHJ010000054.1:0-16418 GCA_044235875.1 Pseudoxanthomonas sp.
ACCGCGCCGGACAGCGCACGGAATAGCGAGTTGACCGGCGCCAGGCCCTGTCGCAGCACCCACACCGCCAGCGGCAGCAGGATCGCCGCGGCGATGACGCCCGACAGCCATACATCGTCCAGCCAGGTGTGCAGCGCCAGCGGCACCGCGATCGCCGCCACACCCAAGGGCAGCAGCCACAGCAGCAGGCGACCGGCGAGCGAACGCTTCATCGTGGCGCGCTCGGGGCGGTGGCGCGGCGGCTCATTGGATCTTGATGCCGTGCCGTTCCATGCGCCGGTACAGCGCCTGGCGGCTCAGCCCGAGCTCGGTCGCCGCCTGCGCGATCACCCCGCCTGCGCGCGACAGGGCCGATTCGATCTGGGCCTTGTCGGGCTCATGCACGGGCGCATGCGTGCGCAGTGTCGGTGCGTTGGCAGGAAGTTGCAGGTCGGGCGCTTCGATGTGCGCGCCGGGGCTGAGCAGGCTGGCGCGCTGGATCACGTTGCGCAGTTCGCGCACGTTGCCGGGCCAGGTGTGGCGCAGCAGCGCGTTGCGGGCGCCCTCGGCGATCGGCTTGTCGGCGAAGTGCGCGGCCAGCGGCAGGATGTCGCCGGGGCGCTCGGCCAGCGGCGGCAGCGCCAGTTCGATCGCGTTGAGGCGGTAGTACAGGTCCTCGCGAAACGTACCGTCGCGGATCATCGCCTGCAGGTCGGCGTTGGTGGCACTGATCACGCGCACGCGCACGCTGCGTTCGCGGTTGGAGCCCAGGCGTTCAAACTTGCCGGTCTCCAGCACGCGCAGCAGTTTCATCTGGCCGGCCAGCGGCAGGTTGCCCACTTCGTCCAGGAACAGCGTGCCGCCGTCGGCGGCCTCGAACTTGCCCTCGCGCGCCTTGTTGGCGCCGGTGTAGGCGCCGGCATCGGCACCGAACAGTTCGGCTTCGATCAGCTCGCTCGGCAGCGCGCCGCAGTTGAGCGTGACAAAGGCGCCGTGGCGCACCGAAGAGTTGGCCTGCAGGATTTCGGCGATTTTTTCCTTGCCCGCGCCGTTGGGACCGGTGATCAACACCGGCAGATCGCTACGCGCGACCTGGCAGGCCAGCGCCAGCACGCGCTCGCTCGCCGCGTCGGCGAAGACCACGCCGCGCAGGTCGTACCGGGACTCCAGCTGGGTGCGCTGCAGGCGGTCGCGCGCGCGCCGGCGGTCCAGCTCGGCGCGCGCCTCGGACAGCTCCAGCAAGGTATTGACCGTGGCCAGCAGACGGCGGTCGTCCCAGGGCTTGCCCATGTAGTCGGCGGCGCCCGCCTTGACCAGTTCCACCGCCACTTCCAGATGCGTCCACGCGGTCAGCAGGATCACCGGCAGGTCCGGATGCCGCGCACGGATCTGCGCAAATAGCGCCTGGCCCTCCTCGCCACTGGTGGTGTCGGCGGAGAAGTTCATGTCCTGGATCACCAGGTCGATGCCGCCACGGTCCAGCACGCCCAAGCCGGCATCGGGATCGGCCGCGTGCACCGTGTCGATGTCGTGCAGCGAGAACAGCACGTTGAGGGCCGTGGCGACCGCGGGGTTGTCGTCGATGATCAGCAGGGTGGGCATGGGGGAGCGAGGAGTGAGCGGAGAGGAGTGAGGAGTGAGCAAGGGCGGGAGAGAGGATGAGCGTGTTGACTCACGTCTCACTCCTCTCCACTCACTCCTGCCTTAAGGCCTTGACCGTGGCGCCGCCCTGGATAAGCAGCAGGTGGCTGATGCGGTCGGATGCGTCGAAGACGAACTCCACGCGCGCGTCCATGCCGCTGACGCGGAAGGTGGTCTCGGAATCGGGGATCAGCGCCGCCGGCGCGCCGCCATCGGGCTGCAGCTTCAGCGTCGGGCCTTCGCGCCAGACCTTCAGGGTGATGCCGGTGGTGGTGAGATAGCGGCCGCGGTAGCCGTCCAGCGTGCTTTCGGACACCAGCACGCCATCAGGCGCGGGCGCGGGTTGCTGGGCGCGGGCGGGCAGCGCACAGGCCAGCGTGGCCAGCAGCAACAACGGGGCGGTGATCAGGCGGACGGACATGGCGACAGACCCAGGCGAAGGACAGAACGCACACAGGATAGCGGCCGGCGGTCCGCGCGGTCGCGCGTGGTGGTGGTACAGGGCCAGGTGCGGCGGCCACGCACCACACCGGCGTCAGGCCTGATACCCGTCCGAGCGGCCCATTCACCGCCAACTCTTCACGACGCGCCCGCATCAACCGGCGCGCGTGGCAATGGCGGGCGGCACGCGCGCGGCACGCAATGCCGGCGCAAGCACCGCGACCTGGCCCAGGACCCACAGCAGCATCGCGCCGATCGGCAGATAGACCAGCGGCAGGCGGTCCAGTTCGTATTGGCGCATCAGCAGCTGGTTCAGGCCATAGGCCAGGACCATGCCAAGGGCCACGCCCGCCCCGACGATCATGAAGTTCTCCACCTGGAAGTGCCGCAGGATGTCGCTGCGCGTGGCCCCGATGGCGCGCCGGATGCCGATCTGCCGCGTGCGCTGCCCCACCCAGAAATTGGCCAGCCCGCCGATGCCCAGCGCGGTGACGAACAGCAGCGCCAGCGAGGAGGCGATGAGCAGGCCGAGCATGGTCACATCGCGCTGGAAGTACTCGCGGCGGATCTGGGTGTAGGTGCGTTGCTGATCCTCGGGGACCAGGCGTACCGGGCCGGCCTTGTCCAGCGCGGCGGCCGCCCCGCGCAGCACGCGCTGGCGGTCCTGGGGTGAACTGCGTAGCAGATAGGTACTGGAAATCCCTGCTTGGCTGCTGGACGACAGCAGCAGCATCGTGTCGTCAGGCCCGCCGGAGACCATGGGTGCCAACACGTCTTCGATCATGCCCACGACCGGAACCGGTCCGTCGAAACCGTACAGAAGCTGGCCGACCGGGCTCTGCTCCGGCCAGAGGCGGTGCGCCATGCTGCGGGTCACGATGACGGCCTGGCCGGCCTTCTTGGCGGCGCGTTCTTCTTCGGTGAAATCGCGGCCCGCAATCAGCTTCAGGCCCATCGCGTTCAACAGGTCCGAAGAGCCGGAGTAGCTGGGAAACGAGACGCAGCCGCTGATGCCGTCGATGCCATGCGCGGCCTTCGCGCGGTCGAATGCCGCCTGCGACGCGCACGCGCCGGTACCGGCGTAATTGCGTGAGAGCGGCAGGCTCCCATTGTCCAGTGCCGCCACGGCCTGGATGCCGTCGATGGCGCGCAGCGCGATCAGGTCGGTCTGGCGCTGCGCCTGTGCGTTGGCCGATTCGTCCAGACCACTGACGCTGATGAGGGACAACTGGTCTTCCGGGATGCCGGACGCCAGCGTGATGTGCTGGGTGCGTTCGACCAGCATGAAGCCGGCGTTGATCACGATGGCGCAGGTCAACGCAACCTGCAGCGTCAGCAGCGTTGCGGTGAGGCGGTGGTGGCGCAGGGCCGACAGGATGGGGCCGAAGGGAAACGTCATGGCTCAGACGCCCTTGATCTGCAGCGCAGGCGAAATCCTGCTGGCGCGCCAGGCGGGCAACAGGCCGGCCAGCAGAGTAGCGATGACCGCAAGCGCCACGGTGGACAACAGCATCGAGGCATCCATCTGCGCGATGCGGGCGTAGTCGTCGGGCCGCTGGCGCACGCTCCATAATCCCAGCTGGGACAGGGCGATGCCGAGGAGTCCCCCCGCCAGGCCGATCAAGGCCGCTTCAGTGCCAAGCTGGATCAGGATGTCCTGGCTGCGCGCGCCCAGGGCACGGCGTACGCCGATCTCGCTCCCGCGTCGCAGGAACTTGGCCAGCAACAACGCGATGATGTTGACCAGGCATACCAGCAGAAATCCCAGGGCAAGCCACAGTTGCAACTGGACTTCCGATGGGACCAGCTTGCGATAGGCCAGCCAGTCCATCAGCGAATACAGGCGCGCGGTCTGTGGATCACGTTCGAAGCGCCCGCTGGCATGCTGCTGGGCAGCGTAATCGTGCAGGAAGCGCGTGTAGTCAGCCACCTGCTGCGGCGTGTCGAGCTGCACCCAGAACTGCAGCCAACTGGACGAGGGCGATTTGAGGACATCTTCCATGCCCGAATCAGTCCAACTGGACTGGTTGCCGGAGATGTTGTGGTGCAGTTCCACCGCGACCGACAACGGGAGGAAGTAGTCATCGTTGCGGCCGAACGCTTCGCTGCTGCCCAGGTCAGCGTAGAAGCGCGGCTGCGGCGACCACGGTGCGGTAACGCCGACCACGCGGAAGAGCGTGTCCTTCAAGCGCACGCTGCGCCCGACGGCGGCGGTCGTTCCATAGAGCTTCATGGCCAGGTCGTGTCCCAGCACGACCACGCGCGCGTGCGCCTGGTCGTCCTGCGCGGTCCAGCCCTGGCCTTGCTCGAACGGCACCTGGAACATCGTGAAAAAATCCGCGGTCGTGAAGCGGCCTTCGTGACTGGCAGGGCGCCCGGCCGCGTCTACCGGCCATACCAGCAGATTGCTTCCCGCCATGGCGGCCTGATGCGTGGCCTTGCCATGCTGGATCAGCGCCATCGCATCGGGATAGGTGAGATTGTTGGCCGGATTGCCCCATCTTCCGGCATCCGGGTACTTCAACGGCAACGGATCCAGGTGCGGGTGGTACAGCACGCCGCTGCGCGCAGGCATCGGGTCCTGGGTCATGACGTGCAGCACGGTCAGCATGGTCATGCTCGCGCCGATCCCAAGTCCGATGGCGCAGACCATCAGGGCGGTCATCACCGGGGTGCGGCGCAGGCTGCGCAGGGCCAGGCGGAAGTAATAGCCGATCAAGATGCACTCCCGTGTGTTGTCCTATCCAATGTGGTCACGCCGCGCGCGTGGCGATCGCCGGTGGCACCGAAGCGGCCTTGCGCGCCGGCCAGAACACCGCCAACTGGCCCAGCATCCACAGCAGCACCGCGCCGATCGGCAGGTAGGCCAGCGGCAGGCGCGGCAATTCGTACTTGCTCATCAGCAGTTGGTTGATGCCGAAGGCCAGCAGCATGCCAAGGACGATGCCGGCACTGACCAGCAGCAGGTTTTCGGCCTGGAAGTAGCGCAGGATCTGGCCTCGCGTGGCGCCCAGGGCCCGGCGCACGCCGATCTGGCGCGTGCGTTGTTGCACCCAGAAACTCGTCAATCCGACGATGCCGCCGGCGGTGACCAGCAACAGCACCAGGCACACGCTCACCAGCAGCCAGGCCATGGTGCGGTCGTTGTTGTAGTAGGTCTGGCGCGCCTGCTCAGCGGTGCGGGCTTCATCGCGCGACACCAGTCGGGTCGGGCCGCGTCTGGTCAGCGTGTCCAGTGCGGCCGTGAGCACCGCCGTGCGCTGGCTGGGGTCGGCCACGCGCAGCAGGTAGGTGCCGCGGGTATAGGGCAGGTTGGTCGGGAACAGCACGGCATAGGCGTACTGGGCCGAACGCCCATTGTCGCGCGGTTGCACCAGGCGCTCGACCACGCCGACCACCGGATTGGTGCCGTCGATATACAGGGTCTTGCCGATGGCGTTCTGCCCGGGGAACAGCTGCTGGGCCAGCGCCTGGCTGAGGATGACCGGGGTGTTACCGCCGTTGTCGTCGGCCGCGGGATTGGCGCGGAAGTCGCGGTACTCGTCGGCATGGAAGTCGCGCCCCGACACCACCTTCAAGCCCAGCGTCTGCAGGATCTGCGCGCCGCCCAGGTACACCGTCTCGGTGGCCGTCGGCTTGGCCTGGCCGGGTTGCAGGTTGATGCTGGTGACGCCGAAGGACGAGCCGAACACGGTCTGGTTGATGATCGAGGCCGAGGTGACGCCGGGGATGGCGCGCAGTCCGGCCAGGTCGTCACGGGTGACCGCCAGGGGATCGCTGTCCTGGGCAATGCCGCTGACGTTCACTTCGACCAGATGTGTTTCGTCCAGGCCGGTGGGACGCTGCATGCGCTCCAGGCGCTGGCCGATGAGGAACAGCGCGTTGCACACCACCGCGCAGCTGAAGGCGATCTCCAGCACGATCAGCGCGGCGGCGATCTTGTGCCGGCGCAACGTGGACAGGATGGGGCGCAGTTCCATGGGGTCTCCTTACTGCGACTTGAGCTGGATGGCGGGCGTGACCTGCATGGCGCGCCACGCGGGCAGCGCGCCGGCCAGCAGGCTGCTCAGCAGCGCCAGGGCGAAGGTGGCCAGCAGCATCGTGGTGTCCATGTGCGCCAGCGATGCGTAATCGGCCGGCTGGCGGCGTACCACCGCCAGCCCCAGCAGGGCCAGCAGCAGGCCCAGCGCGCCACCGCTCAGGCCGACAATGCCGGACTCGACCAGGTACTGCGCGAACACCGTGCGCCGGCTGGCGCCCAGCGCGCGGCGCACGCCGATCTCGCTGCTGCGGCGCAGGAACTTGGCCAGCAGCAGGCCGATGGTATTGAGCAGGCAGATCATCAGGAACCCCAGCGCCAGCCACAGCTGCAGGCGCACGTCCGAGGGCACGACATTGTTGTGGTCCAGCCACCGCATCACGTCGCGCAGCTGGACTTCGCCCGGATGACGGAAGCGGCCCAGGTCGTGTTGGTGGGCGATGTAGTTGTCCAGGGAGCGGCGGTAGGCGGCCGCATCCGAGGCACTGCCCAGTTCGGTCCAGTACTGCAGGTACGCGCAGGGCGCCGACAGCGCGGTCCGGCCTTCGGGCGTGTCGCCCCAGCACCACATCGAACCGCTCAGCGCCAGCTTCAGATCCACCGCGGTGGCGAATGGAACGAAGATGTTCTCGCTGTCGCCAAACTCGTTGTTGGTCAGATCGTAGAACCGTGGATTGACCGCCCAGGGGCCGAGTACGCCGACCACGCGCAGCCCCTGGCCATCGACCTGGATCGTGCGGCCAGTGCTGTCGGCGCCGCCGAACAGTGTCTGGTTGAGCTTGGAAGAGATCACTGCGACCCGCGCGTGGTCGCCATCGTCGCGCGCCGACCACGGCTGTCCATAGCGCAGCGGCACGTCGAACATCGGGAAGAAGTCGGCCGTGGTATAGCGCGACTCGACCCGGAATGCGGATTGCCCGGCCGTCGTGGGCAGGATCACCACGCGACCGGCGGACATCATCGCCTGGCGTTTGCCGCGCGCTTCCTTGAGCAGTGCCTCGGCATCGATGCGGGTCATCTGCAGCGACTCGCCTGCATCGTCTGGTTCGTACTGGCTGTCGGGCAGCACGTTCATCTGCACGGTGAACAGGCGGTCGCTCTTGCCGGGGATCGGATCGCCGGAAATGACGTGGAACACCGTCAGCGTCGTCATCGACGCGCCGATGCCCAGCGCGATGGTCAGCACCATCAGCGCGGTCAACGCCCTGTTGCGGCCGAAGCTGCGCAAGGCCAGGGTGAGGTAGTAGGCGAACATGTGCAGCTCCTGCGCAGGCGCTTACGCGCTGCGCGTGGCGATGGCCGGCGGCACCGCCGCGGCGCGGCGGGCGGGCCAGAACACGGCGATCTGTCCGAGCACCCACAGCAGCACCGCGCCCACGGGCAGGTACATCAGGGGCAGGCGCGGCAGTTCGTACCTGCTCATCAGCAGTTGGTTGATGGCATAGGCCAGCGCCATGCCCAGCACGATGCCGACCGTGGCCAGGATGAAGTTCTCGGTCTGGAAGTAGCGCAGGATCTGCCCGCGCGTGGCGCCCAGGGCGCGGCGCACGCCGATCTGGCGCGTGCGCTGGGCCACCCAGAAACTGGCCAGGCCGATGATGCCCAGCGCGGTGACCACCAGCAGCGCCACGGCCACGGCCACCAGCAGCCAGGCCATGGCGCGGTCGTTGCGGTAGTAGCGGGCGCGCATGTCTTCCAGCGTGCCGGTGGCGCTCTTGCTGATGATGCGGGTGGGACCGTGCGCGGCCAGGACGCGCCTGGCCTGTTCCAGCACCGCCTCGCGCTGGCCGGGATCGGCCACGTTGAGCGCGTAGATGCCGCCATCCATGTAGCTGAAGCGTGCCGGGAACAGCATCGACATGTCGTACTCGGCCTGGGGCCCGCTGTCGCGTGGCTTGGACAGGTGTTCGATCACCCCGACGATGCGGTGCGGTTGGGTGCCAAAGACATAGAACGACTTGCCGATTGCCGGCTGCCCCGGGTACAGCCTCTGGGCCAACGCCCGGGTCACGATCACCGCGGCGAATTCGTTGGCGTCGAAGTCGACGTATTCGGACGCATTGAAATCGCGGCCCTCCAGCAACTTCACGCCCAGGGTCTTCAGGCCATCCTCGGCCACCATGTAGTTGGTGGTGGTCAGGGTTGGGTCTTCCTGGTCGGGCTTGAGCTTGAGGCTGCTCATCCACATCGAGTTGCCGAACGGTGCCTGGTTGACCGTGGTGGCCGAGACCACGCCCGGGATCGCGCGCAGGCCATCCAGGTCGGCGCGGGTCACGGCGCCGGCCTCGGCGTCGTGGCTGATGCCATTGGCGCGCACGAACAGCAGGTGCGCTTCGTCCAGCCCACTGGGACGTCCCATGTGCTCCAGTCGGTTGCCGATCAGGAACAGGGCGTTGCAGACGATGGCGCAGCTCAGTGCGATCTCCAGCACGATCAGGGTCGCGGCGGTCTTGTGGCGCAGCAGGGTGGAGAGGATGGGGCGAAGTTCCATGGGCGTCTCCGGAGTACGAGGAGTGAGTTGACAGGAGTGAGGAGTGAGCGCGTGGCGGGTTGATTCAGAGCGCGATGGCCGACTGCCTGTGCTCACTTCCCACGCCTCTGCACGCACTCCTGCCCTACTGCGACTTGAGCTGAATGGCGGGCGTGACCTGCATGGCGCGCCAGGCCGGCACCAGCCCGGCGAGCAGGCTGCTGACAAGCGCCAGCACGAAGGTGGCCAGCAACATCGGCGCGTCCAGGTGCGCAAGGGCAGCGTAGTCGGTGGGCTGGTGGCGCACGCCCCACAATCCCAGCAATGCCAGGCCCAGGCCCAGCACGCCGCCGACAAGGCCGACGGTGCCGGCTTCGACCAGGCACTGCAGGAAGATGTCCTTGCGCGACGCGCCCAATGCGCGGCGCACGCCGATCTCGCCACCGCGACGCAGGAACTTGGCCAGCAGCAGGCCGACGGTATTGAGCAGGCACACACCCAGGAACCCCAGCGCCAGCCACGCCTGCAGGCGCACGTCGCTGGGCACCACGTGGTTGAAGTCCAGCCAGGTCATGACATCGCTCAGGCGCACGTTGCTCGGACGCTGGAAGCGGCCGGCGGCGCGCTGCTGGTCCGAGTAGTTGGACAGGTAGGCGCGGTAGTCGGAAACCTTCTGCGCCGAGTCAAGCTGCGCCCAGTACTGGATCCAGATGCAGGGCTGGTTGAGACCGAAGCTGTTGTCCGGGTCCTTTTCGTCGCCCGTGCCCCAGCAGTTCATGTTGCCGCTGTTGCCCCAGCGCAGGTCGCGCGCGGTGGAAAAGGGCACGTACACATCCTCCGGCTCGCCGTTGTAGTTGCCGTTGGTGAGGTCGTAGAAGCGCGGATTGGGATTCCACTGGTCCAGCACGCCGACCACGCGGAAAGCGGTCTTGCCCAGCTGCAAGGTGCGGCCGGTGGGGTCGGCCTGGCCGAACAACTTCTGGCTCAGTTCGCTGCTGATCACCGCGACGCGCGCGCGGGCTTCGTCATCCGCCTGGCGCCAGGCCTGGCCATGCACGAAGGGCGCTTCGAACATCGGGAAGAAATCGGCCGAGGTATAGCGCGCGTGCAGGATGAAGGGCGTCAGTCCAGGCGTGTCCGGCTCCACCGCGGCGCTGCCGGCGGACATCATCGCCTGGCGGTCGGCGCGTTTTTCGCGCAAAAGTTTTTCGGCATCGAAGCGGGTCAGCTGCGGTGCCGGATCGCCGCCGGGGCTGTAGCCGGCCATCGGCAGCGGATCCATCTGCACGTAGAACAGCCTGTGGCTCTTGGTCGGGATCGGGTCGCCGGAGAGCACATGGAACACCGTCAGCGTGGTCATCGAGGCGCCGATGCCCAGGGCCACGGCCAGCACCATCAGCGCGGTCAGCACCTTGTTTCGCTTGAAGCTGCGTACGGCCAGGTTGAAGTAATAGGCAAGCATGATCGTCTCCGGGAGCGTGCGGCGCGTCAGGCGCTGCGCGTGGCGATGGCCGGCGGCACCGCGGCAGCGCGGCGCGCCGGCCACAGCACCGAGGCCTGGCCCAGCAGCCACAGCACCACCGCGCCCACGGGCAGGAAGGCCAGCGGCAGCCGCGGCAGCTGGTAGTGCTGCATCAGCAGCTGGTTCAGGCCGAAGGCCAGCAGCATCCCCAGCACGATGCCGGCGGTCACCAGCAGGAAGTTCTCGGTCTGGAAGTAGCGCAGGATCTGGCCCTTGGTCGCCCCCAGCGCGCGCCGCACGCCGATCTGGCGCGTGCGCTGGGCCACCCAGAAACTGGCCAGGCCGATGATGCCCAGCGCGGTCACCAGCAGCAGCGCCACGCACAGGGTGATCAGCAGGCCCATCATGTCGCGGTCGTCGCTGAAGTAATCGGTGCGCCATTCGTCGAAGGTGCGCTGATCCAGGACCAGACGGTTGGGATTGACGCGGTTCACCGCGTTGACGGCGTCATGCAGCACCTGCGCGCGCCGGGCCGGATCCTTGACCCGCAGCACGTAGTAACCGCCGCTGGTGTAGTTCTGGCGCAGCGGCATCAGCATGGAATAGCTGGTATTGGGGCCACTGGCGTTGTTGACGTTGGGACGGCGCAGGCGCTGGACCACGCCCACGATCATCAGCGGGATGTTGGCCATGTAGACCTGCTTGCCCACCGCCTGTCCGCCGGGGAACAGCTTTTCGGCCGCTTCCCTGCTGACGATCAGTGGCAACGCCCGCGCAGGCACGCCGTTACCCGTGCCCAGCTGGGTCATCAGTTCGGACCAGTTGAGGTATTCGTCAGTGGTGAAGTCGCGCCCGGCGATCAGGTTTAGCCCCAGCGTGCGCACGGTGCCCTCGTCGCCGGTGTACATGGCCGCGCTCAACGTCGGGATGTCCTGGTCGGCCCGCGTGGACAGCGCGGAGTTGTTGGACCCGCGCCGGAAGGGCAGCTGGTTGACGATGGCCACGCTGGCGACGCCTGGCACGGCGCGCAGCGCGGCCAGGTCTTCCTGTGCCAGTGCATCGGCATTGACCTGCTTGCCGACGCCGCTCAAGTACAGGGTGACCAGTTCGTGTTCGGCGATGCCGCTGGTGTCCTGCAGACTTTCCCAGCGCTGGGAGACGATGAACAGCGCGTTGCAGATGATCGCGCAGGCCAGCGCGATCTCGATCACGATCAGCGCGGCCGCGGTCTTGTGGCGTCGCAGGGTGGACAGGATCGGGCGGATTTCCATGGTCGTCTCTTTGCTCGTCAATCCCGCGCAAACGGGCATCCAGGGAGTTAGGTACACATAAGGAACAACCAACGCGGTGCCTGCCTGCGCAGGCACGCGCGCCTACTGCGACTTCAACTGCACCGCCGGGGTGATCTGCATCGCGCGCCACGCCGGCAGCAGGCCGGCCAGCAGGCTCGCGCAGACCGCCAGCACGAAGGTCATCAACAGCATCGAACCATCCAGCTGCGCCAGTGCGGCATAGCCGGTCGGGCGATGTCGCACCGCCCACAGCCCCAGCTCGGCCAAGCCCAGGCCGAGTACGCCGCCGGCCAGGCCGATGCTGCCGGCTTCGACCAGGCACTGCTTGAAGATTTCCGTGCGGCTGGCGCCCAGCGCGCGGCGTACGCCGATCTCGCCGCTGCGGCGCAGGAACTTGGCCAGCAGCAGGCCCACCGTGTTGACCAGGCACACCAACAGGAAGCCCATCGCCAGCCACAGCTGCAGGCGTACATCGCCGGGCACCGCGCCGTTGTAGTCCAGCCAATCCATCACATTGCGCAGGCGGGTGTTGGGCGGTCGCTGATAGCGGCCGGCGTCGTGCTGCTGTTGCGAATAGCGATCCAAATAAGACTTGTAGTCGCCGGCATGCGTGGCGCTGTCCAGCTCAACCCAGTACTGGATCCAGGCGCATGGCGCATCGCGCGCCGTGCCGTCGACGGTGGCGACCGGGCCGTAGCAGTTCATGCTGCCGTTGCGTTCCTGCTGCAGTCCGATCGCGGTCTGGAACGGCTCGAAGACCTGCTCTTCGGTATTGTAGGTGCCCACGTTCAAGTCGTAGAACAGTGGCTTTGGCGACCACTTGTCGATCACACCGACCACCTGGAAATCATGGCCGTCGATGCGCAGCGTCTTGCCGGTGCTGTCCGCGCCGTTGAACAGCTTGTCGTTGAGGGCCCTGGCGATCACCACCACGCGCGCCTGCCCTTCGTCGTCGCGGGCCGACCACGCGCGACCGAACTGGAACGGCACGTTGAACATCGCGAAGAAGTCCGGCGTGGTGTAGCGGCCATCCAGCTTGAAAGGCTTGAGCGCGCCACCGGCCGGCTCGACCGTGACGCTGCCGCCAGACATCATCACCTGACGCTTGGCGTGTTTTTGCTGCAACAGCGTCTCGGCGTCGTAGCGGCTGATATCGGCCTGCGGCTCATCGCCTGGCGTGTAGCCGGCGAGCATTTCAGGATCGAGCTGCACACGAAACAGGCGATCACTCTTGCCCGGGATCGGATCGCCCGAGAGCACATGGAACACTGTCAGCGTCGTCATCGACGCGCCGATGCCCAGCGCGATCGCCAGCACCATCAGCGCGGTCAGCACCTTGTTGCGTTTGAAGCTGCGCAAGGCCAGGTTGCAGTAGTAGGTGAACATCTTGGCTCCGGGGCTCAGGTGCTGCGGGTCGCGACGACGGGAGGAATGGCAGCGGCGCGCAGCGCCGGGCCCAGGACGGCCAGTTGTCCGATCAGCCACAGCAGCACCGCGCCGATGGGCAGGTAGATCGCGGGCAGGCGCGCAAGCTCGAAGTACTTCATCAGCAGCTGGTTGCAGGCATAGGCCAGCAGCATGCCCAGCACGATGCCGCCGCTGGCCAGCAGGAAATTCTCGATCTGGAAGTAGCGCAGGATGTCGGTGCGCGTGGCGCCCAGCGCACGGCGGATGCCGATCTGCTTGGTGCGCTGGGCCACCCAGAAACTGGCCAGCCCGACGATGCCCAGCGCCGTCACCAGCAGCATCGCCACGATCACCGCCACCAGCAGCCCGGTCATGGCGCGGTCGGTCCGGAAGTAGTCATGGCGCGCATCGGCCAGCGTGCGGCTCTGCGCCTGGTCGACGATGGCCTCGGGCACCGCGCGTTCGGCAGCCGTCCTGGCCTGCGCGAGCACGCGCGGCAGGTCCAGCGGATCGGCGCGCAGCACGAACACGCCACGCTGCACGTAGGCACCGCGCCAGGCGTCGGGTGCGATCGGCACGATGACCGACCATTCCGCACTGGCCACGCCGTTTTCGCTGCGGCCCGGATCGGGGCGGGCGAAATGCGCCAGCACGCCGGCCACGCTGAAGTGGAAGTTGGCCAGCCAGAACTCGCGGCCCAGCGGGTTCTCACCCGGCCACAGGTGCTCGGCCAGCGCCTGGGTGATCCACACCTGCGAGTCGGCCGGGAAGAACGCCTCCGACCCCTGGTAGTCGGCCGGGGTGAAGTCGCGGCCGGCTATCACCTTCAGGCCCAGCGTTTCCGCCGCGCCGGGGGTGAAGGTGTAGAAGTGCGGGACGCCGGCGAACTGCTTGCACTCGCTGTCCAGGCACAGGCCCGCGTTGCCGGTGGGTTCGCCGAAGGGCAGCGTGTTGACCACCGCGGCCGACTTCAGGCCCGGGATTCCATGCAGGGCATCAAGCATGCGCCCGTAGAGCGCCTGTGTGTTGCATTCCTCGCAGCCGCGCAGCTTGAGGGTGGCCAGTGCGCGTTCGTCCACGCCACTGTCGATCTGCATCAGGTGCAGGCGGCCGCTGACCAGGAAGAAGGCGTTGCACAGCACCGCGCAGGCCAGCGCGATTTCCACTGCGATCAGGATCGCGGCGATGCGATGCCGGCCCAGTGCGGAGAGGATCGGTCTGATGTCCATCATCGTCGGCCTAGAGGCTCTTGAGCTGGATCGCCGGCGCGACGCGGCTGGCGCGCAACGCCGGGAACAGGCCAGCGATCAGGCTGGCCGCGATGGCCAGGGCGAAGGTGGCCGAGAACATCGGCAGGTCCAGGTGGATCAGTTCGGCGTATTCGACCGGCTGCAGGCGCACTGCCCACAGACCCAGCAGGGTCAGCAGCAGGCCGAGCACGCCGCCCGCCAGACCGATCATCGCCGCCTCGCTCAGGCACTGGGCGAAGATCGCGCCGCGGCTGGCGCCCAGCGCGCGGCGGACGCCGATTTCGCCACCGCGCCGCAGGAACTTGGCCAGCAGCAAGCCGATGGTGTTGAACAGGCAGATAGCCAGGAAGGCCAGCGCCAGCCAGCTTTGCAGGCGCACGTCGCGTGGCACCACGCTATTGAAATCCAGCCACTCCAGCAGGCTGCGCAGGCGGGCGCGGTCCACATGCGCGATGCGGCCCAGCACGCGCTGCTGGGCGACGTAGCTTTCCATGAAGCGGCGGTAGTCGGCCACCTTGTCCGCGCTGTCCAGTTCAACCCAGAGCTGCAACCACACGCACGGGGCGTTCTTCAGGTATCCCGGCACGTCAGGCACCTGCCAGCAGGTGAAGGGTGTGAAGTGTCCGTCGTTGATCTCCAGTCCGCTGTTGAAAGGCACCAGGACATCGGCCGGCTTGGCGTAGTAGCCGGCCGTGTCGCCCTGGGAAAACCGCCCGCCGGCCACCGAGTAGTACTGCGGCGAGGGGCGCCACGGCGCCAGCACGCCGACCACCCGGACCTGGCTGTCGCGGATGCGCAAGGTCTTGCCCACGCTGTCTCGCCCGCCGAAGAGTTTTTGGTTGAGGTCAGAGGAGATCACCGCCACGCGTGCATGCCTGCTGTCGTCTTCCGGCGTCCAGCTGGCGCCGTGGGCCAACGGCACGTTGAACATCGCAAAGAAGTCTGCGTGCGTGGACAGCATCGTCGACATCAGTGCGGCCTTGCCGTCGACGGACTTGAGCTTGATCTCGCTGTTCACCACCAGCGCCTGCCGGTCGGCGCGTTTGGCGCGCCACAGGTCCATCGCCGAGGTGAAGTCGAGCATGTCGAACGGCTCGGTGTTGTTCAGGCCCGCGGGCGAGGCGTCCACCTGCGGATAGAAGATGTGCTGGCTACGCCCCGGCAGTGGATCGCCCGACAACAGGTGCATCACCGTCAACGTGGTCATCGACGCGCCGATGCCCACCGCAATGGACAGCACCATCAGCGCGGTCAGGACCGGGTTGCGGCGCAGGCTGTGCAGGGCGAGCTTGGCGTAATAGGCGACCATGGTCGGCTCAGGCGCTCCGGGTGGCGACGACGGGCGCGATCGAGGCCGCACGCAGGGCCGGGCCCAGCACGGCCAGCTGGCCGAGCACCCACACCGCCACGATGCCGGCGATGACCGTGGGCGAGGTGAGCCGATCCAGTTCGAAGCGCTGCATCAGCCACTGGTTCAGGGCGAACGCCAGCAGCGCGCCCAGTACCACGCCTCCGCCGACGATCAGGAAGTTCTCCAGCTGGAAGTAGCGCAGGATGTCCGCGCGCGTGGCGCCCAGTGCGCGCCGAATGCCGATCTGCTTGGTGCGTTGCTGCACCCAGAAGCTGGCCAGCCCGCCCACGCCCAGCGCGGTGACCGCCAGCAGGATCGCCATGATCGCCACCAGCATGCGTGCGCTGGCCTGGTCGTTGCGGAAGGTGTCCTCGCGCAGCTGGGCCATGGTCTTGACCTCTTGCTGCACGTGCCCCGGGTTGGCCTGCTGCATCGCCTTGGCCGCCAGTGGCAGCACCTGCGCCAGCTGACCGGGTTGGCTACGCAGGACATAGCCACCGCCCAGGCCTTCGCTGGCGACCTTGAACTCGGTCAGCATGGTTTCCACATCGTCGGCGTGGCCGGTGATGTCGCCGCGCAATGGCGCGATGACGCCGACGATGCGCAGGCTGACCGTTGTGCCCCACACGTTGCTGTAGAGCACCTGGCCCAGCGCGGATTTGGTCGGGAACAGGCGCTTGGCAAGGGCTGTGGTCACCAAGGCAGGCAACTGGCGAGAAGATGGCGACGCCTGTGACGCTTGGCCAAAGAGCGAGGTGACGCTGGGAAGTTCGCCGTCTTCCAGATCGCGTCCTTCGACGATACGCACGCCCAGCGTGCGATTGAGTCCCTGGCTGCCGGAGAACAGGGTTGCCCGGGCCAGCGGCTGTCGCGCATCGGGGGAGGCGAACAAGTCGTTGCGCGGCACCTTCCAGAACGGGGGCGAGCCAAAGGCCGCCGCCATCACGCCAGGCACGGCCTGCAGCGTGGCCAGATTGCTGCCCGCGTTGCCCGGATTGTCCTCGCCGATCACGCCGATGCTCTGGATCACGGCGATGTCGGCCTCGTCCACGCCGGTGGGCGTGCGTGCCCGCTGCTGTGCACCGA
>JBIIHJ010000056.1:0-16182 GCA_044235875.1 Pseudoxanthomonas sp.
TGGTCGGCATGATCCAGATGTTCCTGGGCATCCTCGACCATGGACTGGGCGATGTGAACCAGCTCGCCGGCGGCATCGGTAAGGCCCTGGTCTGCACCGCGACCGGCATGCTGGTCGCGATCCCGGCGCTGGTCTTCCATCGTTACTTCCGCGGCAAGGTCACCGGTTATGTGATCGAGATGGAGCAGCAGGCCATGGCCCTGTCCGACGCGCTGGAAGTCCGTAACGCCGCCGCGGCCCCGCGGTCGCACGGCTGAGCCACCGCCCATGCGCATCCGCGACGACCGTGCCCACGACGAGCCGGAGATCAACCTGGTCCCCCTGATCGACGTGATCCTGGTGCTGATCATCTTCTTCGTGATCACCACCACCTTCGACGCGCGTTCGACCCTGCAGCTGCAGTTGCCCTCGGCCTCGCAGCAGCCATCGGACGTGCCGGCCAAGGCGTTGAGCGTGCTGGTCAATGCGGAAGGCCGCTATTTCGTCGGTGACAGCGAAGTGCTGCGCACCGATGTCGATGCCCTCAAGCAGGCCATCGCCCAGGCTGCCGGACAGGATCGAGACCGCCCGGTACTGCTGCGCGCCGACGGCCGCACCCCGCACCAGGCCGTGGTCACTGCGCTGGACGCGCTGGCCCAGCTCGATTTCAAGCGGGTGTCGATCGCTACGGCGCCGGAGGCGGCCAAGTGAGCGCATCGCCTGCGGGAACCAACGGTTCGGCGTGGAAGACCTATCGCCGACTGCTGACCTTCGCCAAGCCGTACCGCGGTTTGCTCGTGCTGGCCGCGATCTCGGCAATGATCGAAGCGGCAGGCAGCAGCGCCTTCCTGGCGCTGATGAAGCCGATCACCGACGAAACATTCGTCTCCAAGAACATGCAGATCGCCGCTTGGTTGCCGGCGGCCATCATCGGCCTGTTTCTGATCCGCGGCATTGCCGGTTACGTGACCGACATGTCAATGGGCCGGGCCGCGCGCAGCGTGGCGCGCGACATGCGCGTTCGGGTCCTGGGCAAGTATCTGCGCCTGCCTGGCTCGCGTTTCGATGCCGAGCCGGTGCCTTCGATGCTGATCCGATTGGGCTCGGACTCGGACCAGGTCGCCCAGGCCGCGGTCGATGCGCTCAAGACCATGGTCCAGCAATCGCTGCAGGCCATCGGCGCGTTGTGCGTCATGCTGTGGATCAGCTGGCAGGTGACCATATCGGTGCTGGTGCTGGCGCCGCCGCTGGCGTTCGTGATGAACAAGGTCGCCAAACGTTATCGCCGGGTCAGCCACCGGATCCAGGAGAGCGGAGCGCTCCTCCTGCAGTCGGCCGACCAGACGCTCTCCAACCAGCAGGAGGTGAAGATCTACGGCGCCCAGCCCGAGGAGATGCGCCGTTACGCTGAGCTGGCCGACAACAACCTGCGCCTGGCCATGAAGGTCGAGTCCACCCGCGGCCTGTCCTCGGCCACCGTGCAGATGATGGGCGCCATCGGTCTGGCCGGCCTGCTGCTGCTGGCCGGCCATGAATCGGCCGCCGGTCGCCTGAGTGCGGGCGACTTCGTCAGCCTGATGGTGTCGATGATCGGCATCATCCCCGCGCTGAAGAACCTCACCAGCGTGCAGAACGTCCTGCAGCGCGGCGTGGCCTCGGCCGAGCGTCTGTTTTCGGTGCTGGATGCGCCGGACGAGTCCGATACCGGCACGCGGAAGCTGGTTCGTGCCAGGGGCACCATCGAATTCCGCGATGTCACCGCACGCTATCCCGGTCAGATCAAGCCCGCCCTGGAGCACATCAGCTTCACCGCGCGGCCGGGCACGGTCACCGCCATCGTCGGGCGCTCGGGCAGCGGCAAGTCCAGCCTGATCAAGCTGATTCCGCGCTTCTATGACGCCGAGGCCGGGCAGATCCTGATCGACGGCGAGCCATTGCAGGACTACGCGCTGGCGGACCTGCGCCGGCAGATCGCGCTGGTCGGGCAGCAGGTGATGCTGTTCGACGGCAGCGTCGCGGCCAACGTCGCCTATGGCGAGATGCAGGCGGTCGATGCCAAGGCCCTGGACCAGGCGCTGCGCGGCGCGCATGCGATGGAGTTCGTCGAGCAGTTGCCGCAAGGCAAGGACAGCTCGATCGGGGTCAAGGGCGGCAAGCTCTCCGGTGGCCAGCGCCAGCGCCTGGCCATCGCCCGGGCGATGCTCAAGGACGCCCCGATCCTGATCCTGGACGAAGCCACCGCCGCGCTGGACAACGAATCCGAGCGCTTGGTGCAGGACGCGCTGACCCAGCTGATGCCCGACCGCACCACGCTGGTCATCGCCCACCGCCTGTCCACGATCGAACACGCCGACCAGGTGCTGGTGCTCGATCACGGCAAGCTGGTGGAGCAGGGCACGCACGCCGAACTGCTGGCCAGGGGCGGGCTCTATGCGCAACTGCACGGCGCCCAGTTCCGCGAAGCCGAATGAGCAAGGCGCCCAGGACCCCACGCCACTGGTTTGAAGGGGCGCCGGTCCCGCCACTGGCCGGGCTGCTCGAGCCGGTCTATGCCGGCGCGCTGAAGTTGCGTGCCGGCCTGTTCGGCCTGCACCTGCTGGCGCGCAAGCGCGCGCCGGTGCCGGTGATCGTGGTCGGCAACGTGACCGTCGGCGGCACCGGCAAGACCCCGATGACCATCGCATTGGTGCAACGCCTGCGCCAGGCGGGCTGGAATCCCGGTGTGGCCAGCCGCGGTTATGGCCGCAACGACGAAGGCACGGCGCGCTGGGTGGACATGCAGACCGCGCCGGCCGACGGCGGCGACGAACCGGTCCTGATCGCCCGTCGCACCGGCGCACGGGTGCGCGTGGATCGCGATCGCGTCGCGGCCGCGCGTGCGCTGGCCGCCGAAGGCTGCGACATCGTGGTCTGCGACGACGGCCTGCAGCATTACCGCCTGCGCCGCGACCTGGAAATCGAAGTCATCGACGGCCGTCGCCGCTACGGCAACGGCCGCCTGTTGCCGGCCGGGCCGCTGCGCGAGCCGGCCGAGCGCGCCGCGCGCTGCGATTTCCGCGTGGTCAATGGCGGCAGCGCCGGCTTTGGCGAGTGGGCGATGACCCTGCGCTCCGAGCGTGCGGTGCCGATGGCGGGCGGCAAGCCGCTGCTGCTGTCGGCGTTCAGCGGACATCGCGTGCATGCGGTGGCCGGGATCGGCAACCCGGCGCGGTTTTTCGACATGTTGCGCGATTACGGCATCGGCGTGGTCCCGCATGCCTTCGACGACCACCACGCGTACACGCCGCAGGATCTGGCGTTCGGCAGCGAGCTGCCGGTGCTGATGACCGAGAAGGACGCGGTCAAATGCGCGGGCTTCGTCGATGCGTGGGCCTACAGCGTGCCGATCGATGCCGAACTGCCCGAAGCGTTCTGGATCGCGCTGGACGCGCGGCTGCTGCCGCTGCGCGAACAGGCGGCCCGACGCGCCAGGCCGCGCTGATCGCGCGCGCCTGCAGCACGTGGCCGTTGCGGCGTGTGGCGCAGGGCCAGGTGCGTACAGGTACGGGCCTTTAAAATGGGCGGCGACGCCGCCACACCTTCTGTCTGGTTGGATGTTGTTTTCCTGCAACACGTGCGCGGAGCCGCCTGCATGCCTGAGTTGAACGAACCTTTCGTCGTGGCCATTCCCGCACGGCACGACGCCTCGCGCCTTCCCGGCAAGCCGCTGCGGTTGCTGGGCGGTCGCCCGCTGGTCCTGCATGTCGCCGAGCGGGCCCTGGACGCCGGCGCAAGCGCGGTCTGGGTGGCCACCGACGACGAACGCGTTGCCCGGGTGCTGGAGGGCAGCGGCGTACAGGTTGCGATGACGGCCGCCAGCCATGCCTCCGGTAGCGATCGCCTGGCAGAATGCGCGGGCATCGCCGGCTGGGCCGACGAGACCTTGGTGGTCAATCTGCAGGGCGATGAGCCGTTCGCGCCGCCCGAGGGCATTCGCGCGGTCGCTGCGGCCGTGTCGGCCAGCGGCCACCCGATGGCGACCCTGGCCACGCCGCTAGACCAGGTCGAACAGCTCTTCGATCCCAACACCGTCAAGCTGGTCACCGACGCGCGCGGCGATGCGCTGTATTTCAGCCGCGCGCCGCTGCCCTGGCATCGGGATGGATTTGCCGACAGTCGCGACATGCTGCCTGAGTCGGCCGCGCCGTTCCTGCGCCATATCGGCATCTACGCATACCGGGCAGGCTTCCTGCGCCAGTTCGCCGCGCTGCCGCCGGGGCGTCTTGAGCGGACCGAATCGCTGGAACAGCTGCGCGCCCTGGAAGCGGGCTTCAGGATCGCCGTGGCCCTGACCCCGGCGGCATTTCCGCCCGGCGTGGACACGCCCGAAGACCTGGCCCGCGCGCAGCGTCACCTGGACGGGCTGGTTTGAGGGTACGGGCTGCCCACGGCGCCGGTCCTGGCGTCTGGCGACTGGTCGATCCGGCAGGGCAGGCGGTCGGGCGCCGGGCGTGGCTTGAACACGCCTCCGGCATAATCCAGGCGTCATGACCGCCGTCCACGCTCCCGATTTCCCGCACGGCCTGCACTGGCTCAACGCGGCGCCCGTCGCGCTGCGCGCGCTGGAAGGCAGCGCGGTGGCGCTGGCCTTCGTCGATCCGGCCTCGTCGTGGTGCATGCAGCGGCTGGCCGACCTGGCGCCGCTGCAGCGCCGGTATTCGGGCCGCCTGCACGTGCTGGTGCTGGCGGTGCCGCGCTTCGACGTACACCGCGACCCATCGGCCGTGCTCAAGCGCCTGCGTCGGCATGGGGTGAGCTTTCCGATCGTGCACGACCTGGACTGGCACGTGTGGCAGCGCTTCGGGATTGAGTCCTGGCCTACCATCGTGCTGATCGATCCGCAGGGCCGCATGGTCGACCGCATCGTCGGCACGCCCGGCGTGGGCGCGCTGGAGGCGGGCATCTCGGCACTGTGCGATCCGCTGCCCGAGCCGCTGGAAGACGTACGGCTCAACGAGACCCAGCCCGAACCGCGCACCGCGCTGCGCTTCCCGACCGGGCTGGTCGCCACCGCCGACCGCCTGTACGTGGCCGACAGCGGCCACCATCAGGTGCTGGAGTGCAACCATGCCGGGCGCGTGCTGCGCCGGTTCGGCAATGGCACCGCCGATGCGCTGGATGGCGGTTCGGAGATCGCCAGCTTCTGCCGGCCCAACGGCCTGTCGCTGCTGCGCGAGTCGCTGTTCGTGGCCGATACCGGCAATCACCTGGTGCGCCGGATCGAGCTGCGCAGCGGCAACGTGCAGACCGTGCTGGGCAACCGGCGCGCCGCGACGCCGTCCGAAGGCCCGATCCGCTCGCTGCAGGATGTCTCGCTGCCGTCGCCGACCGCCCTGGTGGCCGGCAACAGCGGGATCCACATGACCTTGGCCGGCGACAACCGGGTCTGGACCTGGAACCAGGCCGAGGGCCTGGGCGTCCTGGAATGCCGCGCCGGCTCCGGCCAGCTGGGCCAGCGCGACGGCGCCGGCATCCTGGCCAGCTTTGCCCAGCCATCTGGCCTGGCCCAGGTCCAGCAGGCGCTGTACGTGACCGACACGCTGGCCTCGTCCATCCGCGGCGTGCAGCTGCGGGGCGACCTGACCCAGACCCTGGTCGGGAGTGGCATGTGGGAGTTCGGCGATGCCGATGGCCAGCGCCAGCAGGCGCGGCTGCAGGCGCCCGAAGCGCTGGCCCTGGACCCGGATTCGCCGCTGCTGTGGATCGCCGACACCGGCAACGGCTGCATCCGCAGCCTGCGCCTGGGCGGCGGCGTGGTGACCAGGCTCGACCTGCGCAGGCTGGCCGGGCCGGCTGGCATCGCCGCGTTTGGCGGCAAGCTATGGATCTCCGAAACCGACGCGCATGCGGTGCTGTGCCTGGACCTGGCCAGCAACTCGCTGACGCAGGTGCCGATCGACGAATGAACCGTCGCGCAGTTCCGAAACCCGAAGATCGGTTCGACGGCAAGGCCTTCGCCGCCGGCCTGAGCACCGCGCCCGGCGTCTACCGCATGTTTGCCGCCGACGACACGTTGCTCTACGTCGGCAAGGCCCGTGCCCTGCGCAACCGGGTCGGCAGCTACTTCAACAACGCACCGCGCAATCCACGCACGATCGCGATGATTTCGCAGATCGCGCGGATGGATGTCACGGTCACCCGCACCGAATCCGAAGCGCTGCTGCTGGAAAACCAGCTGATCAAGTCGCTGACACCGCGCTACAACGTCTCGCTGCGCGACGACAAGAGCTATCCCTACGTGCTGCTGACCCGCGAGGACTTCCCACGGATCGCGCTGCATCGCGGGCCGCGCGCGATCCAGGGGCGGTACTTCGGCCCCTATGCCAGCGCCGGCGCGGTGCGCGACACGCTCAACCTGATGCAGAAGCTGTTCAAGCTGCGCAACTGCGAGGACAGCGTCTTCCGCAATCGCACCCGGCCGTGCCTGCAGTACCAGATCGGCCGCTGCACCGCGCCGTGCGTGGACCTGGTGAGCCAGCAGGACTACGACCAGTCGGTGCATCGCGCCTCGCTGTTTCTGGGCGGGCGCAGCGACGAGCTCAGCGACGAACTCACCGCCGAGATGGAACGCGCCGCCGAGAAGCTGGATTTCGAGGACGCCGCGCGCCTGCGCGACCTGCTCAAGCGGCTGCGCGGGATGCAGTCGCGCCAGTACGTGGACGGCCACGCGGCCGACCTGGATGCACTGGCCTGCGCGATGCACGGCAGCACCGCCTGCGTGCTGCTGCTGGCCTTCCGCGACGGCCGCAACCTGGGCACGCGCGCCTTCTATCCGCGCACCAACGGTGAAGAGAGCGCCGACGAGGTCCTGGCCGCCTTCGTCTCGCAGTACTACGCCGAGCAGATCGCGCCACGCGAGATCCTGCTGGATCGCGAAATCCCCGAGGCCGAGCTGATCGAAGCCGCATTGACCGCCACCGCCAACCGCAAGGTCCAGCTGAAGTGGAGCGTGCGCGGCGAACGCGCCGGCTATCTGGACCTGGCGCGACGCAACGCCGAGATCACCCTGGCCACCGAGATGACCAGCCGCAACGCCCAGGCCGCGCGCAGTGTCGCGCTGCAGGAGCTGCTGGGCCTGTCCGCGCCGGCCCAGCGGATCGAGTGCTTCGACATCAGCCACACCATGGGCGAGGCCACGGTGGCCTCGTGCGTGGTGTTCGACGACAAGGGCGCGGTGCGCTCGCAGTACCGGCGCTTCAACATCACCGGGATCGAGCCGGGCGACGATTACGCGGCCATGCGCCAGGCGATCGAGCGGCGCTTCCGACGGGCGATGGAGGAGGGCACCGTGCTGCCGGACGTGCTGCTGATCGACGGCGGCACCGGCCAGCTCAATCAGGCGCGCGCCGCACTGGCCGATCTGGGCGTGGATGGCGTCACCCTGGTGGGCGTGGCCAAGGGCGTGGAGCGCCGTGCCGGCCACGAGACCCTGATCCTGGACGATGGCCGCGAAGTGAATCCCGGCGCAGCATCCCCGGCATTGCAGCTGGTCCAACAGGTGCGCGACGAAGCGCATCGCTTCGCCATTACCGGCCATCGCGGCAAGCGGCAGAAGGCGCGCACCACCTCCAAGCTCGAAGACATCGCCGGCATCGGGCCGCGTCGCAGGGCCAGTCTGCTCAAGCACTTCGGCGGATTGTCGGGCCTCAAGGCCGCGGGCGTGGAAGAGATCGCGCGCGTGGAGGGCGTCAATCACGCACTCGCGCAGCGCATCTACGCTAACCTGCACGGGCTGCCTGCACCGGCCAATCCCACCGCGCCCGGCCCTGATCGAACATGAAGTTGACCATCCCCACCTGGCTCACCCTGCTCCGGATCGTGTTGATCCCGGTGCTTGTGGTGATTTTCTATCTCCCGTACTGGTGGGCCAACCTGGCCTCGGTGATCATCTTCGTCGTGGCCGCCGTCACCGACGCGCTCGATGGCTGGATCGCCCGCAAGTACAAGCTGTTCTCCGCGTTCGGGGCGTTTCTCGACCCGGTCGCAGACAAGCTGATGGTTGCCGTGGCCCTGGTCCTGATCGTGCAGGGCCAGCACTCGGCCTGGATGGCGTTCTGGGCCTCGGTGATCATCGGCCGCGAGATCGCGGTGTCGGCGCTGCGCGAATGGATGGCCGAGATCGGCCAGCGCGCCAAGGTAGGCGTGGCGTCCATCGGCAAGATCAAGACGATCGTGCAGATGGTGGCCCTGGGCTGCCTGCTGTACTCGGTCACCCCGCCAGGCCGCGAACGCAGCGACATCTGGATGGGACCGCCGGTTTTCCACCTCGGAGACTGGCTGCTGGCGGTCGCGGCGCTGCTGACGTTGTACTCCGGCTACCAGTATCTTCGGGCCGCCTGGCCCAGCCTGCGGGAAGATGAGCAAGCAGCCGTTGACAGCGGCAAGAAAGACACTACAATTTCGCCTCTCGAAACGCGGGATTAGCTCAGTTGGTAGAGCGCAACCTTGCCAAGGTTGAGGTCGAGAGTTCGAGTCTCTTATCCCGCTCCAAGTTTCAAGACGTGTTCGAAGGCAGGCTTGCTTCAAGCACGGGAATGAAACCCCTCCCAGGGGTTTTGTTTTGTCGGAAGGTCGAAAGGCCAACCGCGCGTCACCGGCCTGGTGGCAGAGTGGTCATGTAGCGGACTGCAAATCCGCGTACGCCGGTTCGATTCCGACCCAGGCCTCCAAAACTTAGAAGGAAGGTCCGGTTCGCCGAATGTTCCAGTAATACGCGGGATTAGCTCAGTTGGTAGAGCGATACCTTGCCAAGGTATAGGTCGAGAGTTCGAGTCTCTTATCCCGCTCCAAACAGAAGCCGGCTGGCCCGGCTTCACGATCAAGGCTCCGGAGACGGAGCCTTTTTCGTTTTTGCGCTTTCGTGCCCCGCGGCGTTGCACGCCAGTGTCCACTTGCATGCCATGCGCGATGCACGCGAGTGCGGTGCTCGGGTCATGCGGTCGGCCCGCCAGTGCGCTGAAAGCCCGCCAGCCAGCGGGCGGCGTGGTCGGCAGGGCATTGGATTCGGTGTGTGACCTATCGTGGCGTGGGTGGCCCAGCGTCGGGCATGCAGGATGGCCGAAGCAAACCCGGCCGTTGTCGGGCAGAATGGCCTCTGTCATGCGTCAAGCCAGCCCGAGTGGTGAAACTGGTAGACACAAGGGACTTGAAGAAATTTGAGCCCTTCCGGGGAAACCCGGGAGGTGAAGCCCGTCAAAGTCGGTGAACGCCCTGGATGCGCAAGCGTCCGCGCCAACGCCGAGCCAAGCCCGGAGGCCGAAAGGCGCTGCGGGAAGGTGTAGAGAGCAGACGGCGGGCACCTACGGCCATCAAGGCTAGGGTGAAGGCGTGCTCCAGACCACGAACAGCGCCCGCGCTGGCGGCGAAAGCCGAAGTGGCAAGAAAATCCCTCGACCTCGCGGTCGTGCCGGTTCGATTCCGGCCTCGGGCACCAAGATCCAAGCCGTTCCTGCTCTGGCGGGAGCGGCTTTTTCATGGCGTGTTGATGCGGTCCCGAGCCGTGGCTCGCGGGGCGGCAGGCGAGGGTGCTAACGCAAGCTGGGCGTGCTCCCATGGCCAGCGCGCTCGGCCACTGGCGCAACCTCGTGATCTGCGCGTGCGCGTCCAGACCACTGCAGTGGTCGCTCGTCAGGGAAGCGCTGGCTGACGTGCCGCGCGCACGTCTTGCTGAGATCTTCACGCCCTTGCATAGCCATCGCGATCGATCCGGTCGCAACGCGCTGTCTTCGATTCGCGGCCAGCCGCCAGGCATTGGGCGAAAAGTACATCGACGCCAGCGCGCCCCTGAACTGCACCGAAGATCCCGGAACGATCATCGCCCTGAAGCCGGGAAGGGTTGCCGTCACCTGGCCAGAGCAGACAGGTCGACGGCGGGAGGGTGTAGGTTGGTCGGGCGCTAGAGAACCACCATGGATCTCCATCGGCTTACGCAGGCTGAGAAAAGGATGGCTGCGCATCGTTGAAGAGGCCGGCGTGACCGCTGTGATACTCCGCACGCCTGCTGGCACGGTCGCATTTCCGGATGCGTTTGCCAGCATCGTTCAACAGGCATCACGCGTCTGCACAACGGGGGAATACGCCTTCTGATTTGTGCCCTGCAGCAAACGTCAGCGATCTTGAAAGGCTTGCATTCACTGGCGTCGCTGCTATCGTGCAATCGATTGCATTCATTGATACGCGTGTATGTCAGCGTCCGGTTGGGAGGCCGGAAGATGACTTTATTCAATCGATCAAAATGCTCACCGGTGGGGGCAACGCACGTTGTCTCTTCCACCAGGCGATCCGTTGCGTCGTTGCTGCGCGTGAGCGGCGTCGTTCGCTGCCCCGCCGCGGGTCGATGCGGCGCATGTCGTATTGCAGCGGTGTCGATGCAAGGCGCAGGTACAAGCGCAAGTGCGAACGTCTTGTCCTTGCCAGGCCCGCTCTGCCTGGGGCTTCGTCAGCGCGCGCGCCGCCCTCGTCATGCGATCGCCATCCAGCCTCCTTCTCCCCCGGCCAAGGTGGCTGCGACATCGCTCAGCCACAAGGCGGATTGCTTGCGCGTGCGCGACGATGGATCTCTTCCCGGCGCTTCCGGGCCTGCTGACAGCGAGGCCCCGCGCGGGGCGAGGTGAGTCTTGTGATCTCTACGACCAGGCGTGACGCGCTGCGTGCCGCAGTGCTGAGTGGCATCGGGTTGGCCAGCGCGGGGCTCGCGCCCGCGCGTGCCAGCAGCCAGGCACCGCTGAAGGCCAACCTCAAGCAGTCCGTGGCCCGATGGACGCTCAAAGAGCAGTCCGTCGCGCAGCTCTGCCAGACGGTCAAGCGGCTGGGCATCCCGGCCATCGACCTGGTCGGGCCGGAAGACTGGCCGACGCTGAAAGCGCACGGCGTGTTCAGCTCGATGTGCAACGGTGCGGAAATCAGCCTGGAAAAAGGCTTTGCCGCGACCGAATTTCATGACGAACTGGTTCAACGCTATACGCGCCACATCGATCTGGTCGCCGACGCGGGCTATCGCAACCTCATCTGCTTCTCCGGCAATCGCAACGGCATGGATCCCGATGTGGGACTCAGGAACGCCGAGGCCGGTTTGAAGCGCATCCTTGGCCATGCCGAAAAACGCGGCGTCATGCTGGTGATGGAGTTGCTGAACTCAAAGGTGAACCATCCCGATTACCTTTGCGACCACTCCGCCTGGGGCGTCGCGCTGTGCAAGCGGCTTGGTTCGCAGAACTTCGGCCTGCTGTTCGACATCTATCACATGCAAATCATGGAAGGGGACATCATCGCCAGCATCCGTGAAAACCACGCGTGCTTCGCGCACTACCACACGGCCGGCGTGCCCGGACGGCATGAGCTCGGCGACGACCAGGAGCTCAATTACCGCGCCATCAGCCGCGCGATCCGTCAGACCGGTTTCACCGGCTATCTGGCGCACGAATTCACCGCGGTGTCGTCCGACCCGGTCGTTGCGTTGCGTGAGGCGATCCGCCTCTGCGACGTCTAAACCTACACATCCACCCAGGGACACTTCCCCATGGCAGACAACCACTACGACGCGATCGTCGTCGGATCCGGCATCAGCGGCGGCTGGGCCGCCAAGGAACTCACCGAGAAAGGACTGAAGGTCCTGATGCTCGAGCGCGGCAGGAACATCGAACACGTCAAGGACTACGTCAACGCGATGAAGGAGCCGTGGGATTTCCCGCATCGCAATGTTCCGACCCAGCAGATGATCGCCGACCACCCGGTCCTCAAGCGCGACTACCCGCTGGAGGAAAACACCAACGGCATGTGGGCGGACGAAAAAGAGTGCCCGTACACCGAGACCAAGCGCTTTGACTGGTTTCGCGGCTATCACGTAGGTGGTCGCTCGCTGATGTGGGGCCGACAGAGCTATCGCTTCTCCGACCTGGATTTCGGCGCCAACGCCAAGGAAGGCATCGCCACCGACTGGCCGATCCGCTACGCCGACATCGCGCCGTGGTACGACCATGCCGAACGGTTCGCGGGCATCTCCGGGACGGTCGAAGGGCTGGACGTGCTGCCTGACGGGCAGTTCCTGCCGCCGATCCCGCTGAACATCGTCGAGAAGGACGTGGCTGCGCGGATCAAGAGCGCCTTTGGCGGCACGCGTCACATGATCCACTCGCGTACGGCCAACATCACCCAGCCCAAGATCGAGCAGGGCCGTGTCAATTGCCAGTATCGCAACAAGTGCATTCTGGGCTGTCCGTTCGGGGCATATTTCTCGACGCAGTCGGCGACACTTCCGGCGGCGATGAAAACCGGCAACCTGACGCTGCGCCCGTTCTCGATCGTCAAGGAAGTGCTCTACGACAAGGACCGCAAGCGTGCGCGCGGCGTGGAGATCATCGATGCAGAAACGGGCCAGACCTACGAGTACACGGCCAAGGTCGTCTTCCTCAATGCATCGGCCTTCAACTCGACCTGGGTGCTGATGAACTCGGCGACCGACGTATGGGAAGGCGGGCTGGGGTCGTCGTCGGGCGAGCTGGGCCACAATGTCATGGACCATCATTTCCGCGTCGGCGCTGCCGGCCGTGTCGAGGGCTATGAAGACAAGTATTACTTCGGCCGACGGCCGTGCGGCTTCTATGTGCCGCGCTTTCGCAACGTCGGCGCGGACAAGCGCGACTACGTGCGGGGTTTCGGCTATCAGGGCTCGGCCAGCCGCAGCGGCTGGTCGCGTGACATCGCCGAACTGAACATCGGTGCGGACCTGAAAAACGCGCTGAGCACGCCGGGCGAGTGGCACATCGGCATGACCGCCTTCGGTGAGATGCTGCCCTATCACGACAACACCATCAGCCTGGACCGCAGCCGCAAGGATAAGTGGGGCCTGCCGGTCCTGGCCATGGATGTGTCGCTGCACGACAACGAGCTGGCGATGCGCAAGGACATGGGTGCCGATGCGGCCGAGATGCTGGAAGCGGCCGGCGTCAAGGATGTCAAGGTGCAGGAAAGCGACTACGCGCCCGGCATGGGCATCCATGAGATGGGCACCGCGCGCATGGGGCGCGATCGCAAGAGCTCGGTGTTGAACATGCACAACCAGGTCTGGGATGCGCCCAATGTCTACGTCACCGATGGCGCGTGCATGACTTCCAGTGCCTGCGTGAATCCATCGCTGACCTATATGGCGTTGACCGCGCGTGCGGCCGACCATGCCGTGCGCGAACTCAAGGCGGGGAACCTGTGATGGAACGTCGCGCACTTCTCAAGATGATTGCAGCGGCCACCGGCATGGCCATGATCGGGCGCCCGGCGCTGGTGTTCGCCCAGGCGCAGCTGCCGGTCAAGCCAGCCAACAACGCGTTCTCGGCGGCCGAAGTGGCCAAGCTGGATGAGATCGCCGAGACCATCCTGCCCAAGACCGACACGCCAGGCGCCAAGGATGCGGGCGTGGGCTTGTTCATGGCGCAATTCGTGACCGACTGTTACACACCCGAGCAGCAGGCCGTCTTCCGCGCGGGCCTGGCCGACATCGACAAGCGCGCGAAAGGACCCTTCATGTCGATCACGCCGAAGGCGCGCGCCGAGTTGCTGCGCACGCTCGACAACGAGGCCAAGGTCAAGGCGCTGGGCAGCCAGGTGGTGACGGAAGAAGAAAGCCCACAAGCGCATGCGCCGCACTATTTCACGATGATCAAGCAGCTGGTGCTCTTCAGCTTTTTCACCTCCGAGGTCGGGGCCAACCAGGTGCTGCGCTATGTCGCCGTGCCGGGCCGCTACGACGGCGACATGCATTACGAGCCGGGCACGCCCGCCTGGGCGACGAACTGAGAATCTCTGGAGAAACACGATGAAATCGATCGCCATGACCGGCTGCCTCATCGCCGCGATTCCCGTGCTTGCGCTGGCGCAGAGCGACAGCAAGGGCGACCCGGCCAAGACCGAGGTCTGGAAGCCAGTGCCGTCGGCCGTGGCCACGCCGCAGGGCGCCGCGCCGTCGGACGCGGTGGTGTTGTTCGATGGCAAGGACCTGTCGGCCTGGGACGGCGAGGAGGGCGGCAAGCCGACCTGGACGGTGGCCGATGGTGCAGTGACGGTCCTGCCGGACGGCAAGGGCATCAAGACCAAGCGCAGCTTCTGCGATATCCAGCTGCACGTCGAATGGCGCAGTCCGACCGAAACCAAGGGATTCGAAGGACAGAACCGCGGCAACAGCGGCATCTTCCTGCAGAACCTCTACGAGTTGCAGGTGCTGGACAGCTACAACAGCGCCACCTATGCCAACGGCCAGGCCGGCTCGATCTACAAGCAGGCGATCCCGCTGGTCAACGCCTCGCGCGCGCCGGGCGTGTGGCAGACCTACGACGTGATCTGGAAGGCGCCGCGCTTTTCCAAGGGCGGCGGGCTGGAATCGCCTGCGCGCATCACCGTGCTGCACAACGGCGTGCTGGTGCAGGACGACACCGTGCTGTCGGGCAAGACCGAATACATCGGTGCGCCGTCGTATGCGCCGCACGGCTGTGCACCGATCGCGCTGCAGGATCACCACGCCAAGGTCAGCTTCCGCAACATCTGGGTGCGCGAGCTGTAAG
Organism: Pseudoxanthomonas sp.; assembly: GCA_044235875.1. GTDB lineage: Bacteria > Pseudomonadota > Gammaproteobacteria > Xanthomonadales > Xanthomonadaceae > Pseudoxanthomonas_A. The sequence goes on from JBIIHJ010000056.1 coordinate 14,568, forward strand.
CACACGATGCGCAGATCGATGCCGCGCGCGGCTTGATGATTGGCTTCGGTGGCAAGGAAAAAAGGCGGCGCCCATTGGCGCCGCCTTCTGTTTGATCCGCCGATGCCGAAGCTTTCAGAGCTTCACGTCGGCAGGCAGATGTTCGACCAGGAACTTCGCACCGGTCTTGACCACCACCGCAGGATCCAGCGGGTAGTCGTGTTCGATGATGTACCACTTGACGCCTGCGCGATCCGCCGCCGGCAGGATCTTGTTCCAGTCCAGTACGCCGGTGCCAAGTGCGGCAAAACCATGTTCTTCAACGGCCTGGCCCTTGGGCGCGTTGTCTTTGGCGTGCACCGCGATCACGCGGCCCTTGAGCTTGCCCAGAAACGCGGCCGGGTCATAACCGGCACGCGCGACCCAGGCCAGGTCCAGCTCGGACTTGAGGGCGGAGCCGGCGCCTTCGAACATCAGTTCCAATCCCGTCTTGTCGCCAAATTTGGCGAACTCGAAATCATGGTTGTGGTAAGCCAGCGTCATGCCTTGCGCTTTGACCTTGTTGGCGATCTGGCCAAGTTCCTTGCCAAGTGCGGTCCATCCGGCGGCGTCCTTCGGGCGCTCTTCTTCCTGCAGATAGGGCACGACCAGCACGCGGTTGCCGATGGCCTTGTTGAAGGCGACCACGGCGTCCGGATCCTTGCGCAGATCGGCCAGCGGCGCGTGCGTGGAGACCGCCTGGATGCCGTATTGGTCGAGTAGTCGTTTGAGCTCCGGTGCGGTGACGTCCTGGGTGCCGACGGTTTCGACGGCGGTGATGCCGGCATCGTGGACCAGCTTGAGCCGGTCTTCGAGCGAGGGAATATTGCGCAGCGTGTACATCTGCACGGCGATGGGCAGCTTGGCGGCGCTGGTTTCTTTCGCAAACGCAGGCAGCGTGGCGCAGAGCAGCAGGGCAGCTGCCGCAACGCGGCGGGGCAGGGTGATCGTCATGGTGTCCTCCCGGGATCTCTGATGACGGATGAAAAGGTCATGGCGTGTCGATGGCGGTCCAGGCACGCGATCTGGCCGAGGCAATCACACGATCGACGATCAAGGCAGAGCGCAGCCCGTCATCGAAGGTCGGCAGTCCTTCCGGGCGCTCGGCCTGGATGGCGCGGTAGGTGTCGGCAACGAACGCCTCGAAGCAGTTGCCGTAGCCCTGCGCGTGGCCGGCCGGCAGCACCGAGAGCCGGCGCTGTTCGGCGCTGCCCGCGCCAGGACCGCGGTAGAAGATCTCCTCGCGCTGGTCGGGCAGGCCGATCCACAGTCGCTCGCTGTCTTCCTGGTCGAAGGCCACGCTGGCCTTGGCGCCGTCGATCTCGAACCAGAGGCGATTCCTGCGTCCGGCCGAGACCTGGCTGACGGTCAGCGATGCCAGCGTGCCGCGTTTGGTCTTGAACATCGCCGCGGCCACGTCCTCGCTTGAAACCGTCTGCGTGGCGCCAACCGCCGCCGGCGTGGCAAAGCTCTGGCCGGTGGCGGCGCCGCGCTCGGCGATCACGGTCTCGAATGCGGCACTGACCTCGACCAACCGCTCCCCGCTGACCCATTCCACCAGGTCGCACCAGTGCGAGCCGATATCGGCGAATACGCG
>JBIIHJ010000303.1:0-4970 GCA_044235875.1 Pseudoxanthomonas sp.
AGCGAAGCGCTTGCTCCCTCCCTTTCGCGCAGCGAAGGGGAGGGCCGGGGAGGGGTTGCTCCTGCTCCCGCCGTCATCCCCAACAGCACCGCCGACCACGAAGAGGACATCGCCGTGACCGGCGAGGGCGCCAGCTTCCCGCCCAGCGCCACCATGTGCCACAAGTGCAACACCAAGGCCCAGGTAATCATGGATGGGTGTGCGACTTGCTTGAATTGTGGGTACTCGAAGTGTGGTTAGAGCACCTGACTGTTAATCAGGGGGGTCGTTGGTTCGAGTCCAACTTCGGGCGCCAAGAAAATCAAGGGCTTGCAGCGATGCAGGCCCTTTTTCTTTGCCTTCCCCGCAGCATGTGGGGCCACTGTGGGGCCAGCCGGTTCGACTGGGATCAGGCAACGAGGCGGAGCTGAGACTGCGCAGTGTGTTGCGTAGTGCGTGCAGCGAGCCACGCATCGAGCACGTCCTGGCGGTACCGAACGCATCGCTGGCTGTACTTAAGGTACGCGGGGCCGCCTCCCAGGAATCGCCACTTGGCGAGAGTCGCTGCGGAGAGGGCGAGGTAGGCTGCTGCTTCTCTCGGGCTCATCAGTTTCATATCGGTTTCCTTCGGGCACGCCAAAGGCCCCCAGCAGGGCTTCTGCTGGAGGCGATGGGCACGCGGTAGTGGGTTAGAGCGGCGATGGCCGCTGAGTGAGGGAAGGCCTCCCTACGGGGGGAGGCCCGGGACGAACCGAGGTTAGATAGGCCCTCGGAAATTTCCGCCGGATTTTTCTGCTGCTGTTCCTGTCCCTAAGGTCTTCAACTTGAAGATTTCGGGATCAGTAGTCTTCTTCCAGCTCGTGCAGGTAGCTCAGGGTTTCGTCGAGTGCTGACAGATCGACGCCCTGCTCCCTGAGGTGACGGGCCATGCTGTCCAGCACCTCGATGCCGAACTGCTCGACCAACTCGGCCGCGCGGACTGCGAGTTTCAAGCCTTCGCATTCGACCCTGTCGCTCATCGGCGTCGGCGTTCGTTCCTCGCCGTACCTGGGGTTCCTCGCGTATAGCCATCGGGGCCAGCCCGTGCCGGCATCAACGTGCTCCCGCCGGTACTTTCAGGATCGATGGTGCGTTCCTTGAGGCGCTTCATCATGCTGCTCACGTTCCCCGTGCTGATGGCGCACTGCTGGGCGATGGCCTCCTGGGTGATCCCCTTGGGCAACCTCTGGGTTCCCCGTTGGGTTTGCTGAGCCAGCAGCTGCCAGCAGGCGTCCTGTCGCTGGCCATGGTGCATCCCCATCTTCTCGGCGCCGAAGTTGACGACCTTGGAGACCATGACGGCGTCCGTCCAATCGATCTCCATCACCTTCGCGGGGACGTGGGAGCGCCCTGCCAGCCTGCTGGCTTGCCAGCGGTGGTGACCATCGACAACGAACAGGCTGCCTTCGGTCCTGCCCACAAGGATGGGCTCCAGCTCGACCGCGGGCGTTAGCAGTCGCGCTGCGATGACCCTTGCGTGATCCTCGGATCGTTTCATCTCCGACCTGACGTGAGCCAGTGAAATGCACGCGTCGGATCGGGGCTGGAGGGAAGTATCTGTGCGGACTTCGGCGAGGCCCAGCTGCGTGACGGGTTGCGTCTGCCATGAGGCCAAGAGTTCCTGCATCTTCTTCACCGGTCACCTCAGCGAAACGGCTTGGGCAGGCTCTGGGCCAGGATCAGTCGATCCAGGACCATTCCGTTGGTGAACCTGCGGCCCTCCCGTTCCTCCAAGTACCGCTGCCAGTCCTTGAGCCGGTCGAAGGCCTCTAGCGAGAAGGACACCTGTCGGTAGATCACGGGTGCCTGCGAATTGTCCGGGGTCACAGCATTTCTCCCTCGGTCATACCTGCGGCTGACTCATCGAGCACTTCGGCGGCGTGCATCGTGGCTCGGCCACCACGCGTGAGGAGGAGGTTGCTCCTGCGCAGATTCAACCGGTCGCTGTCCCTGTAGCGCACTTGGTGGTGCGGGGGAGCTTCCACGATCAGGCGGGCTAGCACCCGCGAGTCACATGGGGCCATGCACTTGACGTAGGCCCTCTTGGAGGCGGTCCGGCCGGTGCCATTGAGGTACCAGTTGTCCGTGATGCCGGATGCCCTGAGCCGGTCGAAGTCTTCGGCATCGAGCACGGCGTAGCCGGCTCGACTCGCGAGCTGGACGCGGACGCAACTGCGGCCACCAGCGTCGGTGAAGGGGGTGATTTTGTTGGATCGATTCTTCATCTGGTTAGATTTCCTTGGAGAAACCAGCGCGCACGGCGAAGCCGCCGAGGCCATGAGGCCCAGCGCTGGTCAGTTAGTTGGGTTGGTTAAGGTTCTGAGGGCCTACGCCACGTGGCGCGGTTCCCGTTCATAGGAGTTGACGACTAAATGGTCTGTCGCCTCTGCTCCCCCTAGGTTGGCGTCGGCGAAGGCCGAGGCCCGCTCCGAGCAGATTTCTGCCTGCTCGGTTCCCCCTGGTTATGTTGACTACTAAATTCCCTTGTGCCCGTTTGTCGCGCCCAGCGCGGCCATACGACCGGGAATGCTGCCGCACCCCCTGGGGTAGCTGGAAGTGGACCGCAGCGCGCTTGCCGGCGTCCTCTAGGGGCCGCAGGACCGCCTCGAATCGCTCCAAGCCCGTGTTCCGAATCTCCTGCGGCGTGTCCCGGTAGTGGAGGTTTCGGCTGTGCATGAGTCCCTTGTCAGCGCCTACATCGTGGAGCGGTTCGTGCTGACCGATGACGAGTCGGAGGGACAAAGGCGCGCTCCGGAGTCAGACGGCCGCTGACCGCTGTAGGATTGCCCGAGCACGGAAGCGACAGGGGGTCGCATGGAGTTGAGGCACAAAATCCTGACGGCGATTGCGATTGTCTGCACGCCATTGGCGTTGATCCACCATTTCAGCGAGAAGCCCAAGCCGGCATCGCCTGCTGCGTCAGCGGCGCCGCAGGTGGCATCCGCCAACACGGCGCCAGAACCACCGCAGGCGCCAGCAACACTTTCACTCGCCACGGTCGTTTGGGAGCGGAGTGGTAGGAACGATGGCGCGCGGTGGTGGATGATCGACGGCACTGACGTAGAAATTGATGTGGCCACCGCCGAGAACAAAGGGGCACTGGTCAGGGCATGGTCGCGCCAACCCGTTGCTCCTGGCGAGTTCAGGTCCGAGCCGGATGCCAAGATGTACGTCACGCGTGAAATTTACGATTGCGCGGGCAAAGTGCAGATTGGCGATTCGATCTTGTACGGACAGTTTCAAAAGGTGCTTAGGAAATGGACGCCGCCATCGGAAGTAGTGGCGATACCGCCTGATTCTGTCGGCGAGGCTAAGCAAAGATTCCTGTGCAGCTGATGGGGATTTGCGGGGTCAGGGCCTGGGAGATTGCAGCCCCTCTGGACATCTCAGAACACCTTGAAATGTCGGTCGTCGCAGGCGGCGGCCCATTCCCTCTCGATATCGCGCACCTGGGGCGGTAGAACGATGCGCGCCCGGAACCCTCCACGTTTGCCCCGCGTCCACGGCCCTTTGCTTTGCGCTGCCACCCATTGAAGCAGATGGCGCTTCGCCTGGTCCACGCTGGCGGCCTTGCCACGAATGACGTAGCCGTCCCAGCGGATCAGGATGGCAGCCGAAATAGGGGTCAGAGTGCACTTTCCTACCTTGCGTCAGCCCGGAAGATCAAAGGCTTTCGCATGCGATGCGCGCGAGCCACTTTTGTCTTGGCAAAAGTAGCCAAAACCAAGAAACAGGGGTCAGAGTGCAATTTCTAGGCTGCCGGAATGGCAAGGTTTGATCTGATCGTCTGTTACGGTGCAATCTACGCGGGCCACAGGGTGTGGCATCTACAGGGGAAGTGAAATGCGTTCATTCTTGGTCGCGGCGCTGGTCGCGGCGACGATGGTGCTGTCGGGCTGCGCGACGCATAGCCGTGTGGTGGTCAATCCGGGTAGCAAGGTCTCGATCAGGACCGCCTACGTCGTGCTACACGGCGGGAATTCAGACGATATGGATGCGCACGTGCAGCAGGAACTCATGGCACACGGAATTCAGGTCAAGGCCGGTCCGGAGACGCGCGATCCCGGCACCGATGTGGTCGTGCGTTATACCGATCAATGGCGGTGGGATATGTCGATGTACCTGCGCTCGTTGGATATCCAGGTCTACAGCGGTGAGTCCGGGACGCTGCTCGCCAGCGGATCGTGGAAGAACTCTGCGCTGCACGGTTATCACTCCGGCGCCAAGGTCACCAAGCGCGTGATGGACGAGGTGGTCGCAAAACTCGGCAAGGGATGAGGGTAAGTCGCAAGCAGGAATAACGAAGTCAGGTTTAATTCCTTCCGGCACCTCACCTGAAACGGAGCGTCACCATGCTTAATGTCATCAGCACGGCAGTCCTTGTTCTCGCTCTGCTGCCCCTGTCGGCGTCGGGCCAAACCGCTCCGACAGCGGCGGCAAAGCCCGGTGGGCCGGCACCGACGCTCAAGCGGGTGGAGAAGCAGGGGTCAGAGTGCACTTTTCGTTCGTGCTCCTGACGGTCGCGTTGCCTCCGTCCTCTAGTTGCGATGGAAAGGAGGAAACAGGCGCCCGATTGCCGTCGTACCGTTATGTGGACGGGCGGCTAGAGATCCTGCTGGTCAACGGCGTGTGCGATGACTACACGTCCTTCGTCGGCACGACGTCCGGCGCTGGGTTCAAAGGTGATCATGTCTCTTACGGGTTGTCGCACAGCGAGCAACATGGTCAGGTCACAGGCGCCCGGCGTCCTTGAGGCCTGGCAAGGTCTTGATGAAAACTAGCGGGGTCAGTTTCACTTCTGCATTCCCCTTCCAAGTTTGTCCCAGGAGCCACCATGTCGCCCGCGCAGGAACGTCAATATCTCCGTGCCGTATTGAAGGGGCTGGATAACGCCGAAAGCGCAGCGCGAACCGCTCGACGCAAGTTCATCCTTGCCTGGTTCGGGCTTGCCT
>JBIIHJ010000304.1:0-4952 GCA_044235875.1 Pseudoxanthomonas sp.
GAGGCCACGCCATGTCATCCGTACCCTTCCTCGAAATGCTCGACGGCCGCACCATTCCGCAGTTCGGCCTGGGCGTGTGGCAGACCCCTGCCGACGAAACCGCCCGCGTGGTGGGCGAAGCCTTCAGGCTGGGCTACCGCCATATCGACGCCGCTGCCATCTACGGCAACGAGGAAGGCGTCGGCCAGGCCATCGCTACCTCCAGCATCCCCCGTGACCAGCTGTTCATCACCACCAAGCTGTGGAATGCCGACCAGGGCTTGGACAGCGCCCGCAAGGCGCTGGACACCAGCCTGTCCAAGCTCAAGCTTGACTACGTCGATCTGTACCTGATCCATTGGCCGTGCCCGGCCAACGGTAAGTTCATCGACAGCTGGAAGGCGCTGATCCAGGCGCGCGACGAAGGCAAGGCCAAGTCGATTGGCGTGTCCAACTTCCGCGTCGAGGACATCGAGCACATCGTCGCCGCCACCGGCGTCATGCCGGCGGTCAACCAGATCGAACTGCATCCGCTGCTGCAGCAGAGCGCCCTGCGCGACTATCACCAGACCCACGGCATCCTGACCGAATCCTGGAGCCCGATCGCCCAGGGCGGCGAACTGCTGGAAAATCCGATCCTCAAGGATATCGCCGCGCGCCATGGCAAGACCGCCGCCCAGGTGATCCTGCGCTGGCATATCCAGCTGGGCCTGGTGGTGTTTCCCAAGTCGGTCACCCCGGCGCGCATCAAGGAAAACATCGACGTGTTCGACTTCAAGCTCAGCAACGAGGACATGGCCGCCATCGCCAGCCTCGATGCCGGCAAACGTCGTGGCCCGGATCCGTCGGACCTCAACTGATCCCGCTTCGGCCATCGGCTTGAGTAAGGTGGGGGCCGCCACAGTGGCGATTGGACTTTCTCGGAGACGTCTGGTCGCCGTTGGAGCCGCTCCCATCGTGGTTCTGAAGTCCTGGCAGAGCGCATCGCCGCCACAACGGCTCTCACGGTTCGGCGCTTACCAGCGCTTCCACCAAGGCTTGCGTGCCGGCACCCTGGTGTTGGGTGGATCCAGCACCGGCGCGTCATCACCGACGCTGATTTCGTAGAAGCCCACGCGATGCTGCGTGGCCAGCGCCTGCAACTGTGCGGACAGCGCACGCACATCGTCGGTCTCGAAGACCAGCTGGATCAGGTCCCTGGCGACCTGATGTTGGACCAGCACATGATTGCCGGAGACCCTCGCAGGTCCCGCACTCTTGTCCAGGGGGAACTGCAGCTGCGCCTGGCCCAGATACGCGAACAGTTCGAGCATCGTCGCGCCCGGATCGCTGACGTTGTGCTCGGTCCAGGTGGGCACCCGCGTCCATGTCAGGAAGCCCGCCGCGGTCCGCGGCGCAGCCGCGGGATCGAACACCATCACCCGATAACGCATGGCGATCGCTCCTGTGCCATCAGCCTGTGTTCTGCACGCCCTGCGAAACGCCGTTGACGCTGGCCACCAGCGCGCGCAGCAGCGCATCGTCCTCGCGGTCGGCAGCGCGCCAGCGCCGCAGCAGGTCGACCTGCAGCAGGCTCATCGGATCGATGTAGGGATTGCGCAGGCGGATCGACAGCGCCAGGCGCTGGTCGTGCTGTAGCAGCGACTCGGCGCCGTTGAGGCGCAGCAGCCACTTCCGGGTCAGCGCATGCTCGGCCTCGATGCGCGGGAAGAACTGGCCATGCAGCTCGCCCGACAGCTGGGAGAACAGCGAAGCAATGCCCAGGTCGCCCTTGGCCAGCACCATCGCGATGTCGTCCAGGAAGGTGCGCACGAACGGCCAGTCCCGGCCCATTTCGCGCACGGCCGCTTCGCCGAATTCCTCGACCGCCGCGGCCAGGCCGCTGCCAACGCCGTACCAGCCGGGAATCGTGGCGCGCGCCTGGCTCCAGCCGAACACCCACGGAATCGCGCGCAGGTTGTCCAGCGCCGCATCCTGGCCCAACCGGCGCGACGGGCGCGAGCCCAGCGTCATGCGCTCGATCACATCGATCGGCGTGGCCGTGCGGAAGTAATCCATGAAGCCCTTCGCGCCGACGAACTCGAGATAAGCGCGGTTACTGGCCTTGGAGACGGTGTCCATGATCCGGCGCCACTGCGTCTCGCGCGGCTCGGGCGGACGCGGACGGATGCTGGACACCATCACCGCGCCCAGCGATTGCTCCAGCGAACGCACCGCCAGCGCACGGATGCCGTACTTGCGATGGATCACCTCGCCCTGCTCGGTCACGCGCAGGCGGCCATCGACACTGCCGCGCGGCGAAGCATCCACCGCGCGCGTGGTCTTGCCACCGCCGCGGCTGATCGAACCGCCGCGGCCGTGGAAGAAGGTCAGTTTGATGCCCAGCTCGTGGGCCGCTTCCAGCAGTTCCACCTGGCCACGCTGCAGTCCCCAGCGCGATGCGGTGGTGCCGCCATCCTTGCCACTGTCCGAATAGCCCAGCATCACCATCTGGGTGTCGCCACGCGCGGCCAGGTGCTTGCGGTAGATCGGATCGGCAGCCAGGTCGCGCAACACGTCCGGACCATGGCGCAGGTCGTCCACGGTCTCGAACAGCGGCGCGATGTCCAGCGGCACATCGCCGTGGTCGTCCACCAGCCCGCCGCGGCGCGCCAGCGCCAGCACGGTGAGCACATCGGCGCGGCTGTGCGCCATCGAGATGATGTAGGCGCCCAGCGCATCGGCGCCATGCAGGCGGCGCGCTTGGCTCAACGCGGCAAACACCGCGTCTAGGCGCGGATTGCCTTCTTCTTCGCTGGCCGGCAATGCCTGCTCGCCGGATGCGTACGGCTGCAGCAGGTCGGCGCGGGCGACCGCGTCGCGGTTGTCCCAGTCGCCATCGCCCAATGCAGCGGCCACGGCACGCCCGTGCACGCTCGATTCCTGGCGCACGTCCAGCCGCGCCAGATGGAAGCCGAAGGTACGCACGCGCCACTGCAGGCGCCGCACCGCGAACCAGCCGGCATGCAGCCCCTTGTGCGCTTCCAGGCTGTCCAGGATCAGCTGCACGTCCTGGGCGAATTCGGCCGGCGAGGCGTAGCGGCCGGGCGCTTCTTCCAGCGTGGCGCGCAGGCGCGCCCGCATCAGGTCGTTGAGCAGGCGATACGGCATGTCGCCATGGCGCGGGCGCGAACGCGCCGCGGCCAGGGGCAGGTCGGCCTGGTACTGCGCCAAACGCTCCAGCAGCGGCGCGCTCACGTCCACCAGCGTGGTCGACTGGCTCAGCAGGCTGGCCAGCTGCCAGAGTTCCTTCAGATAGCGCTCCAGCACCGAATGGCGCTGCGCGCGCAGGGTTGCGGCGATGGTGGTGGCGTCCACGTTCGGGTTGCCGTCCATGTCGCCGCCGACCCAGGTGCCGAAGCGCAGCACGCGCGGCAGCTCCGGCGCGCTGCCGTAAGTGTCGGCAAACGCGTGCTCCAGCGATTCGTAGAACACCGGCACCACGCGGTAAAGCACCTCGGTCAGGTAGAACCCGACGTGCTCGCGCTCATCGGCCACCGTGGGGCGCACCGGCGAGGAATCGGCGGTCTGCCAAGCGGCGGTCAAGGCCATACGGAAACGCGCGTCATCGGTGGCGGCCTCGCCCGGCGTGCGGCTGCCGTCCAGGCCGGCGACCAGGCTGGCGACCATCAGCTGTTCTTTTTCCAGCAGCGCGCGACGCACCGCCTCGGTCGGATGCGCAGTGAACACCGGCTCCAGGTCGAGCTTCTCCAGCCACGCGCTGGCTTCGGCCAGGTCCACGCCCTGCTCCCTGAGCTTGCGCAGGCTGGCGTGCAGGCCTTCGGGCTGCGGGGCATCGCCCTGGCGCTGGTAATCTCGGCGGCGGCGGATGCGATGCACCCGCTCGGCGATGTTGACCACCTGGAAGTAGGCGCTGAAGGCGCGGATCAGCGCTTCGGCGTCGTCGGCCGGCATCCCGGCCAGGGTCTGGGCCAACGCCTGGGTGCTCTCGCCTTTCTGGCGCCGGGAGATGGCCGACGTGCGAATGGATTCGACCCGCGCCAGAAACGCCGGCGAGACCTGCTCGGCCAGCATGTCCCCGACCAGCGCGCCGAGACGGCGTACGTCGTCGCGCAAGGGCAGATCGGGGGTGGCAAATTCGGAGATCGGCGACGATGCCGACACAGTTGCAGATGAACTCATCGCAGAAGCCACACTTACCCGGTCGCAGAGGGACGCCAAGACTACTGCAAGTCCGGCTTGCGCATTCATCCCTCCATCTTGTTGGGGCGATATACTGCGCGCCTCGCTGAGGGGCGCTGCGACCCGATCCGTGCCACGCGCACGCACCCGGGCCAGGCTTGGCGATGACTCCATGTAACGGCGCCCGGCAACCGCGAGCTTCCACGCCCGCCCTTGACCGGAGCAATACGATGAATGCGCAACTGAAGACCTTTTCCACCGATGGCGACTACAAGGTCGCCGACATCTCCCTGGCCGATTGGGGCCGCAAGGAGCTGGACATCGCCGAGCACGAGATGCCGGGCCTGATGTCGATCCGCAAGAAGCACGCCGCCGCCAAGCCGCTGGCCGGCGTGCGCGTGACCGGCTCGCTGCACATGACCATCCAGACCGCGGTGCTGATCGAGACGCTCAAGGACATCGGCGCCGACGTGCGCTGGGCCTCGTGCAACATCTTCTCGACCCAGGACCATGCCGCCGCCGCGATCGCCGTGACCGGCACGCCGGTGTTCGCCTGGAAGGGCGAGTCCCTGGAAGAGTATTGGGACTGCACCCTGGACGCGCTGACCTTCACCCTGGCCGACGGCACCCAGACCGGTCCGGAGCTGGTAGTGGACGACGGCGGCGACGTCACCCTGCTGATCCACAAGGGCTACGAGCTGGAAAACGGCTCCAAGTGGGTCGACGAACCGGCTGCCTCGCACGAGGAAGGCGTGATCAAGGCGCTGCTCAAGCGCGTAGCCGTCGAGCGT
>JBIIHJ010000057.1:0-16049 GCA_044235875.1 Pseudoxanthomonas sp.
TGAGCTTGAATGCCTTCAGGAAGCGCGTGTTGGGCACGTGTGGGCCGCGACACATGTCCACGTATTCCTGGTGGTAGTACAGGCCCATCGCCTGGATGTCGTCGGACATGTCTTCGATCAGGCGCAGCTTGTAGTCCTCGCCGCGAGCCTTGAAGGTCTCAATGACCTCCGCGCGCGGCGTGACCTTCTTGATGACGTCGTAGTCCTGCGCGATCAGGGCCTGCATGCGTGCCTCGATGGCCGCCATGTCCTCAGGCGTGAACGGACGCTCGGAATGGATGTCGTAGTAGAAGCCTTCGGCGATGACCGGGCCGATCACCATCTTGACGTCCGGATACAGCTGCTTGACCGCGTGGCCGACCAGGTGTGCGCAGGAGTGACGGATGATCTCCACGCCCTCCTCGTCCTTGGGCGTGATGATGCGCAGGGCCGCGTCGTGGTCGATGACATCGCTGGCGTCGACCAGCACGCCATCCACGGCGCCGGCGACGGTGGCCTTGGCAAGGCCAGCGCCGATCGACTGGGCGACCTGCAGGACGGAAACGGGGGCTTCGAATTGGCGGAGGCTGCCGTCGGGGAGCGTGATGTTGATCATGGCTGCTTGAAAGGTCTGGGCCGGAACGTCGCCTGGCGGCGTGCGGCGAAAAAATGCGGGCGGTGGGTCCGAGATGCAAAAAGGCGCCACGTGGGCGCCTTGTTCCAAGGGTCCACGCAAGGCTTCAGCGCTGGGCGGTGGTAGTGCTCATGTCGCACACTCGGCCGGCGCGGGGCGCGGGCCACCTGGTCTCGAACGGAAAGTCTGGCCCGCATGGTAGCGCAAAGCCTGCACGGGCACGCAATGCGGGCGTCGCGCGCAGACCAGGCGTACCGGCGGCCGCCGCTATACTGCGCCCCCGCCCGCCGCCCGCCCTCGCCCGCCCGTGTCTGCCGAACCCGTCGTCGCCGAACTCATTGAACTGCTCGCCCTGGAGCGGCTGGAAGAAAACCTGTTCCGCGGGCAGAGCCGGGACATCGGCACCAAGTACGTCTTCGGCGGCCAGGTGTTGGGCCAGGCGCTGTCGGCCGCGCAGGCCACGGTCGATCCGGCGGTCCTGCGCCGCGCGCACTCGCTGCATGCCTATTTCCTGCGCGCCGGCGATGTGGAAGCGCCGATCGTGTACGACGTGGACCGCACCCGCGACGGCGGCAGTTTCTCGGTCCGTCGGGTCACGGCGATCCAGCACGGCAAGGTGATCTTCTTCTGCGCCGCGTCCTTCCAGGGCGACGAGGCCGGGGTCGAACACCAGCCACAGATGCCGCAGGTGCCGGCGCCGGAAGACATCGACGAGCAACCGGCGGTATCGCCCGAGGTGATGGCCACCCTGCCGCCCAAGGTGCAGCGCTGGCTCAACCGGCTGGGGCCGTTCGAATTCCGCCACGTGCAACCGCGCAACGAGCTGGAGCCGCAGCGCTTGCCTCCGCAACAGCAGTTCTGGTTTCGCCTGACCGAAAAGGTCGGCGATTCGCCCGAGTTGCATCGCGCCCTGCTGGCCTACGTGTCCGATTACCAGCTGCTTGGTACGGCCAACTTCCCGCACGGCATCAGCTACTACCAGCCCAACGTGCAGATGGCCTCGCTGGACCATGCGATCTGGTTCCACCGCCCCTTCCGCGCCGACGACTGGCTGCTCTACGCCATTGACAGCCCGACCGCCCAGAATGCACGCGGCATGGCGCGCGGACTGATCTTCAACCGCGCCGGCGAGCTTGTCGCCAGCACCGCGCAGGAAGGCCTGATCCGCGTGGTGCCGACCGCAGATGCCGCCACCCACGTGCCGGCCAAGGAATAACGAGAGCGAATCATGTGGATTGAGATGAATGCGAAGCTGCCTGGGAGGCGTCAGGACAAGGCGCGCGTTGCCGCCCAGGCCGGCGGCCTGGGCAAGGCGCGGAACGAAGGATTGGCGTCTCCCAGGCAGTTTCCCTCCGGGTTGACTAGCCGTGACGCTACGCCGCGGCCAGTCACCGCACTCCACCTCAACCCGCATGGTTCGCTCTGAATGCGTCAGATCTTCTCCAGTCAGCGCGTGGAAACCGTCGAGGGCGTGGCCGAGCTGCTCGAAAAGAACGGCATCGACACCTACATCAGCAACGGCCGCTCCTACCAGGGCAAGCGCGGCAGCCAGTTCAGCTATTCCGAACCGGTGTCCAAGGTGAAGCAGCCGACGGTGTGGGTGCGCCACGCCGACGACCAGCCCAAGGCGCGCCAGATCCTGCGCGAGCACGGCCTGCTGGACAGCACCCGCCCCGACCAGCCACGCCTGCTGGACCCGGGCAATCCCGACGAAGCCACCGACAAGCGCCGTTGGGCGCTGCGCATCCGGCTGGTGCTGCTGTCGTTGATCGTGGCGGCCGCGGCGTTCACCTTCCTGCGCCATCGCGCCCTGCACGACGAAGCCAAGCGCGCCGTACCGGCGCCGGCGCAGCAGGTCGCCCCGCCCGATACTGGCCTGAAGGACGACGAAGAGCGCGTCCGCATCCCCACCCTGCCACCGGCCGCACCGCCGCGCTGATCGCCGGTCACATCCGATGCCGAGGTTCGTCATGGAAAGCATCTCCCGCAAGGAACCGCTGCGATGCACGCCCTGACCCTCGACGCGATGCTGCACCAGGAACTCCCCGCCGCCCGGCGCGGGGACACCGCCGCCTACGGCCGGATCGTGCGCGGATGCCAGAACACCGTCACCGCGATCGCCCTGGCCATCACCCGTGACGTGGCCGCCAGCGAGGACATCGCCCAGGATGCCTTCCTGCGGGCCTGGCAGCGGCTGGACCGGCTGAAGAACCACGACAGCTTCCTGCCCTGGCTGCGCCAGATCACCCGCAATCTGGCGCGCGATCACCTGCGCGCGCGTCGCCATGGCGCGATGACCGGCGAGGATGCGGAACTGGCCATCGCCATCGCGGCCGACCCGGCGCCCGAGCCGGGCGAACAACTGCTGATCACCGAGCAGGAAACCATGGCCGCCGACATCATCGCGTCCCTGCCCGAGGACAGCCGCGAGACGCTACTGCTGTACTACCGCGAAGGCCAGAGTTCGCAGCAGGTCGCGCTGTTGCTGGGCCTGTCCGATGCAGCCGTGCGCAAGCGCCTGTCGCGCGCCCGCGACACCGTGCGCAGCGAACTGCTGGCGCGCTTCGGCGAGTTTGCCCGCGGCACCGCGCCGGCGGCCGGCTTCGCCCTGGTGGTCACCAGCATGCTGACGGTCGCCGCGCCCCCGGCCGCGGCCGCCACGGCGCTGAGCGTGGCCGGGTCGGTCGGCGCCAAGGGGTTGGTCAAGGTGCTGCTGGGCAGCCTGGGCGGCATCGGCGTGGGCGTCGCAGGCAGCGGTCTGGGCATCTGGTGGGGACTGAAGCGCAATCTGCGCGGCGCGATCGATGCGCGCGAACGGGCCGAACTCAAGCGCAGCGCGGCGATCAATGCCGGCGCCAGCCTGGTCTTCATCGTGCTGATCAGCCTGTGCGCGGCGCTGAAAACCGGCTGGGTGATCCTGGTGGTGCTGACGGCGGCTTTCTTTGGCGTGCTGCTCTGGCAGTCGGCTTTTGTCGAGCCACGGATCAAGGCGCGGCGCCATGCTCAAGAGGCACGGATCGACCCGGTCGCGGCGGCGCGGCGCCGTCGTCGGGAGCGCGTGCTGTGCTGGCTCGGCATCGTCGTTGGCCTGGGCTGCGGCGGCGGCGGATTGCTCTACGGGCTGATGCACGGCGGCCTGCCGGCTTTTTAAAGAACAGCCGCGCATCGCCACGAAGTCGCCCATGAAAAACCCGCACCGTTGCCGGCGCGGGTCTGTTCCGTCGAACCCCTCGGGCCCTCAGTGTCCCGGAGCGTAGCGCCGCAGGACACCTCAGGGCGCAGCGGACCGGCGGTCGTCGGGGATGCTTCGCCGAAGCGTGCACGCAGGTGTGCACACGCCCGGCCAAACACGCAGCGGCCATCACACCGACGACCTTGCGCGCACCTGCTTACGGCTTGGCTGGTGCATCAGCCGGCGGCGGCGGCGCAACCGGACCACGACGGTCGTCGGGACCACGCTTGCCATCGCGACCACCCGGGCCATGCATCGGGCGGTCCGGCTTGGCCGCGTCAAACTCGGCCTTGCTCAGCTGGCCGTCCTTGTTGGTGTCGGCCTTGGCGAACCATGCATCGCGATGCTGCTTCATGCCCAGTTCGCGGTCGGCCTTGTCGACGAAGCCATCCTTGTTGACGTCCATCCTGGCAAAGTGCTCGGCGAACTTCGGATCGGCCTTGGCTTCTTCGGCGCTGATGCGGCCGTCCTTGTTGGTGTCCAGCTTGGCCATGCGGTCATGGCCGCGATCACCGGGACCATGGCGACGGTCGCCGTGCGGCGGACGCGGCAGTTCGTCCCGCGACAGGACGCCATCCTTGTTCTTGTCCAGCGTGGCGAACTGCTTGCTCAGCTCGGGCGAAGCGGCGGCTTCCTTCTTGTCAATCTTCCCGTCGCCGTTGACGTCAAGCGTCCTGTGAGGCGGCGGAGGCGGCGTTGCGGCGTCCTGCGGAGCGGCAATGGCCGCACCCGCGCCCAGCGCAGCGACGATGGAGAAAGCGATCAGGGTCTTGCGCATCATGGGTGTTCCTTCAGATCCGTGGCTGCTTGCCACTGCCAGGGGAAAACGTCCCGCTACAGCAACGGTTGACGACACGGCCGGCCGCGTTAAGACATCGGTTATCAGCGTCAAGGAATCGCGTCGGCAGATGGCGCGCCGGTCATCGCGCTGCCGCACGGGCGCTGCACACGGCGCGAGGCGGGTGTTCCGAAGCGCGCGATGGCCAGTGCCGTCTCACGCTGCAAGACCACATCTCCGCAGTATGCTGCGGAGATGGCCACCTGCCTGCCCCGTCCGCACGTCCGCCCCGTGCTCCGCGCGCGAAGGATGCGGCGTGCGCCGACGCTGGCGCATGGGAGCGCCTGAGTGGGCACCGATGCCATCGCTCCGCGCGAGGATGTTCGCCTGTTCCATACCGGCGAACATCCCTGCGGCTACTGGCCCGAGCGCACCGCCCGAGATCTGGTGCTGGATCCGCGGGATCCACGCCTGCCGATGTTTTACCCCACCGCACTGTCGTGGGGCTTCCGGCGATCGGGCGATCTGGTCTATCGCCCCCACTGCCAGGGCTGCCGCGCCTGCGTGCCGGTACGCATCCCGGTCAGCCGCTTCGTGCCCGATCGCAGCCAGCGGCGCTGCGCCGCGCGCAATGTCCAGGTGGAAGCGCGCGTGGTGCGCGCCGACCGGGGTGAGGAGCACCTGGCGCTTTACCAGCGCTATCTCGGCAGTCGTCATCTCGGTGGCGGAATGGATGACCACGGCGCCAACGAGTTCGAGCAGTTCCTCATCGGGCGCTGGTCGGAAAGTCGCTTTCTGGAGCTGCGCGAGCACGGTCGCCTGATCGCAGTGGCGGTGACCGACCTGGTGCCCAATGCGCTTTCGGCCGTGTACACCTTCTTCGATCCGGACATGGCCGCACGCAGCCTGGGCACGCTGGCGATCCTGCGCCAGCTGGAATGGGCCCAGCGCGATCACCGCCAGTATCTGTACCTGGGCTACTGGATCAACGGCCATCGCAAGATGGACTACAAGCGTCGTTTCATGCCGCTGGAAGCCTTCGACGGACGCAGCTGGGACGACATCGAGGACGTGATCGGTTGAATCGCGTGAGGCTGTCATTGGCGCGTTCTAGAATCACGCCATGCGCTCACTCCTCACTCCGTTGTGCCTGATGGCCACCCTCGCCGTGACTTCCTGCAGCATGACGCCTGCAACGACGTCCACCGCGCCACTGCGCGTGGCCACCTACAACACCTCGCTGTATTCGGACCAGGCCGGCGGCCTGATTGCGGAACTCGAAGGCGACAGCACGCACGCGCGCAAGATCGCCGCGGTCTTGCAAAACGTGCGCCCGGATCTGGTGCTGCTCAACGAGTTCGACTACGACGACGGCCATCGCGCCGCCGACCTGTTCCAGCACAAGTACCTGGAAGCGCCACAGCCCGGCGGTGGCGACGCCATGCGCTATCCGTATCGCTACCTGGCTCCAGTCAACACCGGCGTGCCCAGTGGCCTGGACCTGGACAACAACGGCCGTATCGGCGGCAGCGCGCGCGACTACGGCAACGATGCTTGGGGTTACGGCCTGCACCCGGGCCAGTACGGCATGCTGGTGCTGTCGAAGTATCCGATCGACGAAGCAGCCGTGCGCAGTTTTCGCTTGCTGAAATGGTCAACCGTACCCGGCGCGGTCAATCCCGTCGATCCGCGCACGAACAAGCCGTGGTACTCCGCCAAGGCCTGGGCGCAGCTGCGGCTCTCATCCAAATCGCATTGGGACGTGCCGGTGCAGGCGCCCGGTGGCATCGTACATTTCCTGGTGTCGCATCCGACGCCGCCGGTGTTCGACGGTCCGGAAGACCGCAACGGCGAGCGTAATGCGCAGGAAATCAGCCTGTGGCGCCATTATCTGGACAACGCGCCTGACGCAGCCTGGCTGTGCGATGACGCGGGGCGCTGCGGCGGGTTGGAAGCGAAGGCGAAGTTCGTCATCGCCGGCGACCTCAACAACGACCCCATCGACGGCGATGGCCACCACGATGCCATCGTCGAGCTGATGGAGCACCCTCGCGTGCTGCGCCACCCCACCCCGATCAGCGCCGGTGGTGCGGAAAGCGCCCGCGCCTATGCGGCCAAAGGCTTGCTCCGCCGCGGGGCGCCAGAACATGTCACTGGCGATTTCGGCCCCAAATCCGGCGCGATGCGGCTGGACTATGTGCTGCCGTCCACTGGCCTAGCCCATGTAGATGGCGGCATCTTCTGGCCGGCCTCCAGCGATGCGCACGCGAAAATTGCCGATGGCAGCGACCATCACCTGGTGTGGGCGGATCTGCAGTTCTGACCTGCCACGCGCCGATCGGCAAAAACAAAGGCGCCCTGAAGGCGCCTTTGTTTCTGATGAAAGCCCGTGATTCAGCCGGAACAGTTGCCGGATTGCGCAAGGCTCAACTTGGAAACCTCCTGCTTGCCTTCTTCGTCAGACACACGCTCAAGCTTGGCGCCGCCGACGAAGACGCCGACCTTGATGATCTGCCGGATGAAGTAGTTCTTGCCTGCTTCTGCGTAGAGCAGCAAGTCGTTGGGTGAGAACTCGGATTCAGTGGACAACTTATGCTCAGCGCCACCTTGGACCTGTTCGTAGAAAAACACCTTGTCTGCAGACTGTCCGACGCACTTGCCATCGATCCAGACGTCTTTCTTCAGCGCTTTCCCAGCAAAGCTGCTGCGGTAAACGTAAATCCCTGCCTTGCCTTCTGCAGGCGCCTGAAACGCTTTAGCTGCGGTTGATTCAGCGCCATTGGAAAGCGGAACGCTTGCACAACCTGACGACAACGCCACCGCCGCGAGCACGAACCCACTCATTAAAAACTTGCTCACCAATTTCCCCTGTAAGGCATCCAAGCCGCCACATACGGCAAGGGCAATATCAAAAATTTGAAGCAGAAGAGCAAGCGCCCGTGCCCTGCCCTCGATGATCATTCCAACGTGACTTGAATCGCCGCCGCGGCATCGCGCGCCTTGGCGCGCGCCTCATCGATGTCCGTGCCGCGGGCCAGGGTCACGCCGACGCGGCGCTGGCCTTCCACGCGGGGTTTTCCGAACAGGCGTAGCGCGGTGTCGGGTGCGGTCAACGCGGCTTGGACGTTGGCGAATACCGGGACGCCGTGACCCTGGGCCAGCATCGCGCACGAGGCCGACGGACCGACCTGCTGGACCACTTCGCCATCGCCGGCGCCGACCGGTAGGCCCAGGATCGCGCGCGCATGAAGGGCGAACTCGCTCAGCGTCTGCGAGACCAAAGTGACCAGCCCGGTGTCGTGTGGACGCGGCGAGACCTCCGAAAACCACACTTGGTCGCCCTTCACGAACAGCTCCACGCCGAACAACCCGCGCCCGCCCAGGTCGTCGGTGACGGCCCTGGAGATCTGCTGCGCGCGCGCCAGCGCGGCCGGCGTCATCGGCTGCGGCTGCCAGCTTTCGCGATAGTCGCCGTCCTTCTGCCAGTGGCCGATCGGATCGCAGAAGCTGGTGCCCCCGGCATGGCGCACGGTCAGCAGGGTGATCTCGTAATCGAAATCGATGAAGCCTTCGACGATGCAGCGTCCGGCGCCGGCACGCCCGCCGGTCTGCGCGTACGCCCAGGCCGGGCCGACATCGGCATCGCCGCGCAGCGTGCTCTGGCCCTTTCCGGAGGACGACATCACCGGCTTGACCACGCACGGCAGGCCGATCGCGGCCACCGCCTCGCGGTATTCGGCCTCGGTGTCGACGAAGCGATACGGCGAGGTCGGCAAACCCAGGGTCTCGGCGGCCAGGCGACGGATGCCTTCGCGATCCATGGTCAGGCGCGCGGCGCGCGCGGTCGGGATCACGGTCAGGCCGCCCGCTTCCAGCTCGACCAGGGTCGGGGTATGGATGGCCTCGATTTCCGGCACCACCAGGTGAGGCCGCTCGGCAGCGATCAGCGCGCGCAGGGCGGCGGGATCCAGCATGTCCAGCACATGGCTCCGGTGGGCGACCTGCATGGCCGGCGCCTCGGCGTAACGGTCGGCGGCAATCACCTCCACGCCAAAACGCTGCAGCTCGATGGCCACTTCCTTGCCAAGTTCGCCGGACCCGAGCAACAGGACGCGGGTGGCATGGGGCGAGCACGGCGTGCCGAGCGTGGTCATGGCGTTGGTTTCCGGGCGAAAGGGGTCGTCATTCTAGCGAGTGGCCCTTGTCGGACCTGCCAGGAAGGGTTCGCTTGCAGACTGATATCAATCTGATATCTTTTGTTCAAACCCGAGGACACCGCCATGAAAGAAAAACCCGTCCGCTCGCTGTCCGGCATCCCCTTCCTGCTGTTCCTGATCGTCGTATCCGCCGCTGCGGTCTGGCTATTCGTCAGCGGCCTGGGCGCCGACCCGGACCGGGGCGTGGCCTCGCTGCTGGAGATCCTGCTGGGTGTGACGCTTGCGGCGGTGGTGTTCTTCTGCCTGATCGGCCTGTACACGGTGCAGCCCAACCAGGCCGCGGTGCTGAGCCTGTTCGGCAAGTACGTCGGCACCGACAAGGGCGCCGGCCTGCGCTGGAACAACCCCTTCTACGCCAAGAAGAAGATCTCCCTGCGCGTGCGCAACTTCGAAAGCGGCCGGCTCAAGGTCAACGAGCTGGACGGCAGCCCGATCGAGATTGCCGCGGTGATCGTCTGGCAGGTCAACGATGCCTCCGAGGCGGTCTACAACGTGGACGATTACGAGAGCTTCGTGCACATCCAGTCCGAGGCCGCACTGCGCGCCATGGCCACCAGCCATCCCTATGACCAACACGAGGATGACCAGATCTCGCTGCGCAGCCACCCGGCCGAGATCAGCGATCAGCTCAAGCGCCACCTGGACGAACGCCTGACCCAGGCCGGCGTGGACGTGATCGAAGCGCGCATCAGCCACCTGGCCTATGCGCCGGAGATCGCCCAGGCCATGCTCCAGCGCCAGCAGGCCAACGCAGTGATCGCCGCGCGCACGCGCATCGTCTCCGGCGCGGTGGGCATGGTCGAAATGGCCCTGCACGAGCTGGAAAAAAACGGCACCGTCAAACTGGACGAAGAGCGTCGCGCCGCCATGGTCAGCAACCTGCTGGTGGTGCTGTGCGGCGACCGCGGTACCCAGCCCATCGTCAACGCCGGATCGCTATATTGAGCGTGCCTCCCTGCCCGACCGTTCGCGCATTGATGTGTCAACGGTCAAGCCAAGAGCAGCCAAGCCACTGAACGCATGAGCGAGAAAAAAGCCTATCCGCTGCGCATCAGCGCCGACGTGCTCGGTGCCGCCCAGAAGTGGGCCGATGACGATCTGCGTTCGCTCAACGCCCAGATCGAATATCTGCTGCGCGACGCGCTGCGCAAGGCCGGCAGGCTGCCCAGACCCCAACATCCCGAAGGACAGGAGGACGCGTCATGAGTACCGACCGCCGCTGGAGCTATCTCACCGTGGAAGTGAAGCCCGCCCTGATGGGCGGCCTGAAGACCGACCTGATCCAGGAGGAACTCACCAGGCACGGCAATCTGGGCTGGGAGCTGGTCAACGTGATCGTGCCCGCACCGCTCGCGCCGGTGGTGCTGGTCTTCAAGCGCCCACAATGAGCACCCCGGCCGTCCAGGCGCAGCAGCAGCCAGCGCCGTCCGATGCGACCTCCGCGCTGGCCGATCTCAAGCTGGCCGCGGTGTGGGGCGTCCTGGCGGGGCTGTCAACCGCCGCGTTGATGCCCCACCTGGCCCAGATGATGCCGGAACGCTTCGCGCGACTTCCCGTGTCGTTGGGTGCACTGGCCACGATCCAGTCCCTGCAGGCTCTGGTCTTGATGGGCGCGCTAGCCTGGCTGGGCCTGCGCATGAGTCACCGGACCGGCCTGGGCAGTCCGCTGCTTCGGGCCTGGGTGATCGCACGTCGCAATGCCGACTGGTCGCGCCTCGATCCGGGCCGCACGGCGGTGCTGGGAATGGTCACGGGCCTGGCCATCGTCGCCTTGTCCGCACTGACCAACCCGCTGCTGCCGGCGATGGCGCACCCGCCTGCCAGGTCGGATGCCGAAGGCGCGGCTTTGAACGGCCTGCTGGCGTCGTTCTACGGCGGTATTGCCGAAGAGCTGCAACTACGCCTGTTCGTGATGACGCTGTTGGTGTGGATCGCCGCACGCTTGCGCCGCACCCGTCTTCCCGCCGCGGCGTACTGGATCGCCATCGCGGCCGCTGCCCTGTTGTTTGGCGTCGGTCATCTGCCCGCCGCCGCACAGGTGTGGGGACTGGATGGCATCGTCATCGCCCGCACGCTGCTGCTCAACGGCCTGGGCGGCATGGTGTTTGGCTGGCTGTATTGGAGACGCGGACTGGAAATGGCCATGCTCGGGCACTTCTGCGCTGACCTGGTGCTGCACGTGGCGGTGCCGCTTACACACTTGGGCGCCACGCCATGAGCCTCCAGCGTCGTTCTCCAGCCAGCCATGCCGGATACGCACTGACGCCGCCGCCTGGCAGCGCGCGGCTGTGGCTGTTCGTCCTCGTGGTGGGATTGCCGCTGGTCTTGAGCGCCATATCAATGGCGTTGGCGCCATTGACCCACGATGCGCAGCCGTTGGTCGGTGGCAACCTCCTGTCGACCGTTGCAGTGACGCTGGCGTCGGTTGCGGCATTGACGCTGCTGCTGTGGGCGGCGCTGGCCTTCTGCCTGCGTCGGCAGTCGCTGCACGTCGATGCACAGGGCATCCGCGTGCAGTCCACGTTCTTCAGCACACAGGTGGCCCTGGGCCAGCTGCTGCTGGCGCAGGCGCGCGTCGTCGACCTGGAGGAACACACCGAGCTGCGCCCGATGCTGAAAACGCGCGGCTACGGCCTGCCGGGCTTCCGCAGCGGCTGGTACCGCCTGCGCGACAAGCACAAGGCTTTCGTCGCAACGGCCGACAGCCGACTGGTGCTGTGGCTGCCCAGCAACGCCGGCCACGGCCTGCTGCTGGACGTGCGCGATCCCCAAGGCCTGCTGCGCCAGCTGGGTGAACTGGCTGCACACGGCGCCCACCGCTAAAGTGCGGGCGATGCCTGCACGCCTTCCCCTGCCCGTCGCCAATACCCTGCTCAACACCGACCACATCGAACTATGGCCGGCGCCACTCCTGCGCGCGCGCAGCAATACCGACGCCCGGGTGATGGCGCGCGCCAGCCGCGTGCTGCGTCGCAAGGACGATGGCCGCTACCTGGCCGCGGTCGTTCCCGAGGGCCTGGTCGGCCTGCTGTCGGGCTGGAGCCGCACGCCCGGCATCGAGGCAGCGCTGGATCGCCTGGAAGACGCCGAGACGCGTGTCTTCCACGGCGATGCCGACCTGGCCGGCAACTTGCCCTTGACGGGCCTGCGCCGGCGCCTGGAGGTGCTCGGGCTGGACGCAGAACGGTACGCCCGGCAGACCGGCCTGGTCCTGGTGGCCGAACCGGCCGCCCTGACCCTGGCCGGCTTTGATCGCTATCGGCGCCCCCTGTGGCTGACCAGCGCGGCCGGACGCGCCTGGCAGGCGATGCGCAGCGCCGCGGCGATCGAGCAGATCGTGCTGGATGCGATATCCGGCTACCGCAGCCACGCCTACCAGCTCGGGATTTTCGAACGAAAACTGGCCCGCGGGCAGACCGTGGACCAGATCCTCACCGTCAATGCCGCGCCCGGTTACAGCGAGCACCATGGCGGCACCGCCCTGGACATCGGCACACCCGGCGAGCCGCCGGCCGAGGAATCCTTCGAACGCACTGACACCTTCGCCTGGCTCAGCCGCCATGCCGCGCGTTTCGGCTTCCATATGAGCTATCCGCGCGACAATCCCCACGGCATCGTCTACGAGCCCTGGCACTGGCGTTACGACGCCGCGTCGCTGGCTGGCTGAACCGGCGTAACTTCCCGATCTGCATGCAGGGGCGCCAGCAGGCGTACCATCTGCGCCCCGTCGCGCTGTCTGGCGCGCCTGTCGAACGCAAGAGACCCATGCTGGAAGCCACACCGCCCCTGCTCGACGTGTTGCATCACATCACCTGGTTGCTGGTCTTCATCAGCGCCGGGGTGCTGGTGATGAGCGTGGCCTTCGTGGTCCTGGTCGTCAACGTGGTCAGCGTGATGAAGGAAAACCGCAGCAGCCGCCGCGGCGACCTGCGCCAGACCGAGCTGGACGACCTGCTGGCTTCCGGCCAGAGCAAGGCTGCCAAGTTCAGCGCCAAGGAGTGGATTGCGCTGGAGCCGCGTCGGCCCGAAGCCCACTGGGCCCTGGCCAAGGCGCACTACCAGCTCGGTGAGCTGGCCGAGGCCAAGCAGGTGCTCAACGAGCTGCTGAAGATCGCCCCGGAAGAGGATTACCGGATCGACGCCTGGCTGGAACTGCTGGAAACCGAGTTCTCCGAGCGGCGCCCCAAGCCGGTCAACTGATCCGACGCGCACGCCAGCGCACCGCGGACTTCAACCCAGGCCACCGGGCACATCGGCGCTCGTCGTCGACCGCCAGCTAGTCCTGCGAACGGTTGGTCGGCGCCTCGACGCGGCTGTCGAAGTCGGCCACGCGCCATAGATACAGGCTGGCATAGGTGCGGTAAGGCCCCCAGCGTTCGCCGCGCTCGGCCAGTTCCTTCGGGGTAGGCATCACCTCGTGCCGGTCCACCAATTGCGCGCCCTTGCGGATGCCCAGGTCGTCGATGGGCAGGATGTCGGGCCTGCCCAGGCGGAACATCAGCATCATCTCCACCGTCCAGCGGCCGATGCCGCGGATCGGCACCAGCGCCTGGACGATCTGGTCGTGGTGCATGTGCTGCATCTGCCGCAGCGTGGGGATCTCGCCGCGCTGTTCGCGCGCGGCCAGGTCACGCAGCGCCAGGCCCTTGTTGCCCGACACGCCGCAGGCCCGCAGCGTGGCGTCATCCACCCGACCCAGGGTGTCGAAGTGCAGCCGCGTGCTGCCGATGGCGGCTTCCACGCGACCGACGATCGTCGCGGCGGCCTTGCCCGAGAGTTGCTGGAACAGGATCGCGCGCGCCAGCGCATCGACTGGATCAAAGGTCTTGCGCCAGCGCGGCTCGGCCTCGATCACGCCGATGCGCTTCATCCAGGTGCCCAGCTTGCGGTCGCGCCTGGCCAGGTGCTCCCAAGCCGCCTGGGTGTCGAATCCACGGACGTGCCTGGGCATGCGAACGTCCCCGTCAGCGACGCAGGGCGCTGATGGCCCAGAGCAGCCAGGCCAGCATCATCGCCACGCCACCGGCTGGCGCCACACCGCTGCTGATGCCCGCCAGATGGTGCAGCGCGATGCTGCCGGAAAACAGCAGCGTGCCGACCAGCAGCAGGCGCAGCGCCCACCGCGCCAGCGCATGGCGGGCACGCGGCGCCAGTGCGGCCAGCGCGATGCCATGGCCGAATGCATACAGACAGGCGTCCTTCACGGCCGACTGCGCCGTGCCGTCCGCCACCCCGTGGGCGGCATAGGCCGCCAGCCCGATCGAGAGCGCGCACAGCACCGCGCCGGCCGCGGCCAGCGGGGAAGCGGGAGGATGGCGTGTTTCGAGCATCGCGATTGACCTGTGCTGGCCGGCCGTCGCGCAGCTGCGCCGGCCATCAATGAAAACGCCGCGCCTTCGACGGTGCGAAGGCGCGGCGCGGATGCATCAACTGCCCGCCGGGTCGGCGTGATCGATCAGTACTTGATCGCCCAGTAGACGTTGTAGGTGGAGCTTTCGTCGGTGAACGACTTGTCCACGCCGCTGTTCCAGGACTCATACGGGCGGTCGGCCATGGCGTGGCCATTGGTCAGTGCCCAGGCGCGCAGGCCATTACGGGCCACTTCGAGCTCGGACATGTAACCGGCGTACTTGGCCGTGGCCGCCTGGTGTGCCTCGGTGTGCAGATAGGTCACCGGCGTGCCGGCCACCTTGACCTGCAACTCGGCCGCGTCGGTCGCCGGTGCTTCCGGTGCCGGTGCCGGCTCGGCAGCGGCGGTCGCCTTGGTCTTGTCGTCGGTCTTGGCCTCGTCGGCCTTCGGCGCATCGGTCTTCGGACCGGTGCCCTTCTTGCGGACCGGCTGGGCCAGGTCGAAGGTGTAGGTCTGGCTGGCCAGCTCGGTGGTGATGATGCGGAACGGGCCGGCCGGCTCCAGATCATTGGAATCCATCACCCGCTTGATCCATTCCTGGTTGGCCAGGATCGACTTCTTGATCGCGTCGTTGCTGCGCTCGATGCTGCCGGCACTGACCACCAGCAGGTTCTCGGCCGGCACGTCGCTGATCTTCAGGTCGGTCAGCTTGCTGCCTTCCACGCGATAGTCGAAGTTCGGGATGGTCGCCAGGTTGGTGCCCAGCTTGGCCAGGCTCGCGTCCATGCCGTCGCCGATCTGGCTCTTGACGTACATGCCCAGGAAGCGGCCATAGATGTTCCAGCCGTAGTCCACGTCATAGGTCTGGACGATGCGCACATTGCGGCCGCCCTTGCCGGTCGGGGACAACGAGATCTCGCTGGTCTTGTTGCGGCCCGGGGCGTCGTCGTTGATGGCGTAGGTCACCTTGCCGCCGTTGCCGGAAGCATCCGGCGCCTTGGCATCGGTGATCTCCCAGCTGCCCTTCTTCCACGCAGTGACCACCGGCGAGGTGAAATCGACCTTGGCGCCCTTGCCGGTGTTGCCTTCGGTACCGCCGGAATAGGTCAGCTGCGCCGGATCGCCCGGCAGCATGACGCTCCAGTCCTTCAGGCGACGCACGTTGCTCACCGTGTCATACACGATGGTCATCTTGCGGTTGCTTTCCACGCTTCCTTCGAGGTGCCGATGCGACGGCAGGACCACGCCGATGATCAGAAACAGCGCCAACACCAGCGCCAGGGCGATCAGGAACTCGAGCAAACGGGTCATTCAGCGGTCTCCGGGGGCCGGTGATAGGCCAGGGTTAAGGATGAGCAAGTTCCCAATCGTAGCAGGCTTGACTCGGCAAGGTCAGCCGAAAACTGCGCTCTGAGCGTCGCTTTCAACGCCATCAAACGAAGTCTTAACAGACCAATGCAGGTCCAGTGCCGCGGGCGCTGGATCCGCACGCGCATTCAGGGCGCCGACGACGGCAGTGGCACGGTATCGATGCCGCCGCCCTTGCAGCCGGAACCGCGTTGCGGCAACGCGACTGGCAGGCGGTGTACCCCACCTGCCGCTCAGACCAGCTGCAGCTCGAAGGCCTTGAGCACCGCGCGGGTGCGGTCGCGCACGCCCAACTTGGACAGGATGTTGGAGACGTGGTTCTTGATCGTGCCCTCGGCCACGCCCAGCGAATTGGCGATTTCCTTGTTGGAAAAGCCGCTGGCCATCAGCCGCAGGATCTCGGTTTCGCGATCGGTCAGCGGATCGGGGCGATCCAGGCTGACGAACTCGTTGCGCATATGCTCCAGCCCGGACAACAGGCGCTGGGTCAC
>JBIIHJ010000058.1:0-16016 GCA_044235875.1 Pseudoxanthomonas sp.
CGCTCAATACAGATCGATCGGGTCCACATCCAGCGACCAGCGCACGCGACGGGCCTCGGGCAGGGCGTCGATGGTCGGCAGGGCCGCCTGCAGCGCGGCGTGCAGGCGCGGGCGCTGGGCCGAGGAAAGCAGCAGCTGCATGCGCTGAAAGCCGGCACGGCGCGGCATTGGCGCCGGCATCGGACCGTGCAGCTCCAGGTCCTGCTGGGCATCGGCCAGGGCGGTGCGGGCGGCACGCAGGAAGGCCTGGACGTGCTCGATCTGCTTGGCTTCGGCGCGGATCATCGCCAGGTGCGCCGATGGCGGGAAGCCGGCTTCCTGGCGCTGGACCAGCTCGGCATCGGCAAACGCCCGATAGCCGCCGGACAGCAGCGTTTCCAGCAGCGGATGGCCCGGATGATGGGTCTGCAACCAGACCTGGCCCGGGCGTGCGGCGCGACCGGCGCGACCGGCGACCTGGATCAACAGCTGCGAGAGTTTTTCGCCCGCGCGAAAGTCGGCCGAGAACAGGCCTTCGTCCACGCCGACCACCACGACCAGGGTCAGCAGCGGCAGGTCATGGCCCTTGGCCAGGATCTGCGTGCCGACCAGGATGCCGGGGCCCGCTCCGAGGGTGGCGAAATGCTGTTCCAGGGCGTCCTTGCGCTGGGTGGTGCCGCGGTCGATGCGCAACACCGGCACCTGCGGGAAGGTGTCGGCCAGCAGCTCTTCGAGCCGTTCGGTGCCCACTCCTTGCGGCTGCAGGGCCAGGCCGCCGCAGTCCGGACACGCGGGCGGTGCCGGCCTGCGATGGCCGCAGTGATGGCATTGCAGTCGGCGTCCGGCGGCGTGCACGGTCATCGGCGCGTCGCAGCGATTGCAGTGCGCGCTCCAGCCGCAGTCGTGGCACAGCAGCACCGGCGCATAGCCGCGGCGGTTCTTGAACACCAGGACCTGGCCACCGGCCTGCAGCTGGGCGGCGATGGCGGCCAGGATCTCCGGCGAAAGCCCGGCGGCCAGCGGTCGCTTGCGCACGTCCACCACGCGCACCGTCGGCGCCTTGGCATCGCCGGCGCGCTTGCCCAGGCGCAGGTGGGCGTAGCGGCCGGCCTGGGCGTTGTGGAGCGTCTCCAGCGACGGCGTGGCGCTGCCCAGGATCACCGGCACGTCCAGTGCCTTGCCGCGCACCAGGGCGAAGTCGCGGGCGTGGTAGCGAATGCCGTCCAGCTGCTTGTAGCTGCCATCGTGCTCTTCGTCGATCACGATCAGCCCGGCGTCGGGCAGCGGCACGAACACGGCCGAGCGCGTGCCCACGATCACCCGCGCCTCGCCGCGCAGGCAGGCGGCCCAGGTCTGCGCGCGTTCGCGGTCGGCCAGGCCCGAATGCAGCGCGTGCACCTCCACGCCCAGTCGCGCGCGGAAGCGGGCCAGGGTCTGCGGGGTCAGGCCGATTTCCGGCACCAGCACCAGCGCCTGTTGCCCACGCGCCAGACAGGCGGCGATGGCCTGCAGGTAGACCTCGGTCTTGCCGCTGCCGGTGACGCCTTCCAGCAAAATCGGGGCGAAGCCGCGCTCGGGGATCGCCGCCACCGCGGCGGCCTGTTCGGCGTTGAGCGTCGGCCCGGCCTGCATCGGCAGCACCTTGGGTGCGACCTGCTGGGCCACGCGCTCGGCGAAGCCGCGCTGGGCCAGGCTGCGCGCGGCGCTGCGCCAGCCGGGCTGGGTGTCGTCCAGCTGCCATTCCGGGCAGCCGTCGCCGCGCAGCAGCTCGGCCAGCAGGCGCGGCTTGCTGCCGGCGCGCAGGCGGTCCAGACCGGTCATGCCGGCCTCGGTCATGCGCCAGCGCCAGGCTTCGCGCACCGGCAGCGGTTCGCCATGGCGCAGCGGACCGGGCAGGGCGGTGGCCAGCACTTCGCCCAGCGGCGCATGGGTGTAGCCGGCCAGCCATTGCAGCGAGCGGCGCAGTTCGCCGGCCAGCAGGGGTGCCTCATCCAGACATTCCAGCGCCGCGCGCAGCGCGCTGGCGGCCGGGTCCGGCGCGGTTACGGCCACGACCACGCCGACCAGCTCGCGGTTGCCGAACGGCACCCGCACGCGGCGGCCGATGTCGTCAGGCCCGGCCGGATGCCCGGCAGGCGGCAGGTAGTCGAAGGCCTGCCGCAGCGGAACCGGCACGGCGACACGGAGAACCAGAGTGGGAGACATCGGCGACAAGTGTAGGGCACCGGTCACCTGCGGCAGGGCGATGTGCAGTTGCGGCAGGAACCTGTCCGCCGGTTAACGAAACCCACGCAACTCCCGGTTGCCATTGGGAAAACCCCCTTATCCACACCGCCTGTGGATAACCCTGTGCATGGCGGAGCTGCTCCACGCGAAAAAACCGGTGTCTTCTGGGCCGGCGTCACATTGGTGAAAAAAACGCCAAGAAGTATTTATCTAAATATTTCAATAACTTGGGCGTGGAACAGGCCGACGCGAGACTGTCATCCGGGTCTGGTGGGCTGCGAGGTGAACGAAAAATGATTGCTGTGCACAACCGTCGCGGCAGGGAACCTGCGGGATTCCCGGGAAATTTGAATGTTCGGCCAATGTCAAGGGTTTCCTTGACGAACCCAACCGGGGGATCGGCGCCTATCATGGCGGCACGTTTCCGCTGAAGCAGACCGATTTCCTCTTGAACGCACCTGCCGACGTCCCCGCGGCGCTTTCCGCTTTCCTGCGCGGTGTCGAACGCCGCGGCGTGGTCCTGGCCGAGCTGCAATGCGGCCGTCGCGAGACCGGCGAGATCGCGCTGGCCGCCTCCCTGCGCGCCTTCCGCCAGTACGCCAGCGAGCAGCCGATGGCCCAGTGGCCGCGCGGTTTCTGGTCGCTGCTGGCGGCCGCGCCGCCGCTGCGCCAGGCCCATCCCGAAGCCCGCTGGCCCCAGGACCTGGACTGGCTGGCCGATCTGTCCGATGTCGATCGCATGGCGCTGCTGCTGCGCCTTGCCGCCGGTCTGGACGAGGACGACGCTGCCGCGGCCATGGAAGTGGACCAGGCTGGCTATCGTGCCGCGCTGACCCGTGCCTGCCCGCGCGATGACCAGGGCCAGCCCGATCCGCAGGGCTGGCGCAACCTGGCCGAAGCGGTGCAGCAGCATCTGCGCGCGCTTTCGCCCGAGCGCCTGGCGCACCTGTCGCGCCTGCGCGAGACGCTGGTCCTGGGCGCCGACCGCCGCGCGGTGGTGGCCGAACCGGAAGTCCGGGAAGTGCCCGCCGCCCCCGCCCCGGCCAGCGTGCCGGCCGCCGCCCCGGCGCCTGCCGCGCTGCGTGCGCCGGTCAGGCCGCGCCCGGCGGGGCGGCCGTTTCCATGGACGCTGGCCATGGTGGCGCTGGTGGTGCTGTGTGCACTGGCGGCGCTCGGTGCCTGGTGGTGGCATGGCCAGCAGACACGCCTGTCGGCGCCGGCCACGGTCCAGGCCGATGGCGCGTCCGGCGCGCAGGCGCTGCTGGACGATGCCCAGGTCCAGGTCGAGCCGCTGTCGCGCGATGACGACGCCGGCGCGCGTTTCGACGCCGCGCAGGGGGTGCTGACCCATCCGGATTTCGAGCTGTTGATGGATCCACAGGGCCAGGCGCTGTCGCAGCGCGCAGGCCTGCTGGCCTGGTATGCCGCCGCGCCGCAGGATCGCCAACGTGACGCGGCGCAGGCGATGGTCGCCCCGCCGCAGGAGACGGTGGATGCCGCGCAGTAAGTGGGGGTTGGCACTGGCCGTGCCTGCGCTGTTGCTCGCGTTGAGCGCCACCCTGGTGGCGCAGCCCGCGTCGGACGCGATCACGCCCGCGGTGCAGGCGCGCCGCGCCGCGCAGCTGGCGGCGCTGGGCACGGCCGGACGCGCCGCCTTCGCGCAGCGGATGGTGGCCTGGGATGCATTGCCGCCGCTGCAGCGCCTGCAACGGCGTGGCGCCTATGCCGACTGGCGCGCGCTGGACCCGGCCACCCGCGCGCGCCTGCAGCAGGCCGCCGCGACCCTGGCCACCCTGCCGCCGGCGCAGCAGCAGGCGATGGCGGCCAGATTCGCCACGCTTGATGTTGCCGAACAGGCTGGCTGGCGGCTCGGCCCGGACGTCGGCGCCGATTACGCCAAGCTGCATGCCCTGCTCGCTTACATGCCCGAGGCCGAGCGCCAGCCGATGCGCGAGGTGCTGCAGCAGATGAGCGCCCCACAGCGCGCCGACCTGGCGGTGCTGGCCCAGCGCACGCCACCGCAGGATCGGGACACGCTGCGTCAGGCGTTGATCGCCACCACGCCCGCCTCGCGCGCGCAGTGGCTGCACGAGCGGCTGTCGCGCTGAGCTACCACGCAACGCCTGTTCGAGTCCCCGCTTGGAACTCGACGCCTCTACCGCACATCAGTCGGCGCGAACGGACGATGTAGCGTCTGCCCCATATCGAGCATGCGCACGCTGAGTGGAGTTAGCGCGATACCCAGCGCTAGTGGAACACGCTGCTGATCATCGTCAGCAGCGCCACGACAAACAGCAGTACGAAGTACAGGTTGCCGATCACCAGATACTTGATCGTGGTCAGCCACCAAGGTTCGCCGTAGGCGCGCCACTGCGTCCACCACAGGTAGACCGGCAGCCACAGCAACAGCAGCACGCGCAGCGCGGCCAGGAGCCACGACAGCCACGCCGCGCCGGCGGGCAGCGCCTGGTCGATCAGCATCATCACGAACATCGCCAGCAGCGTCAGCACCATGAAGGCATGGCTGTACAGGCCCACGACCAGGTGTTCCAGATAGCCGCGGCCGCTGCCTAGGTAGGCCACCTTCAGCAGCAGGGCGAACACCGGGACCAGCAGGAACAGCGCAGTCGGGATCGCCGCGATCAGCGTATGGATGCCTTCGCCCGGATCTTCGCTGTAGCGTTGCAGGTTGATCTGCGCGCGCGCCAGCTTCTTGTTGATCCAGCGATTGACGAAACCTGGCAGCGCATCGATCTGCACCGGGTGCGTGCTCGGGTCGAGGCCGAAGGCACTGAGGACGGTGCCGCCTTCCGCATCGTCGTCTGCCGCGGCGTTGGCACCCGGCGCGGGCTCAAGTGTCGCTGGCTGGCTGGGATCGATCTGGTGCATGCGCGCCTGCGCATCGGCGCGGGTCTGGCGCACGCCCAGGTCCATCGCCTGCTGGACGAAGGCCACGTCCGGCACGTCGGCGCGCTCGTTTCCGATCTGCGCCAGCCTGGCGTCCAGATGCGTCCGGACCGCGGCCACGCTGGCGTCGCTGGCGAACGCGGCGGCATTGGGCACGACCTGCTTGGAGGACAGGTCGAAGGTGTTGGCCTTGGGCAACGCGAGGTCCTTTTCCACGTGGATCGCGAACTGGGCCACGAAGAAGGTCAGCACGCTCAGCACCACGAACAGGCGCAGCGGCGGCACGTAGGGCGCGCGATGCCCGCGCAGGAACCGCGCCGCCAGCCGTCCCGGGAACAGCAGGTCGTGCAGGGTGCGCACGATGCGGCCATCCAGGTGCCAGAACGATTCGAACACCTCCTCGATCGCGTGGCCGAAGCTGCGCAGCGGGTTGTGCGCGTGCTGGCCACAGGCATGGCAGTAGTGGCCGTGCAGCGCCGTGGCGCAGTTGTCGCAGGCGGCAGGAGCGGCGTGGTCGCCGGCCGGGCTGTTCATTCGATTCGGAATCCTTCCCCAAGGAGGCCGGTAAGATAGCGGTCCTTTCCGGCCCGATGCCAGCGCCCATCCCGCGCGCGGTCGCAGCCGATGTGTCTGGCTTCCCCATGTCCTCCTCTCTTTTGCCCGCGCCGGGCCTTGCGCAGGAAGTGCGCACCACCGGCCGGCTGGCGCTGCCGCTGGTGATCGGCCATGTCTCGGCCGGCCTGGTGGGCTTTGTCGACAACATCATCGCTGGCCACCACGGCACCGCCACGCTGGCGGCGGTCACCACCGGCACCGCGCTGATGTGGCTGCCGCTGATGGTGCCGATCGGGACGCTGGTGGCGCTGGCCGCGACGGTGTCGCACCACGATGGCGCCGGCGAGCGCGACCGCATCGGCCCGTTGTTCCGGCAGGCACTGTGGCTGGCGCTGGGCCTGGGGCTGGCGATGTTCGCGTTCCTGAGCCTGGCGCCGTACGCGCTGGCGCCGATGGGGATCGCGCCGGAGATCGTGCCGGGCGCGCGCGATTTCCTGCATGGCATCCGCTGGGGCCTGCCGGCGATGGCCGTCTACCTGTGCATGCGCAACCTGAGCGAAGGCCTGCACTGGACGGTGCCGACGATGGTGCTGGGCTTTGGCGGGCTGTTCCTGCTGGCGCCGCTGGGTTATGCACTGGCGTTCGGCCGCTGGGGCTGCCCGGCGCTGGGGGCGGGTGGGCTGGGGATCGCCTCGGCGGTGACGATGTGGGTGCAGATGCTGCTGTTCCTGGCGTATCTGGCGCGTTCCAAGCGTTTTGCGCCGCTGGCGCTGTTTGCCCGTTTCGAACCGCCGCGCTGGTCGCAGATCGCACCGCTGCTGCGCACCGGACTGCCGATCGGCGTGACCGTGCTGATGGAAGGCGGTTTGTTCATCGCCACGGCGCTGCTGATCGCGCGCCTGGGCGCGGTGCCGGCGGCCGCGCACCAGATCGCGATCAACCTCTCGGCGATCTGCTTCATGGTGCCGATGGGCCTGGCCGAGGCCACCACCGTGCGTGTGGGACATGCACTGGGCCGGCGCGATGGGGCCGGGGTGCTGCGTGCGGTACGCGCCGGCTACACCATCGTGCTGGCCACCCAGCTGTGTTCGGCGCTGGTGCTGACGCTGTTCCACAACCCGATCGCCAGCATCTACACCAACGACCTCGCGGTGGCCTCGCTGGCCGGCAGCCTGCTGGTGCTGGCCGCGGTGTTCCAGTTTCCCGACGGGATCCAGATCATGTCGGCCGGCGCGCTGCGCGGCCTCAAGGACACGCGCGTGCCGATGCTGCTGGCGGCGATCTCCTACTGGGGCATCGGCATGCCGCTGGGCGCGGGCCTGGGTCTGGCGCTGGGCTATGGCCCGCGCGGGATGTGGGTGGGACTGACCGTGGGCCTGACCGCGGCGGCGACCATGATGGCGCTGCGCCTGCGCCACAGCAGCCGGCGGCTGGTGGCGATGCGCTGATGGCAGGCCTGCATGACGTGTGGGGCATGCGGGTTGGGAGCGACTGCGGCTAAGCTGCTCGCCAGTTCCCGCAAAGAGCGCCCGTCCCGCATGAACCAGCCCGTCCGCCGCGATCCCGTCAGCCGATTCTTCATCGGCCTGTGGGACGTGATGAATTTCACCCGCCGCCTGATCTTCAACCTGGTCTTCTTCGGCCTGCTGTTCCTGATCGCGGTGCTGGTGATCATCGGGCTGGCCAAGGGTAATGCCGGCCCGCGGCCGCTGACGGACAACACCACCCTGGTCATCGCGCCCGATGCGGCGCTGGTGGAGCAGTACTCGTCCGATCCGGCCAGCCGCGCGCTGTCCAAGGCCTTTGGCCAGGAAGGCAACGAGGTCCAGCTGCGCGACCTGCTGCGGGTGATCGAGGCGGCCAAGACCGACACCAAGATCAACCGCGTGCTGGTGGATTTCGACAAGCTTCAGGCCAGCGGTTATGCCTCGCTGCGCGAAGTGGCTGGCGCACTGGGCGAGCTGCGCGCCTCCGGCAAGCAGATCGTGGCCTTCGGCGAAAACATGAGCCAAGGCCAGTACCTGCTGGCCGCGCAGGCCAACGAGGTCTACCTGGACCCGATGGGCAGCGTGGTGATCGAAGGCCTGGGCCGCTATCGCCAGTACTACCGCGAAGGCCTGCAGGACAAGCTGGGCGTGGACGTGCACCTGTTCCGGGTGGGCGAGTACAAGTC
Organism: Pseudoxanthomonas sp.; assembly: GCA_044235875.1. Taxonomy (GTDB): domain Bacteria; phylum Pseudomonadota; class Gammaproteobacteria; order Xanthomonadales; family Xanthomonadaceae; genus Pseudoxanthomonas_A. The sequence goes on from JBIIHJ010000058.1 coordinate 7,841, forward strand.
GGCCGCCGAGCCCTACATCCTCGATGCCGCCTCGCCCGAGTCCAAGGAAGCCGACCTGTTCTGGATGAACGACATCTGGAACCGCTACCTGGCCGACGTGGGCAAGGCCCGCAAGCTGGCCCCCGCGGCACTGGGCACTGCCATCGACAACCTGCCGGCCGACGTGGTCGCCGCCGGTGGCGACCTGGCCAAGCTGGCCCAGCAGCAGAAGCTGGTCGATGGCCTCAAGACCGCCGAGGAAGTGAACCAACTGCTGACCAAGCGCGGCGTCGCCGACGAGGACGACGACGACAATCTGGGCTTCCGCCACATCAACTTCGACGCCTACCTGGCACAGCTGGGCGCACGCACTTCGCCGCTGGACGAACGCGACCAGGTGGCCGTGGTCGTGGCCGCCGGCGAGATCGCCGGTGGCGACCTGCCGGCCGGCAAGATCGGCGGCATCAGCACCTCGGCGCTGCTGCGCGATGCGCGCGAGGACAAGAAGGTCAAGGCCGTGGTGCTGCGCGTGAACTCGCCCGGTGGCGAGGTGTTCGCCTCCGAGCAGATCCGCCGCGAAGTGGTGGCGCTGCAGGCCGCCGGCAAGCCGGTGGTGGTCTCGATGGGCGACCTGGCCGCTTCGGGCGGCTACTGGATCAGCATGAATGCCGATCGCATCTATGCCGATGCCTCGACCATCAGCGGCTCGATCGGCATCTTCGGCCTGATCCCCAATTTCTCGCGTGCGCTGGACAAGATCGGCGTGCACACCGATGGCGTGGGCACCACCCGGATCGCCGGCGCGTTCGATCCGACCAAGCCGCTGGATCCGGAGCTGGGCAACGTCATCCAGGCGGTGATCAACAAGGGCTACGCCGATTTCACCGGGCGCGTCGCATCGGCCCGCCACAAGAGCGTCGAGCAGATCGACCAGATCGCCCGTGGCCGGGTGTGGTCGGGCCAGCAGGCGATGGAGCGTGGACTGGTCGACCAGCTGGGCGGTCTGAAGGACGCCATCGCCGATGCCGCCGCCCGGGCCAAACTGGGCGAAGCGGGCAAGTACCGCGTGCGCTATGTGGAGAAGGAGCTGTCGCCGTTCGAACAGTTCCTGGCCAACGCCGCCGGCAGCCCGATGGGCCAGGCGCTGCTGGGCCGGTCCGATTTCGCCCAGGCCGCGATGCTCAAGGCGATGCCGCAGACCGCGCAGCAGCTGAAGTTCGTGCAGGCCGCGCTGGAGCGCAAGCCGGGCGTCAAGCCGGTGACCGAACTGGCGTACTGCTTCTGCGGGTTCTGAGCACAGCGCGCCTCGGCAGGACGATAAAGGCGGGCCATTGGCCCGCCTTTCTCTTACAAGCGCCTCCTGGAACCAGCGGCCGCAGCGCGGCCAAGTAGGCGCGAGGCGACGTCACGGCGTGTCGGCTTCGATCTGCTTGTCCTGTGCGTCGTGCGCGGCCTGCACCTGGCCTTCGACTGCCTTGGCCCTGTCCAGCGGCGCGTGGATCGCCTTGGACATGGCGGTGGACTGCGGCGCCGGCGGCTTGTCCGGCTGCGGGGTCGAGGGCGGGTTGCAGGCGCCCAGCCCCAGGCTGGCCAACAACACGGATGCGGCAACGAGGCGTGGTGCGTGCATGGCAGGTGTCTCGCGGGTGAATGCATGGCTATCCTACGCCGAGGATCTGCATCAATCTGAGGACATGGAGATGTCGAAGAATATCCACGACGACACGCGCCGCAAGCCGCCGAATGGGAAAGGCATGCATGTACTTTGCGTCTTTCTCGGTGCGCTCCTGTTCGCACCGTCACTCCTGTTTTTCCATGTTGCGTGGCTTCGTGCAGCGCAGCCCGGTGAGATGATCTTCCACCTGCAGGGCCTACCCTGGATGGCCTGCATCTGGCTCGTGCTGTGCCTGTGTGCGACGGGCATGCTGTGGCCGCTTTCCAGGCTGCCGAGGTGGATTTCCGTCCTGTCAGGAGCTCTGCTTGCGCCGCTCTTGGGCGTGGTGATGTGGATGTTGTACAACGTGCGTTGGTTGATTGATGCGCTTCGAGCGGTGCAATGTCCGATTACGAACTCCTCCAGCAGATCCCTTCCATTGACGTCTATCGCGCCCTGCGCGCGGCGTCCGGTCTGAGTCCCAAGACCGAAGCGGCCGCCATCGCCGGCCTGCCCAATTCGTGCTTTGCCGTGCAGGTGTTGTGCGAGGGCGAAGCGGTCGGCATGGGGCGGCTGATCGGCGACGGCGGTTGTTTCTTCCAGGTGGTCGATATCGCCGTGTTGCCCGCGCATCAGGGTCAGGGACTGGGCAAGCGGATCATGCAGGCGATCAGCGACTACATCCGCGATCACGTGCCAGCGAGCGCGTATGTCAGTCTGATCGCCGATGGCCAGGCGCATCGGCTGTACGCGCAATACGGATTTGCGATGACGGCGCCGGCCTCGGTCGGTATGGCGCTGGTGCGTTGAACGCGACAGGAGACACGACGATGAACACGCCCCGCTGGCGCCTGGATGGACAGTTGGCCCTCATCACCGGCGCGAGCGCCGGCATCGGCCTGGCCACGGCGCGCGAACTGTTGTCGCTGGGCTGCGATGTGCTGATGGTCGCGCGCGATGCCGATGCGCTGGAAGCGGCGCGCGACGAACTCACCGACCTATTTCCCGAACGCCTGATCGAAGGGTTTGCGGCCGATGTGTCCGACGATGACGAGCGGCGTGCGCTGCTGGACTGGGTCGAGGACCAGGGCGATGGCCTGCATATCCTGGTCAACACTGTCGGTGCCGTGCAGCGCGGCGAGGCGATGGAGATCGATGAGGACCGCTGGCGCGCGGTGTTCGAGACCAGCCTGTTTTCCGCGTTCGAACTCTGCCGTTACGCACAGCCGCTGCTGGCGCGTCATCCGGCCAGCAGCATCGTCAATGTCGGCGCGGCCAGTGGCCTGGCTTCGGTGCGCGGCGACACGGTCGGCGGCATGGCCAAGGCGGCGCTGCACCAGCTCACCCGCAGCCTGGCGGCCGAGTGGGCCGAGGACGGCATCCGCGTCAATGCGGTGGCGCCGTGGGCGATCCGCACCGCGCGCACGGCCAAGGCGCTGGCCAATGTCGACCACTACGAACAGGTGCTCGCGCGCACGCCCTTGCAGCGCATCGGCGAATCCGAAGACGTGGCCGGTGCGATCGCCTTCCTGTGCCTGCCCAGCGCGGCCTACATCACCGGCGCATGCATCGCGGTCGATGGCGGGTTCGGGAGCCTGGGGTTTTAAGCGCGAGCGCGAGGTCCCCTCGCGATGCGAAAGGAAGGGCGTGGCAACGCCGCTTAAGCTTGCTTCTTGCGCGCGCGGGGTTTGGTCGGCTTGGCCCCGTTGGGCACGCGCTGGGCTTCCGATTCGGTGTCGGTTTCGCCGCGCAGCTGCGCCATCCACGACAGCGCATCGACATAGCCGAGGAAGTGCTGCAGGTAGCCCGGTGCGGTGTCGTGCATCAGCGCCAGCGCGCGATGCACCAGCATGTGCGAGTTGAGCGGGCCGGCGTCTTCCGGCGCCGGTTCCAGCGACTGACGCAGCTGGCGCGCGGCGCGGACTTCTTCCCACAGGCGCTGGAACTCATCAAGCGCGGGCATCTGCGGGAACACCGCGTTGGAAGCCGCGCCGGGCTCCGGCTGCGCGACGCCATTCTTCTTTTGCGACCTGGTGCGCGAAGCGGTCAGCGTCGTCGGCTGAGACGCCTGCGGCCCCGCGCGTAACGCGTCCAGCAGTTCGGACAGCGGACTGGCGATGCTCACGGCCTGCGTGGCCTTGCGTGTCGTTGGCTTCGCCTCGGCCACAGCGATACGGTAATCCGCGATCAGCGCCTCCAGCCGTGCGTCCAGCAACGCGCGCGCGGCGCCACGCTGCGCCTGCGTGCGCGTGGCGAGCGCATCCAGGAACGCAAAGCGCACCGGATCGTGCCGGTCGGCGCCCTGCGCGCGCCATTGTGCGAGCTGGCTCAACGCATCGCGCATGTCAGGGCGTCGCGGCCGCTTTGGAAGGACGCGGCATGGGCGCGATCTCCACGCGGCGATTGCGTGCGCGGCCCTCGGCGTCGTCGTTGGAGGCGACCGGCTGCTCGGCGCCGAAGGCAGCGGCGAACACCGAGGATGCCGGCACGCCTTCGGCGACCAGCGTGCGCGTCACGGTCAGCGCACGCTGCGCGGAGAGTTCCCAGTTGTCGGCGTAGTGCAGGTTGTCGCCATGCACCGGGCGATCGTCGGTGAAGCCGCTGACCATCAGCACTTCATCGCGCGCATGCAGGTAGCCGCGCAGCGGCGCGGCCAGGCTGTGCAGCACTTCGCGGCCCTCGGGCTGCAGCTGGTCGGAGTTGAGGGCGAACAACACGTTGCCGCGGATGCCGATGCGGCCATCGACCATGGTCACGCGTCCGGCGGCGAGCGGGCCAGCCAACGCCTGTTCCAGCGCCTGGCGACGGCGGGCTTCTTCATCCAGCTTGCTGGACAGCTGCAGCTGCACCGCGATCACGCCGACCAGGATCAGCACGAACGCGCCGAGCAGCACCGACATCAGGTCGCCGAAGGCGGCCCACACCGGCGTGCCGTCGCCTTCGTCAAGTTCGACCTCGCCGCTCATGCCGCGGCGGCCTTGGCGTCACCGAGCTGGCGCAGGTCCTCGATGATCTGCCGCTGCGAGAGCAGGCTCAGGTCGATCACCTCGCGTGCCTGCGCGACGTAGTAGGCGAGCTGTTCGTCGCTGCGTGCCAGTGACTTGTCCAGCGCCTGTTCGATGCCATGCAGACGCTCGGCCAGGTCTGCGTTGGACTGGCCGAACTGGGCCACGGCAGCGCCGAAGGCATCGCCCAGGCTGGCCACTTCAGTCGCGCTGGCGCTGACCTGCGCGGCGACCTCGCCCAGCTTGCCGGTCTGCCCTTCGATGTGATCGGTGAAGCGCGTGCCGACGCGCTCGAGCAGGTCGGCCGAGGTCGACACCAGCGCATCGATCGCGCCGCGCTGTTCGGTGGAGGCATGGTTGACCGCCGACAGCAGCGTATCCAGCGTGCCCATCACCTGGTTGCGCTCGGCGAGCATCTCGGTGTCGCGCACCATGGAGTCGGAGAGCTTCTGGCGCAGTTCGGCGATGACCTCGGCCGCGGCGCGCGGCGCTTCGGCGGCGGCATCGACCAGGCGGGTGATCTCGGCGATGGTCTCGCGGACCTGGGTCTGCGCCTGGCCGGTGACAGCCTCGGCGGTCTTGGCCAGCGTGTCGCAGATGGCCTGCTGGCGCTGGGCCGTATCGGCGCCGGCCTGCTGCCATTCCTCGCGCAGCGCCTGATGGGTGGAAGCGAGCGCGTCCGACCATGCGGCCAGGCGCTGCTGGTCCTGCGCGGCCAGCGTGTCCTGCAGCGTGGCGTGCGATCGGGTGAGGCCTTCGGCCACGGCGCTGGTATGGCGCTCGAACGCGGCGGTGGCTTCGCGCAGCTGCGCGGTGCCGCGCTCGGCCTGCGTGGCCAGCGCGTCCTGCAGCTGCGCCTGGGTGTCGGCGGCGGTGCGCAGCAGCGTGCTGGCCTGCGCATCGAGCGCGCTGGCGGCTTGGACGGTGTGGCGGGCGAAGGCGGCGGTGGCGGCTTCAAGCTGTGCGGTGCCGCGCTCGGCCTGCGCAGCCAGGGTGTCCTGCAGCTGCGCCTGCGCCTCGCTGGTGGTGCGCAGCAAGGTGCTGGCCTGCGTGTCGAACGCACCGGCGGCTTCGGCGGTGTGGCGGGCGAAGGCGGCCGTGGCGGCGTCGAGCTGCGCGGTCCCGCGTTCGGCTTGTGCGGTCAGTACGTCCTGCAGCTGCGCCTGCGCCTCGGTGGTGGTGCGCACCAGCGCGGCGGTTTGCGCTTCGAACGCACGGCCTGCCTCGGCCAGCGCCTGGGCGTGGTGTTCGGCCTGGGCGGCGTGCAGGTCGCGCTGCTGGGCCAGCGCCTGGGTCCAGGTGTCGCCGAGCTGCTGCGCGGTGCCGTCCAGGCGCGCGCCGATGCTGTCGACGGTCTGCGCGGCCTGCGTCGCCAGCGCTTGCGCGGCAGTGGCCAATGTCGCGTGCAGTGCATCGGTCTGCGCGGCCTGCGCCAGGCGCTGCGCATCCAGTGCAGCAGTCCAGCTGGCGGCTGCGGCCGTGGTGGCGCCGGTGAAGCCGCTGGTCAGCGCATCAAGCTGCTGCTGCACGGCGCCATGCACGCCCGCCTGCATGGTCTTGGTTTCCTGGGCCAGGCCATCGAGCGTGCGCGCGACCACCGGCTGCAGCGCGGCGTTCACCGCCTGCGCGCTGTCGGCGACGCTGGCGGCCAGCGCCTTGGACAGCACGTCACTCAGCTCCACGTGCGCCGCTTCGGTCCTGGCGTGCAGCGCTTCGTGGCGGTCGATCAGCTGCGTGTGCGTCGTGCTGCTGTGGGTCTCGATGGTGCGCATCAGCGCGCCGAGCTGGTCGATCAGCTGCGGCATCAGCGCGGTCTGCGCCTGCTGCAGGCGGAAGGCTTCTTCCTGCCGGTGCGCGCGCGAATGCGGATGCAGCGTGGTGGCGATCGCCGCATCCAGCTGTTGCACCGCTTCCAGGCGTTCGCGACGGCACAGCGCCGAGAGCAGGCCCAGCATCGCCGAGGTCGCCACGCCGGCGATCGAGGTGCCGAACGCGAAGCCCAGGCCCTTGACCGGCGCGGCCAGCGAGCCGCGCATGGCCTGCAGGTCGGTCGCGCTTTCCAGCGCCAGGCCGGTGCCGCGCAGGGTGGCCATCATGCCCAGCAGCGTGCCGAGCATGCCCAGCAGCACCAGCAGGCCGGCCAGGTACGGCGTCAGCGTCGGCGCAGGCAGGGCAACGCGCGCGCCTTCGATGCGCAGGCGCACCGGCTGGCGCAGGTTGGGCGCCAGCCGTTCCAGCCACGCGGGCAGGCCAGCGCTGCCGGTCGGGTCTTCGGTGATGGCAAGTTCCAGCGAGCGCGTGGCCTGGCGATAGCGATAGAGCTCGAACGCGCCGGCGACGTAGCAGGCGGCGATCACCAGCGACACGGCCACGCCCAGCGCGTTGTTGCCGACATAGCCGGCGCCCACCCAGCACACGGCGAGCAGGCCCAACAGGAAGACGACGAGGTTCAGGACGATTCTGGGCATGGGGACTTATTGGCTGCGGAGCGCTGCGAGCAGCGCATCGATCGGTTGGAAGCGGAGCTCCAGCTCGGCCAGCAGCGCCCGCTGCATGTCCGCGTGGAAGGTCTCCAGCCAGGCAGGGATCTGCACGGCGTCGGGGTTGGGGGCTGCGGAGGCCGGCACGTCGGCATCGACCGGGCGCAGGCGCAGGAAGTGCTGTTCCAGCAGGCCGGGTGCGGTAGCCAGCACGGTCTGTTCGCGCGGGCTCAGGGTCAGTTCCATCACCGCATCGACCTCGGCCAGCCGCGCCAGCGCCGCCGGGCCTTGGCCGAGCATGTCGCGCAGGCGGCCACGCAGGTGGCCAGTGGCCGTCAGCATCGCGCGCTGATGGGCGAGGTAGCGCTGGCGGAACACGGAAAATTCGACTGCAGCGTGCAGCGAGGCGCCGTCGCTGGCGGCCTTGTCCACGCGCCGCTGGATCGCGGCGGTCAGATCGCGGTCTTCGCGGATCGCGTTGGCCAGCGTGGCGCGCTGGGCGGCACAGGCGGCGGCTTCGGCCGCATCGAACGCGGGCCCCGCATCTGGCGCAGGCGGGGTGCCGTCCAGCGCCCGCGACAGCGCCACCGCGCGGTTCCAGTCCACCCATTGCGCCAGGCGATCGGGCAGTGCGGGCGGCGGTGCAGGCACGGTCACCTCGCCCAGCCGCGCGAGCAGTCGCACGAAGGCCGGGCCGGGGACAGGTCCGCGTTGTTGCGCTTTCGCCATGGCAGGGCGCGCCTACTGCGCGCGCAAAAGACGGCAATTTTACACGTCGGAGACGACGCCCCACCGCGCGCAGGGCGCAGACCGCCGAAAGCCCGCCGGAGCGGGCTTTCAGGCAATTTGTCTTTGGTGATGCACCCTGGACGTTGGCTTTCTTCGGGCCGCCGGTCCGCGCGAGCGGGTTCAGCCGGCCGAAACCACGTCCCAGCGGGCTTTCAGGTCCTGCGCCAACTGCGCCAGGCGAGCACGATAGCCGTCGATGTCGGCGATCGGGCGCGTGGCCACGCCACTGGCGGCGGCCGCCTGGGCCACGGCTGCCGGCAGTTCCACCA
>JBIIHJ010000305.1:0-4937 GCA_044235875.1 Pseudoxanthomonas sp.
GGCCTGTTCCTTGACCAGGCCGATCGAGGCCAGGTACTTGGGCGTCATCGCCAGCACGATGGTGTCGCCGATGGCTTCGTGGAAGCCGTCGTTGGCGCCGCTCTGGAACAGCGCCGGCTGCCGGTTGTAGGCCAGGTCGTAATAGAGATGGCCCAGCTCGTGGTAGATGGTGGTGAAGCTCTCCTCGTTGGGCTCGATGCACATCTTGGTGCGCACGTCGCCGTCCATGTCCATGTCCCACGCGCTGGCGTGGCACATCACCTGGCGGTCGCGCGGCTTGATGAACTGCGCCTTCTGCCAGTAGCTCTTGGGTAGGGCCGGCATGCCCAGGGACGTATAGAAGTCCTGCGCGCGCGCGGTCATGGCCTTGGCGCTGGCCAGGTCGGCGGCATGGCGCAGGTCGGCCACGCGCGCCATGGCCTGGTCGTAGGCGCGGCGGTTCAAGCGTGCGCGTTCTGCATCGTCGGGCGTGCGTCCCAATGCCTCCAGCTGGGCGGCGTAGTCGGCATCGCGCGCGCTTTCGAACGGATCGTCGGTGTCCAGGCCGGCGGCCTTGAGCGTCTTTTCGTACTGCGTGTCATCCAGGGCCTGCAGTGCGCTGGTGATGTCCAGGCTGCCGGCCTCGGGGTAGGGCTGCAGGATGTCCCACAGATTGCTCCAGTCCTGCTGCCACATATTGCCCAGCAGGTGCGCCGGCAACAGGCCGCCATCGACCTGGCCGCGCATGCCGTAGCGGGCTTCGAGCTTGTTGCGGGTGTAGCAGTGCAGCTGTTCGTAGAGCGGCTTGACCTGGTTCCAGAGACGATCGGTCTCGCTGGCCACCTCGGTCGGCGACATGTCGTAGCCACTGCGCCACAGCTCGCCGGCATCGGCGAATCCCATGTCTTGCGCGCCTTCGTTCACCAGCGTGGCAAAGCGCGTGTAGCGCGCACGCATTGGTGGGGCGATCGCATGCCAGCCCTGCCAGGCATCGAGCTGCGCGTCGTAGTCGCGGCTGTGGGCCAGGACTTGTTCCAGCGCGCCAAGCTGGCGGCAGTTGCGCGCCTGGCCTTCGCCGGTGCAGTAGCTGCCATTGCCGTAGGCGCCTTCCAGCTGCGCGGCCAGCGCAGTCAGTTCGGCAAGCTTGGCCGGATCCTGCGGCGCCGGCATGGCAGTCATCAGCTTGAGCAAGTGGATCGCGCGCGCGGTCTGCGGCTGAAGCGCCTGGCCTTCGAAGCGCCGCGACTGGACGATCCACGCATTGAGCGCGGCCAGGCTGCGCGCGTTGGCGCCGGCGGCCACGCGCTGGCTGTCGTCGTTGATGTAGGTGGAGGAGAGCCACTGTGCTGCATTGGCCTCCGGTGCCTGTTGGCGCAGCTGGCTGTTGACGCGCTCGACGAAGGCGTCGGCCGTCTCGCCTTTCGGCGCCGGCGCCACGCCATCGGCCGGTGCCGGGGCGTCGTCGCCGCAGCCGGAGAGCGCGGCCAGCGTCACGCACGCGGCGATGGCGAACACAAGATGACGTGGCTTCACGAACGCTTCCCTACGGTGTGTGCAGCCCGCAGGCTAGAGGCGCAGCCTGCGCCCTGCAAGCGCAGCACAGGTTGGCTCAGCCGGGCAGTGCGGCCTGGATGCGCTCGCGCAGGCGCTGGGCGCGACGGCGGATCTTGCGTTTGGCCAGGCCATGGAACCAGCGCGACAGCGGCACGAGTTCCTTGCCGCTCACCACCGACTTGGCATCGACGCAGACCAGGCGCACGCCATCGCCGTGCGGCAGCACCAGCAGGTTGCCGGCATTGAGGTCGAACAGCGGGATCCGGTGGCGCAGCAGCCACTGTTCAAATGTGCTCACCGCCGCGCACAACACCTGCGCCGGATACTGCGGATGATCGAACATCACCGAATAGAGGCTGGGTGCCGGCGCGCCATCGGCCAGCGTGACCCGCTCGCAGCACAGCGCCTGTCCGTACACGGTGCGGAAAATGCCGAGCACGGTGGCCATGTGGTCCTGCAGGTCTTCAGCGGGCAGCCGCGCCGACAGCGCCAGCCAGGCGCGCAGCTCGGCATGGTTCTCGTCGCGCTCGGGCTTGCGCGCCGCCCGCCAGCGTTGCACCCGCTGGCGCAGGCCCACGCGCGTGCGCTGGCCCGGCGGCAGCATGAACTTGAGGCACTGGCGGGTGTCGCGACGGTCGACCACGCACACGCGATTGGCGCCGCGGCCGATCACGGTCATGTGGTTCCAGTTTTCGCCATGCCGTGGGCCGGGAATGGTGGTCATGCGCGTCCCCTCACGCCGATGTCAGTGCCGGACAGCTCAGGGCGCGTCAGTGCGGCAGGCCGCGTTGCGCCAGCCAGCTGCGCGCATCCTGCGCATCGTGCGTCATCCAGGCCTGGGTCGAGCCCATCCGGAACGAATACCCCCACGCATCCATGTCGGCCATCAGCCGCGCGCGACCCACGCCGGGCAGCTCGTCGGCCAGCACCACCTGCAGGTAGCAGGTGGCATCTTCCTCGATGTCCGAGTCGGTGGCGTCGGTGTGGACCAGTGCGCGCGCCTCGGGCGTGAGCACGATCAGGTGGCAGGCCTCATGCAGCATCGAATGCACCGGCGTATCGCCGCGCACATAGACGTTGTGCGCGATCACGCCCGCTTCCGGATCGCCCCAGAAGCTGCCGGGGATCGGCACCCCGTCGGGCACGCGGTGCAGCACCAGGTCGAAGCGCGCCAGCAGCGCGGCCAACACCTCGAATTCCATCTCGTGCACCCGCAGGACGGTCTGCTCGGCGGCTTCGCTGCCGGGCGTCGGTGACGCGGTGTGAGTGAGGGACAGGGCGTTCTGGCTGGACATGGCGGTGCGCGGTGCGAAAGACGGTCAGGCGCGGGCACGCGGCCCGCGCCGATGGATCAGGCCTTGCCGTCGGGCAGGGCCACGGAGATGTCCAGCACGTCGTGATCGCCTTCCTTGAGCAGGTCGACCTTGACCGCGTCGGCATCGATGTTGACGTACTTCTTGATCACTTCCAGCAGTTCGCGCTGCAGCAGCGGCAGGTAATCCGGCGCACCGCGCTGGTTGCGCTCCTGCGCGATGATGATCTGCAGGCGGTTCTTGGCGGTCTCGGCGGTGTTCTTCTTCGCCTTGAGGAAATCGAACATACCCATGCTCAACCTCCGAATAGCTTGCTGAAGAAGCCTTTCTTTTCAATGGACGTGAAGCGCATCGGGCGATCTTCGCCCAGCAGGCGCGCCACCGCATCGTCGTAGGCCTGGCCGGCCGGCGATTCCAGATCCAGGATCACCGGTTCGCCCTTGTTGGAGGCGTTGAGCACGTCGCCGGACTCGGGAATGATGCCGAGCGTCTTCAGGCCAAGGACTTCCTCGACGTCCTTGATGGACAGCATCTCGCCGGTGTCCACGCGGGCCGGGTTGTAGCGGGTCAGCAGCAGGTTGGGCGTCAGCGTCTTGCCTTCTTCGGCGCGACGGGTCTTGGAATCGAGCAGCCCCAGGATGCGGTCGGAGTCGCGCACCGAGGACACTTCCGGGTTGACCACCACGATCGCCTTGTCGGCGTAGTACATGGCCAGGAACGCGCCCTTCTCGATACCGGCCGGCGAATCGCAGACGATGAAGTCAAAGCCATCGGCGTCCAGGTCCTTGAGGACCTTCTCCACGCCTTCCTTGGTCAGCGCGTCCTTGTCGCGGGTCTGCGAGGCGGCCAGCACGAACAGCGTATCGAAGCGCTTGTCCTTGATCAGGGCCTGCTTGAGCGTGGCTTCGCCCTGGGTGACGTTGATGAAGTCGTACACCACGCGGCGCTCGCAGCCCATGATCAGGTCGAGGTTGCGCAGGCCGACGTCGAAATCGATGACGGCCACTTTCTTGCCGCGCCGTGCCAGGCCGCACGCAATGCTGGCGCTGGTGGTGGTCTTGCCTACGCCGCCCTTGCCGGACGTGACGACGATGATCTCAGCCAATGGTGTTTCTCCAGAAAAGGGATGCGATGGGTTGCGGTCTTGCGGTGCGATGCGAAGGGCGGCATCGCCGGTGCCGCGCGCTCAATTCTGCGCGGCGATGTTCAGTTGTCCATCTTCCAGCCAGACCTGGACCGCCTTGCCGTGCAGCGCACGGGGGACATCGTCCAGGACCTTGTAATGGCCTGCCACAGCGACCAGCTCGGCATGGAAGGCGCTGCAGAAGATACGCGCGTCCTCATTGCCCTGGGCGCCGGCCAGGGCGCGACCGCGCAACGGGCCGTAGATGTGGATGGAGCCGTCGGAAATCACTTCCGCACCGGCGCCCACGGCGGTCAGCACGGTCAGGTCGCGCTGTTCGGCGTAAAGCTGCTGGCCCGAGCGCACGGCGGTCTTCTGGACCATGCCGGGCTGTACGTCGGCCTTGGCCTTGACCGGCTCAGGCGCGGCGGCGACCGGGGCGGGCGGCGGCGGGGCCGGCGCGGGCGCCGGTTCGCTGCGCTCGTACTGGGCGCGGAACTTGGCCAGCAGCGGCAGGCCGAGCTGTTCGGACAGCGCTTCGATCTCCGAGGTGCCGTAGGCCAGAGCGACCGGCAGCACGCCGGCGCCGCGCAGGCCATCGACCAGGGCACGGGCCGTGGCCACGTCCGGGGTCTGGATCAGGCCACCGAAATCGAGGATCACCGCGGCGCGACCAAACAGCTTGGGCGCGCGCTCGACACGCTCGCGCATCTCGCGGACCAGCGCTTGGACATCCAGGGTGCGTATGCGCAGGTTGGCGACGCCGACCTGGCCGATCTTGAGTTCACCAGCCTGTTCGTAGCTGGGGACGGGGGAAGGGGTGCTCATGTACCGGTCGATCTCTGAATGCTGGCCGGGGTGAACGGGCGCGTGTGGGTCCAGGGGGTCTGGGGCAGCTTGCCGCCGTAGGTTTCAAGCACCCAGGGGTAGCTGCAGAGTTCCTTCATCAGCATGCTGGCGCGGACCTT
>JBIIHJ010000306.1:0-4923 GCA_044235875.1 Pseudoxanthomonas sp.
CGGACCACGCATCCCAATGTCCCAGGATCTCGGCGGTCAACGCATGCCCCACGCGATAGGCGTTGTGGGTGGACGGCAGGAAGCCGCCCGACTTGGCCGACAGCGAGACCCCGACATCCTGTCCGGGTGCTTCACGGTCGAAGTTGGAGGCCGTGCGCAGCAGGGCGATGCGGTTGAACTGCAACAACCCGGCATCGGCACCCCGCTTGAGCGCGGTCAGGCTGGCATTGTCCTCCATCTGGGTCGTGCAGTAATTGCCCTTGCCATCGGTAGTCAGGCTCACGTAAGCCTCCATGGCCTGGGCGATGCGCGTGCCGTGCCAGTAGGTGTCGCTGGTGAGGGTGTCGCAGATGCTCACCCGGGGCGCGCCATGGCCTGCGGCCTGCGGATACTGCAGGCGGTAGGCCCTGGCCGCGTCGCTGTCCTCCAGCGGCACCTGCGCACTGAGCGCATAGGCCTTGCGCAGCAGGGATTCGTCCAGCTGGAACACCTCGGTGCCGGTCCGCCAGGCACTCTTCTCGCCCGGTGTCTTGGCCCCCAGCATCAACAGATTGGACGACCAGCCGTCCGGCTGCTGGCGAGGATCGACCGCGTGCACCAGGCCGCCATCGATGGCGTAACGCGCCCAGTGCGCAGACCCCAGCGTGCCATCGGCCGGATCAACGCCGCCGATGCCGGCGATCAGGAACCAGGTCTGGCGCAGGTCGAACTTCGACGATTGCACCAGTGCACTGATCGAACTGGCCGCATTGGCCAGGCCCATGTCGGTGGTCACCAGGCACAGCCCGGCCGCGGTGCAAGAGACCTGCGGAAACCGGGGCGACAGCCCCGGCACGTCCACCTGCACGGTGAACGCCTCGGCCGCGCGCCAGGGCGCGGCTTCGGGCGCGAACATCGTCACCACCATCACCTTGGGCGCCAGGGGCGGTGCCGGCGCGGCCGATGCCGACCATGCCGTGCTCGTGCACAGGGCGAGGAACAGCACGCAGCGCGTGCGGAAAGAAAATGGCGTGCGAGGCGACATGGAAGCTCCAGAACGAGGCGGACAAGACAACGCCCGGACACGTACGACCCGCCAGGGCCGTCGTCGCACCGGGCGTCGACTTGGAAAAGGGGCGGACAAAGGCCAGGCCTTTGTCCGCCGTACAGCTGCCACGCGCGGCCTTGAGACAGCAGGCCGTGCGCGCGCGGTGCGGTGTTGCGGTTTACAGATCGAACGAAGCGCCCACCGTCACCATGAAGGTGCGGTCCTGCAACAGCTGGTAGGTATCGGTACCGGAGGAGCGGTAGGTGGTCACGCTGGAGGCCCAGGTGAACGCCTTGCGGTTGTCCAGGTTCCAGATGTTGAACTTCACGTACGGCTTCTTCAGCCAACCCGCGTCGGCGAAATTCCAGCCGCCGTTGAGGTTGATGGTGGTGTAGCCACCGGCATGGGCAGTGTTTTCCCAGTCGGCGTAGATGTCACTCATCACGTTGGCGCTGACGCTGGCCCAGGCCGGACCCTGGTTGTAGTTCACCGCCACGTAGCCGACGTTCTTCGGCGCGTTGACCATGATCTTGCCGTCGGTGTCGTAGGTGGTGGTACCGATGGTCAGGTCGTCCTTCATCTCCGACTTGTTGTAGGAGTAGGACGCGTAGGTCGACCAGTTGTCATTGAACTTGTAGCTGACCTCGCCGTTGATGCCGTAGACGTCGACCTTGTCCAGCACGGTGTAGACCGAGGCCTTGCTGACCGGGTCGGTGCCGCTGACCTGCTTGTTCTTGAACTTGCTCGAGTATAGGTCGACCATCGCGCTGACCTGGTCGCCGTAGAAGCGCCAGCCCAGATCGGCCGTCCACGAGGACTCGGGCTTGGGCTTGATGGTGCTACTGGCCAGGGCCAGTTCTTCGGCCGCCGCCTTGCTGTAGAAGTAATTCAACGCTGCGGTGTTGATCGGCGCGCGATAAGCCTGGCCGATGCCGAAGTAGAACTGGTTCTTCTCGTCCAGCTGGAACTTGACGCCGGCATTGGGCGTGAACTTGTTGTACTTGGCCTCGCCTGCGCCGGTCACTTCACCCAGGCTGGTGCCCGTGGTGGCAATGCCCGAATCCGGCAGGTTGGTGTACCAGCCCTTGCGGTTGACCCAGGTGTAGGCGCCGCCGAGGGTGACGGTCCACTGGTCGTTGGGCGTCCAGGTGTTGGTGGCGAACACGCGCTTGGTGTCGGTGATCGAATACGAACGATACGTCTGCAGCGCGCTGCCATTGGCGTAGGTCAGCATGTCGACGTTGTCCTGACCCCAGATGTTCGATGGATCACCGTCGACGCTGGTGGGCATCAGGTTGCGACTCTGCTGGTTGCGCGGACGCTCGTACAACACGCCGAACTCCAGGCTGTCGTTCAGGCCGAAATCCTGCTTGAACTTGACGTGGATACCCGGGCGATAGGTGTTGGAAGTGAACATCTGGTAGACCGGCACGTTGGTGTCGGTGGTGTCACCGTCGCCATTGGCATCGATGCCGCCATACGCCGACTCGCCCTGCGTGGTGCCGCTGCCGCCGCCGCCTTGGCCGTAGACCATGTACGGGACCACCGACAGGTGCAGCGTGTCGGTCAGGGTGAACTCGCCGTCCAGGCTGAGGATCCAGCTACGGAACGGGTTGGTCTGCATGTACGCATAGTTGCCCGGCGCCGAGGCGGTGTAATTGCCGTCGTAGCCGAAGTGGTAGTTCTGCGCGGCCTGCGCCTTGGTGACGTTGCGGTAGTTGTTCTTGAACTCGCGGTTGTACTGCAGCGAGCCGGTGATCGAGTTGGCGTCATCGATGGTCCACACCGACTTGGCGTCGACCTTGGTCACCTGCGACTTGCCGCTGCCGCGCCACAGGCTGGTTTCGTTGTTGGAGTAGGAAATCCACGAACGCAGCGGACCGGTATCACCGGTGTTGTAGCGCAGGAAGGTGCGGTGATAGCCGTTGCTACCCGCGCTCTGGCTGAAATCCAGGCCCGCATCATGGGTCGGGTCCACGGTCACCCAGGCGATGTTGCCGCCGGCCGCGCCGATCACCGGCGAGGTCACGCTGGGATAGCCCTGTTCGACGGTAATGTCGCCCATGTTTTCGGTGTCGCCGTACTCGGTGGCGTACATCTTGTAGTTGCCCGAGTCGTTGATCGGCACGCCGTTGACGGTCACGCCCACCTCATCCGGTGGGTATCCACGCACCGAGAAGTTGCCGTCGTTCAAGCCGGTCACGTCGTTGGTCGCCGACACCGCGCCCGGGATGCTGCTCAGCATCTGGGTGAAGTTGGCGCCGGGCGCGGCCTTGAGGATGGCTTCGCGGCCGATGGTGGACACGGCCTTGGGCGCGTCCTGGACCTGCATGTTGCCACCGCCCAGCGACAGCGACTGGCCGGAGACCTTGACGGTGTCCAGCTGGCGCGCACGCTGGGTGGCGTTGGAGTTGGTGGTATTGGACGTGGTGGTCACGCTGGAGCGCTGGGCGACGGTGGTGTCATCGCCCGTTGCTTCCTGCGCGAACGCAACGCCCGCGGACGCATACAGCGCGGCCGTCACGGCGAGGGTCAGGATGCCTTTGTTCATGTGGGGAGTGCCTGTGTGGGTAAGGTTGAGCAAAAGAAAACTTCGACCTTCGCGAGCACCGCTGCGACCTGCTGGCCGTAGCGAAACCATCGACTGCCGTCCGGGCCATTCCCTCGGCCCGCCTGCCTGCAACGTCCTGCTTTATTGCCCCTGCCTGGCCGCGCCGGGCAGCACGTGTTCGTACTGGTCCCAGTGCTGCAGGATCTGGTGGATCACCGGGACGCCGACCCGGTAATTGGCTTCATAGGCGGCCACCTGGCCCGGTGTTTCATCGCCGATGGTGGCCAGCGGATCCATGCCCGGCGGCGGCATCGAGGGATTGCTGGCGGTGCGCAGCACCAGCACCCGCTGCGGATCAACCAGGTGCATCAGGCCGTAGCGCTTGATGGCCTGCGCGGCGTTCTGGCTTTCCATGTTGGTCATGACGAAGCGGCCCTTGCCGCCGGTCCACAACCTCACCCAATCCTCGGCCCACTGGTTGCGCATGGAGCCATGCCAGTAGCGCTTGCTGCCCAGGGTTTCGCCCAGGATCACCTGCGGTGGTTTCTGCGCATTGGGGAACCCGACCCAGGCCTTGCGGCGCTGCGCCAGTTCGGCGGTGTCGGGAATCTTGACGTCCTTGGTGAGATCGAACGCCCACTGCACCAGCGACGGATTGAGCGTGTAGGCCATGCCCAGCTGCTCGGGGCTTTCCACGCTGCCAAAGCCGTTGGGATCGGTCGGCAAGGCATTGGGCGTCAGCGCACCGATGGCGAACAGACCGTATGGCCAGTTCTTGGGAATCTGACGATCGTCGAACTCGCGCAACTGGTCGGCGTTGACCACCCAGCGCGCCCACGCAGCACTGCCGACCGACACCGCGTTCGGATCGCCACCGGAAATGCCGGTGAACAGCCAGTAGGTGTGCGTCAGGTCGAAACGCGGATCGATCACGAACGCGTCCATGTCCTTGAGCATCAGGCCGTACAGGCCATCGGCGTTGCGGCGGATCGGATTGGCCGCGCCGCGGACTGCGATGGTCTGGTCCAGGTGTTCGCGTTCGACCCAGAACTGGTACTCGCCCGGCTTGTCGCCGGTGTCGGCGCCGTTCTCGAAGTTGGCCACCACCACCATCTTCACCGCGATGCGCGCGGCCGGCTGCGCCTGCGCGGGCACGGCCGGCTCTGCGGCCATGGCCAGCTGCGCGAACAACGCCAGGCCGACAACGGCCAGGCCACGGTGGAACTTCAGCAACGACATGACAACTCCTGGAAACGGCACGACGGCCACGCGCGGTGCGCGTGGTGGAAGCAAAGGATTCATGGCACCGGCGCGCCGACCGCGCGCGGCTGTGGACGCGTCAGCA
>JBIIHJ010000308.1:0-4882 GCA_044235875.1 Pseudoxanthomonas sp.
TGCTGGGAGCGACGATTCCGCTGGCAGTGCCGTTCCTGCTGCAGGGGCACTTGGGCGCGGCGGGCGTGATCTGCGCACTGGCGGTGTCATCCACCATCGTCGATGTCAGCCCGTTCTCGACCAACGGCGCGCTGGTGGTGGCCTCGGCCGCGCCGGACGAGCGCGAGAAGCTGTTCCGTCGCTTCCTGGTGTACAGCGGTCTGGTGGTGGCGCTGGGGCCGCTGGCGGCGTGGCTGGTGTTCGTGGTGCCGGGCTGGTTATAGCCCTCGCGCTGGCATGAAACGGAAACGGGCGCCGCGAAGGCGCCCGTTTCCATTGCAGCGTGCAACGGCCTAACGTGCGCCGGTGCGCGGCAATGGCGCCGGCACGTTGAGCTTGCCACCGGCGGCGATGTACTTGGCCAGTGCTTCGCCCTGGCTGAGCAGGTGGCGGTTCATGGTGCGCTCGGCCTCGGCGGCATCGCCGTTGCGGAAGCATTCCATCAGCTCGCGGTGTTCGCCCAGCGACATCGCCATGCGCCCGGGCGTGAGCAGCTGGCGGCCGCGATGCATCTTGAGGATGCGGTGCAGGTCGTGGGTGACGCGGATCAGCCAGGGATTGCCAGCGTGTTCCTGCACCACTTCGTGGATCAGGTAGTTGTTGCGGTAGAACTCGGCCATGTCGCCGCGCTCGGCGGCTGCCTCCATCGCCGCATGCAGCGATTCCAGGCGGGCCAGGCCATCGTCATCGATCTTGCGTACCGCCTCGAACGCGCAGCGCCCCTCCAGCATCGCCATGACCGGGAACAGCTCGTTGAGGTCTTCCAGCGTCAGCCGGGTGACGCGCGCGCCGCGCCCGGGCTCGATCTGGACCAGGCCTTCGGCCGCCAGCAGCTTGAGGCTCTCGCGCAGCGGCGTGCGGCTGATACCCAGCTCCTGAGCCAGCCCGGGCTCGTCGATCCAGTCGCCCGGCGGCAGCACGTAGTCGTAGATCTTCTGGCGCAGGGTGTC
Source organism: Pseudoxanthomonas sp. (assembly GCA_044235875.1). Classification (GTDB taxonomy): domain Bacteria; phylum Pseudomonadota; class Gammaproteobacteria; order Xanthomonadales; family Xanthomonadaceae; genus Pseudoxanthomonas_A. The sequence goes on from JBIIHJ010000308.1 coordinate 990, forward strand.
GGCCACTTCCTCGTACATCGGGGCACGCCGGCGGGAACTGGACTTTTCGGGCGTCAGGGTCATGGACGGAATGCGAGGTCGTGCATCGGGCAAGGGACCATCTTAATCCCTGCCGACAGATGCACCGTGCGCCACCTTGGCCACACGCGCCTGGTCGCATAATGGCGTCATCCCGCGCCGCTTCCGGCTTGCCAGGTCGCCGCGCCGCCCCCAGATGGGCTCTTAGCCCCCACGTGTTTTGGAGTTTCCCCATGAATCCGCTGCTCGACTTTTCCGGCCTTCCCCGTTTCGACACCATCCGTCCCGAGCACGTGGGCCCGGCCATCGATACGTTGCTGGCCGATGCGGAGGCCGCGGTGAAGCACGCCGAAACCGTCAGCCCGGTGACCTGGGACAGCTTCGTGGTGCCGCTGGACGATGCCACCGAAAAACTCTGGCGCGCCTGGGGCCAGGTCAACCATCTGCAGGGCGTGCTGCATTCGCCGGCGCTGCGCAAGGCCTACAACGACAACCTGCCGCGGATCACGCGCTTCTCCAGCGCGATCGGGCAGAACCTGGCGCTGTTTTCGCAGTATCGCGCCCTGGCCGACGCCACCGACCTGGCCACGCTGGACACGGCCCGCGCCAAGACCCTGGACAACGCGCTACGTGACTTCCGCTTAGGGGGAGCAGAGCTGCCCGACGAAGCCAAGGCGCGCTTTGCCGCCGTGCGCGAAGAACTGGCCAGCCTGTCGGCCAAGTTCTCCGAGAACGTGCTCGATGCCACCGACGAATACGAGTTCTGGATCAAGGACAAGCAGCACCTGTCGGGCCTGCCGGCCGAGGTGGTCGCCGCCTGCCGCGCTGCGGCCAAGGCCGACGGCGAGCCGGGCTGGAAGTTCACCCTGCAGATGCCGTGCTACCTGCCGGTGCTGACCTACGCCGACGACCGCCCGCTGCGCGAAACGCTGTACCAGGCCTATGCCGTGCGCGCGTCGGAAACCGGTGATGAGAAGCTGGACAACACGCCGTTGATCGAAAAGATCCTGTCGCTGCGCGCCGAACTGGCCCAATTGCTGGGTTTTGCCTCGTACGGCGAGTATTCGCTGGCGACCAAGATGGCGCAGAGCCCGCAGGACGTGATGGCCTTCCTGCGCGACCTGGCCGCGCGCGCGCTGCCGCACGCCCGGCAGGACCGCGCCGAGTTGGAAGCCTTCGCCCGCGACGAGCTGGGCATGGACACGGTCGAACCCTGGGACGTGGCCTACGTCAGTGAAAAGCTCAAGCAGGCGCGCTACAGCTTCTCGGCGCAGGAGGTGAAGCAGTACTTCACCGAGGACACCGTACTGAGCGGGCTGTTTGCGGTGATCAAGTCGCTGTACGGCGTGGACGTGGTGGCCGATACCGCGCCGACCTGGCATCCGGACGTGCGCTTCTATCGCCTGCAAAACGCCGATGGCGCGCTGGTCGGGCAGTTCTACCTGGACCTGTATGCGCGCGAAGGCAAGCGCGGCGGCGCGTGGATGGACGATTGCCGCAACCGTCGCCACCGCGCCGATGGCGAGCAGACCCGGGCTGTTCAAACGCCTCTCGTGTACCTGGTGTGCAACTTCGGCAAGGGCGTGGACGGCCAGCCGGCGACGTTCACCCACGATGAGGTGATCACGCTGTTCCACGAGATGGGCCATGGCCTGCACCAGCTGCTGACCGAAGTGGGCGAGCTGTCGGTGGCCGGGATCAACGGCGTGGAGTGGGACGCGGTCGAGCTGCCCAGCCAGTTCATGGAGAATTTCTGCTGGGAGTGGGAATGGCTGCAGCGCCTGACACGCCATGCAGTCAGCGGGGCGCCGCTGCCGCGCGCGCTGTTCGACAAGCTGATCGCGGCCAAGAATTTCCAGAGCGGCATGCAGACCGTGCGCCAGCTGGAGTTTGCGTTGTTCGACATGGAGCTGCACAGCCGCTTCGATCCGGCGCAGGACACGGTGCTGGCCCTGCTGGAGCGCGTACGCGACGAAGTGGCGGTCAACCGCCCGCCGAATTGGCACCGCTTTCCGCACAGCTTCGGCCACATCTTCGCCGGCGGTTATGGCGCGGGTTATTACAGCTACAAGTGGGCCGAGGTGCTCAGCGCCGATGCCTATGCAGCGTTCGAGGAAGCGCCCGACCAGCTGGCCCAGACCGGTGCGCGTTTCCGCGCCGAGATCCTCTCGCGTGGCGGCAGCCGCAGCGCGCTGGAAAACTTCACCGCCTTCCGCGGCCGCGCGCCCAGCATCGACGCGCTGCTGCGACACAACGGCATGGCGGCATAACGGCTATCTGCCGTTGCCGGATGCCGGTGGCAGTGGCCGTGATGGGGCTTTCTCTTCAAAGTCCCATTGCCGCTGAGTGGCGCGATGGAACTGCCGTGGCGGCGATGATGCTTCACCAGGGTGTGGGGATGATCGGGCGACCCTTGTCGCCGCCATGACAACTCCAACGCGGGCGTCGGGTTGGCTAAGCGCCGCTTGACGAAGAAGCCGCGCTGCGACAGACCTGCCATGCCGGGCGGATATGCTGTCCCGCCGTTCCCCTGATTCCTGGATCGCCTTGTCCGTCGTCCCCACCACTGCCCCCCACTACAAGACTGCCGCCGCGCGCCGTGCCGACCTGGTCGTGCACATCGCCGGCCTGGCGCTGGCCATCGTCGGCGGCGCGCTGATGATCTGGCGCGCGCTGGCCAACCAGGTGCTGCTGGCGGCCACCTGCATCTACGCGCTGGGCCTGCTGACGATGTTCGCGTGCTCGGCGGCGTACAACTTCGCCGTGCCCGCGCGCCAGCCGACACTGCGCAAGCTGGACCACGCGGGCATCTTCGTGATGATCGCCGGTTCGTACACGCCGTTCCTGGTGCTGGGCCTGTCCGGCGCGTGGATGTGGTCGATGACGCTGGGGGTGTGGGCTGTGGCGCTATTCGGCGTGTTCGGCAAGCTCTTCCTGCCCGGCGTGGGCAAGGGGTTCTGGGTGGCGATCTATCTGCTGTTGGGGTGGGCTTCGGTGATCGCCATCAAGCCATTGATGGCCGGCCTGGACAGCACGGTGCTGTGGCTGATCGCCGCCGGCGGCCTGATCTACACCGTGGGCGTGGGCTTCTACGTGCGCAAGTCGATGGTCTACAACCGCGCGCTGTGGCATGCGCATGTGCTCGGTGGCGCGATGGCGCACTGGATCGCAATCTGGCTGTGCCTGCGGCCACTGCCGCTGGCTTGAATGCGCATCTAAAGTTTTAAATCGCGCGCCGCTGCAGCGCGCTTGATGCCTCGATCACGCCACGCGCGCGCCATCTCGCGCGTCGTCGGCGTGCGTGCGTGGCCATGCGATGTGCGGAACTGTGCGCATCACCCCGCACCGCGTCTTGCCATCGGCGCCCGGTGCATGGAATGATCCGGCGCATTCCTCGTATTGTCAGACATTAGTGCGGCATCGCGGCATCATGCCGTCTGGCTTGTGCCTGCGTATGCCCGGTGCTGTTGGCCGGGCGTGCGTGCGGCGCACCGCTCGATCACCCGTGCACCGCCTGCCTGGCGCATCGGCACGTCACAAGAAGGATCTGGGAACCATGATGATCAAGGCTGTCCGCATTTCGCTTGCCGTTGTGGCGCTGTGGTCCCTCGCGCCGATCGGTGCCTCGGCACAGGACGCCGCCGCATCCAAGGACGATCACGTCTACACCAGCGATCTGATCACCCGCTGGGGCAAGACGGTGACGCCGGACAACGCCTGGCGCAGCTATCCACGCCCGCAGATGAAGCGCGCGCTGTGGCAAAACCTCAATGGCCAGTGGGATTACGCGATCCGGCCCAAGACCGCGGGCCAGGCGACCGGCATGGACGGCAAGATCCTGGTGCCGTTCGCGGTGGAATCCAAGCTCTCCGGCG
>JBIIHJ010000309.1:0-4860 GCA_044235875.1 Pseudoxanthomonas sp.
CAATCGTGGCCACGCTGGAAGCCAAGGATTCGGTCACCCCGGACCTGGGTGGCACCGGCAATACGATGGGCTTTGCCAAGGCGATCGCCAGCCGTCTCTGATCGGCCGCCAGATCCAAAAAACAAGAAGGGCGCCACAGGGCGCCCTTCTTGGTTTCCGTAGAGCCGAGCTCGCTCGGCTGGCGCTTCATCGGGAGTCTTCATGCGACCAGGCTCGCCTGGCGCTTTCCCGATAAGGCCTCAGCCGAGCAGGCTCGGCGCTACATGTGCCGTTGTCCGGGATCAGTTGCGCGATTGAAGCTTGGACAGTAGGCGCAGGAATTCCATGTACAGCCACACCAGCGTCACCATCAGGCCGAACGCGCCGTACCACTCCATGTACTTGGGTGCGCCGGCATCCACGCCGCTTTCGATGAAGTCAAAATCCAGCACCAGGTTCAGCGCCGCAACGACCACCACGACCAGGCTGAAACCAATCCCGATCACGCCCGAGCCGTGGATGTAGGACACGTTCATGCCGAACAACTGCATGACCATGGTCACCAGATACACCAGGAAGATGCCGCCGGTGGCCGCAACCACGCCCAGCTTGAAGTTCTCGGTCGCCTTGATCAGGCCACTGCGGTAGGCCATCAGCAGCGCGAACAGCGTACCGAAGGTCAGCAGCACGGCCTGGAACACGATGCCGTGGAATTTCAGCTCGTACATCGCCGAAATCGAGCCCAGGAAGAAGCCTTCCACCAGCGCATACAGCGGCGCGGTCACCGGCGACCATGCCTTCTTGAAGGTGGTGACCAGGGCCAGGACCAGGCCGCCGATGGCGCCGCCCAGCATGTAGCCGATCACGCCGGCCGATGGACCCATCTCGCCATTGGGCAGTGCGACCGTGGACTGGCTCCAGGCGAACGTCGCGGTGATCAGGCTCAGCAGCAGCAGGAAGCCGGTCTTGTTGACCGTGCCATTCAAGGTCATGGCCCCGCCATCGCGGGTGACCACCGTGCCGGTGCCGAGGTCGAGGAAGGTGGACTCTTTCAGAGCCGGATTGCCGCTGCGGATCATTGCGTTTCCTTGGGCTGTCATCCATCCATGGATCATTGATTTGGTGCGAAAGGGGGGACTCGAACCCCCACGCCTTGCGGCGTCAGAACCTAAATCTGGTGCGTCTACCAATTCCGCCACTTTCGCGATGGTCGTGCGCATTCTACCCGCGCGCGTCGCTTGCGGCGCCTGACGATCGCGAAATGGCGCGTCGTTTGGGTCGTGCGCTGGGTTGTGAGTTTTCTTCGGTGGGGCGCCACATCCGATCGGCGAAATGGCGCCCGACCTTGGAAGGCGCTTGGAGTGTTGCGGGGATGCAGTGCGGATCGTCAGCGCCGATCACTTGCTCGGGCGCGTTCAATGCACTTGACGCGCGCCTGGCAGGTTTTCCGTCCTGCCGGCCCGGCGAGGGCTTCGAACACGGCACTTGGTCGCGCTTCCGCGCTGGTTACGACCGTTCCGCAGAGTGTAGCCGCGCCCAGGGGCGCGTTGCCCTGATTCACCGCAAAGGCGGTACGTGCGCCGGTTGAATGGCGCACAAGAAAAAAGCACCTGGATCGCTCCAGGTGCCTTTTCTTTTTTGGTGGGCCGTCAAGGATTCGAACCTTGGACCTATTGATTAAGAGTCAACTGCTCTACCAACTGAGCTAACGGCCCCGAAAACTGGTCGCGCAGTATACGCGATGGATTCGGATCTGCAACACCCTTGCGGGGAGAAATCCTGCGGAAGTGGGGTGGCTGAGGGGACTCGAACCCCCGACATCTGGAATCACAATCCAGTACTCTAACCAACTGAGCTACAGCCACCACATGTACCGCATTGCTACGCCTGTCCTGCCGCCGATCGAATGGCGCGCCCGACAGGAATCGAACCTGTAACCGCCGGCTTAGAAGGCCGGTGCTCTATCCAGTTGAGCTACGGGCGCCCGGCTGGAATTGCACCCGGACTGGATCTGCATGGCCCACTGCTTGGATGGTCGGGGTAGAGGGATTCGAACTCTCGACATCCTGCTCCCAAAGCAGGCGCGCTACCAGGCTGCGCTATACCCCGGAAACACTCAAGCGGGCCGGCGACTTGCCGGTCCTCGCCGACGACTGGCGCCGGAAAGGACGCGTATTGTCTGGATCGGAAGCGCACCTGTCAACGAAAACCGTAGTCTCAGTGGTCAAACCGCGTTTGATCAGCGAAACTAGCGCGTTCGGCAAGGGTGAAAGTGTTCTTTAGGACGCTCCGCACGCAAGCCGCTCCCTTTCTCAACGATGACCCGTGGCCTTGAGGCTGCGGTTGCAGGAGCCAGTGACATGACCGTTTCCGTCGAATCGACCGGCAGCCTTGGGCGCCGCATGAGTTTCACTCTGCCGGCCGAGCGCCTGGATACCCATATCGGTGGCCGCCTGCGCGAGCTCAGCCGCACCGTGCGCATCAAGGGCTTCCGCCCGGGCAAGGTGCCGCCGAAGGTGATCGAGCAGCGTTTCGGCAAGCAAGTCCGCGCCGAGGCCCTGGATGGCCTGCTACGCGAAACCTTCGATTCGGCCGTGCGCGATCAGTCGCTGCAACTGGCGGGCAACCCGCGCCTGGAGCCGGCCGGCGAAGGCGAGCTGGAGTGGGTCGCCACCTTTGAGGTGGTGCCGGATTTCGGCGACATCGACGTGACCAAGCTCAGCGTCATCCGCCACACCTCCGAAGTGACCGACGCCGATATCGATCAGATGATCGAGAACCTGCGCCTGCAGCGCCGCACCTTCCAGCCGGTCGAACGCGCCGCCGCCGAGGGCGATCGCGTCGCCCTGGAAACCTGGTCGCAGGCCGGTGACGAGCGTCTGCCGGCCGAAGGCAGCGAGACCGGCGCCACCCTGATCGGCTCGGGCGTGATGTTCGTGGACATCGAGCAGGCCCTGGTCGGCATGGCCAAGGGCGACGAGAAGGAAATCACGGTCAACTTCCCGGCTGGCTGGCGCGTACCGCAGCTGGCGGGCAAGAGCGTCCAGGTGCACCTGAAGGTCACCGATGTCTCCGAATCGGTGCTGCCGCCGGTGGACAAGGACTTCATCAAGAGCTTCGGTGTGAAGGCCGGTGACGAGGCCCAGTTCCGCGCCGACATCCGCACCAACCTGGAGCGCGAGCTCAAGGGTGCGCTGGCCAACCGTCTGCGCCGCGAGGTGGGCGAACAGTTGATCGCCGCCTACGCTTCGGTCGAGATGCCCGAGCGCCTGGTCGACAACGAGGCCCGCGCCATGCTGGGCCAGCAGGTCGAGCAGGCCCGTCGCCAGGGCCAGAACGTGCAGCCGCCGGAAGGTGCGCACGAAGGCTTCAAGGACGCGGCCCGCAAGCGCGTGCTGGTCGGCCTGCTGGTCGGCGAGGTCGCCCGTCGCAACGAGCTGCGCCTGGATCCCAAGCGCGTGCAGGAAACCATGCGCCTGATCGCCTCGACCTATGAAGAGCCCGAGCAGGTCATTGAGTTGTACCGCAACGATCCCCAGATGATGGACGGACTGCGGTCTCGCGTGATGGAAGAGCAGGTGATCGACTGGATCGCCGAGCGCGCCCAGCACACCGAGCAGGCGCTTTCGTTCCAGGACGCCATCCGGCAGTAACGGCGCTTGGTTTCGCCATCGGCCCGGCCTCCGCAACGTGGGACCGGGCCGGTTCAATGAGGCGGGATCCGAGCAACTCCACGCACGCTATGTGCGGATCCAAACAATGAAAGGTGCCTCACTCCCATGGATAACCTGACCAAGGCCTTGAATCTCGTTCCGATGGTGGTCGAGCAGACCAGCCGGGGCGAACGCGCCTACGACATCTATTCGCGCCTGTTGAAGGAGCGGGTGATCTTCCTGGTGGGCGGCGTGGACGATCACGTGGCCAACGTCATCGTGGCGCAGATGCTGTTCCTCGAGGCTGAAAACCCCGAGAAGGACATCAGCCTGTACATCAATTCGCCCGGCGGCGTGGTCACTGCCGGCATGGCCATCTACGACACCATGCAGTACATCAAGCCGGACGTGAGCACGATCTGCCTGGGCCAGGCGGCCAGCATGGGCGCGCTGCTGCTGGCGGCGGGCGCGGCCGGCAAGCGCTATGCGCTGCCCAACTCGCGCGTGATGATCCACCAGCCGCTGGGCGGCTTCCAGGGCCAGGCCACGGACATCGACATCCATGCCCGTGAAATCCTGACCCTGCGTCACAAGCTCAACGAGATCCTGGCCAAGCATACCGGCCAGTCGCTGGAGACCATTGCCCGCGACACCGAGCGCGACAACTTCAAGAGCGCTTTCGACGCCAAGGCCTATGGCCTGGTCGATGAGGTCCTGGAGCGTCGCCCGGACGAGCTGATCCAGTCCGCCTGAACAGGACGGCCTCTCGGGCCCTGATCGGGCAACGGCGCGCCGGACGGCAACGTACCGGCGCGTGGCGTTTCCGGCGCGGGCGGGCCTGTAAATTCGTTCCGGTCCAGGAATTGCATGCGGATTTCAGCGTTCCGCACGCCACTTCCATGGCCATGTACGCAGGGCGCCACCGGTGCCGAACCGGTGCTATTCTCGAATTCGAATGCCCCCGCGGGGGCCGCAGTGAGTGGGTAAAACAAGCATGAGCGAAGACCGCCAAGGTCGTTCCGGCGACAGCAACAAGATCCTGTACTGCTCGTTCTGCGGCAAAAGCCAGCACGAGGTCCGCAAGCTGATCGCGGGCCCGAGCGTGTTCATCTGCGACGAGTGCGTCGAGCTGTGCAACGACATCATCCGCGAGGAGCTCGAGGAGAAGGCCGCCAGTGCGCGCAGCCATCTCCCGAAGCCGCGCGAGATCATGGACGTCCTCGACCAG
>JBIIHJ010000310.1:0-4857 GCA_044235875.1 Pseudoxanthomonas sp.
GCGCATTCCTGCCAAGCAGGTCAGTGCGACCGACAAGGACGTGCTGCAGCATCTGGACCGCAACCTGAAGATGGTCATCTTCGGCCAGGATCCGGCGATCGAATCGCTGGCCTCGGCGATCAAGCTGGCGCGCTCAGGTCTGGGCAACCCGGACAAGCCGATCGGCAACTTCCTGTTTGCAGGGCCGACCGGCGTGGGCAAGACCGAAGTGACCAAGCAGCTGGCCATGCAGCTCGGGATCGAGCTGGTGCGCTTTGACATGTCCGAGTACATGGAGCCGCATTCGATCAGTCGCCTGATCGGCGCGCCTCCGGGCTATGTCGGCTTCGACCAGGGCGGCCTGTTGACCGAGAAGGTCGTCAAGACCCCGCACTGCGTGCTGCTGCTGGACGAGGTGGAAAAAGCCCATCCGGACATCTTCAACATCCTGCTGCAGGTCATGGACCGCGGCGTGCTCACCGACACCAATGGGCGCGAGGCGAACTTCAGGAACGTGATCCTGGTGATGACCACGAACGCCGGCGCGGCGCAGGCCTCGCGTCGTTCGATCGGTTTCACCAAGCAGGACCACTCCACCGATGCGATGGAGGTGATCCGTCGCGGCTTCACCCCGGAATTCCGCAACCGCCTTGATGCGATCGTGCAGTTCCAGGCGCTGGGCTTCGACCACATCCTGCGCGTGGTGGACAAGTTCCTGATCGAGCTGGAAATGCTGTTGCACGAAAAGCACGTCACGCTCTCGGCCACGCCGGAAGCACGCGACTGGCTGGCCCAGCATGGGTTCGATCCGCAGATGGGTGCCCGTCCGATGGCGCGCGTGATCCAGGACAAGGTCAAGCGTCCGCTGGCCGACGAGCTGCTGTTCGGCAAGCTGATCGGCGGCGGCCGGGTGAGCATCGACGTCAAGGATGACGAATTGGTGGTCACCGCGCAGTCCGAGCCGGAGCGCTTGCTGCCGGCCACGGTCGATTGATCTGGCTGGTCACGCAACGGGAAAAAGCGGCGCAAGCCGCTTTTTCTTGGTCTGATGGGCCAGGGCACACGCCTGCCCGGAATACAGACCAAAGCGCCGTCCAACGCAAAAAGGCAGCCGCATGGGCTGCCTTCTCGAAACAAGCCGCGTCAGCGGCTCACTTCATGCGGTAGGTAATGCGGCCCTTGGTCAGATCGTAGGGCGTCATTTCCACCTTGACCTTGTCGCCGGTCAGGATGCGGATGTAGTTCTTACGCATGCGGCCGGAAATGTGGGCGATGATTTCATGCCCGTTTTCCAGCTTGACGCGGAACATGGTGTTGGGCAGCGTCTCGGTGACGGCGCCTTCGAATTCGATTGAATCGTCTTTCGACATGGAAGCCTGCTGAGAGTGCGGCAACGGAAGCGCTGCCCGCGGAGCCGTGCATTGTACCCCGCTTGTGCGCCAATCGCAAAAATAGCGTTATCCGAACCCCAATGCAGTGGCCGGGAGGTCGCCGACGCGGTCGGTCCATTTGCCCGGAAGCTCTTCCTGCAGCACCTGCACGGCGACCTGCGCCAGAAAATCCGCACGCGTCCACTGTTCGGCGCCCATCCGGCCCAGGTGGTCGTTGTCGACCTGCGCATCGATGAGCGGCCACCCCCAGCCTGCGAGCACCCGGGCCAGGCCGGCCAGCGCCGCCTTGGAGCCACCGGAGACGGCACTGAACATGCTCTCGCCGAAAAAAATCCGGCCGACCGCCACGCCATAGATGCCGCCGGCCAGCGCATCGCCGTCCCAGACCTCCAACGAGTGCGCATGGCCGAGTCGATGCAGTGCGAGGTAAGCGTCCAGCATCTCAGCCGTGATCCAGGTGCCGTCCTGTCCGGGCCGCGGCGTGGTCGCGCAGGCCTGCATGACCTGGGCGAAGGCCGTGTCGGCACGCAGTACCCAGCCGTTGCCGCGCAGCGTTCGCCGGAACCGTGAAGTCAGATGGACGCCGTCGGTGCGGAACACGGTGCGCGGGTCCGGCGACCACCACAGCAGCGGCTGGCCGTCCGAATACCAGGGAAACACGCCCGCACGATAGGCATTGAGCAGGCGCTGCGGCTGCAGATCGCCACCGACCGCCAGCAGGCCGTCGGGCTCACGCAGCGCCAGGCGCGGATCGGGAAACGGTGCGTCGGATGCGGCATCGAGCAGGAACGGCAGGCGACGACTCATCGCAGGCGCGCTTCGGCGCTGAGGAGTTTGACCATGGCCATCACGTGCCGGCCGCGCGGAACGGCGAGCGCGCGGCCAGCGCCATGGCGTGTTCGCGGACCTCGGCGCTTTCGTCGGCGCACCAGCGGCCGAGGGCCTCACGAAACCCTTCATCGGCGATCCAGTGGCGGCTGTGGACGAAGGTCGGCAGGAAACCGCGCGCGATTTTGTGCACGCCCTGGGCGCCGGGCTCGAAGCGGGTCAGGCCTTCGCGCAGGCAGTAGTCGATGCCCTGGTAGTAGCAGGTCTCGAAATGCAGGCCGGGCACCGTGGCATCGGCGCCCCAGTAGCGGCCGTAGAGCGTGTCGCCGCCGCGCAGGCACAGGGCGCCGGCGACCGGGCGGCCTTCCACCTCGGCCAGGAACATCACCAGCGCACGCGGCAGCGTCAGCGCCAGGTGGCGGATGAATTCCGGCGTCAGTGCCGGCGAATTGCCGTATTCGTGGAAGGTCTGGAGGTAGAAGCCATACATCGCGTCCAGGTCGTCGTCGCTGGCCTCATCGCCATGCAGCACGCGGAAGCGCACGCCGGTCCTGGCGACCTTGGCCCGTTCCTGGCGGATGTTCTTGCGGTGCTTATGGTCCATCGCGCCCAGGAAGGCGTCGAAATCCGCCCAGCCGGCAGTGTTGTGCCACTGGTATTGCACGTCGGTGCGGGCCAGCCATTCCGGGCCGAAGTCCGCGGCCTCGCCGGCCGTGTGGAAGTTGACGTGGGCCGAAGACAGTCCATGCCGTTGCACATGCACGGTCATGGCTTCAAGCAGCGCCCGTCGTGCCTGCGGCGTGCCCGCCAACAGGCGCGGGCCGGTGACGGGCGAGTAGGGCGCCGCGCACAGCCACTTGGGGAAGTAATCCTCGCCGTAGCGCGCGTAGGCATGCGCCCAGGCGTGGTCGAACACGAATTCGCCGTGCGAATTGGTCTTCAGATAGCCCGGCGCGGCTGCAACCAGGGTGTCGCCGTCCCACAGCGTCAGATGCTGCGGCGTCCAGCCCCAGTCGGTGCGCAGGCAGCCGGTCTGTTCCAGGCCGGACAGAAACGCGTGGCGGACGAAGGGGTTGTGGCCGTCGTGCAGCCCGTCCCAGGCTTGGGGCGGCACGGACGACAGGGTGGACAGTAAGCGGGCTTTGAGCATGCCGCGACGATGCTACGGCCTCAGCTCCAGCAGGTCGATGACCGGCGGGTTGAACAGGCGTAGCGGCAGGCCGCTTTCGCCCACGCCGGCGGTGGTGAACACGCGAATGCGACCGTGTGCAGACTGCTCGAGCCACTGCTCGCCACGGTCCAGGCCATGGCGCACGGGCAGGACGTGGCGGTACAGGAGCGGAATCCGCATCTGCCCGCCATGGGTATGCCCGGCGAGCATCAGCAGATGTCGCGCCGGGCGCAGGCGCTCGGCGCTGTCGGGGTTGTGGGCCAGCACCAGCGTCGGCACGTCCACCGGCAGTGCGTCGAGAAATGCGGGATCGTCCTTACCGGCCCAGCGATCACCCAGGCCGGCCAAGCGGAAGCCGTTGAGCGCCACCGCACGGCCTTCGATCACCTGCACGCCGTGCCTGGCCAGCGCCTGGCGCAGGGTGGCGTCGATCTCCGGGCCGGGCTTTTGCTGATCGTGATTGCCCAGCACCGCGTACGCCGGGGCCTGCAGATCGGCCAACGGCGCCAGCAGTGCATCGAGCGGTTGGCCTTTCGGTTCATAGGTCAGGTCACCGGCGATCAGCACCACATCGGCATGCAGGGCGTTGGTCTTGGCGACCACGCGGCGCAGGAAGCCGGCGCCCTTGAACATGCCCACATGCGGATCCCCGACCAGGGCGATCCGCGCCCTGGCGCCCGTGCCGGCGAGCGATGTCCGATGGACGACGATCAGGTTCGGTTCGATGAAACGCGCCCACAGGAACAGCGCGTTCCCGGCCAGCAGTGCGATCAGCAACAGGCGCCACCCTGGACGCCAAGAGCGCCGCCACACCGCGAACAGAAGCGCGAGGACGACCGGCCACGCGAGCCAGCCGCCCTGCAGCACGATCACGCGGAGCAGGCCATGGGATTCCATTCCCGGCGAACTCAGGTGCTGGGCTGGATCAGGCGCCCTTGTCCAAAAAGCGCTCGGCGTCCAGCGCGGCCATGCAGCCGAAGCCGGCCGAGGTGATCGCCTGGCGATAATGCTGGTCGGCCACATCCCCGGCAGCGAACACGCCCGGCACCGTGGTCTGGGTCGCGTTGCCGTCCAGGCCGGACTGGATGGTCAGGTAGCCGTTGTTCATGCCCAGCTGGCCGTCGAACAGGCTGGTGTTGGGCGTGTGGCCGATGGCCACGAAGAAGCCGTGCACCACCAGGTCCTGGGGGCTGCCGTCCAGCACGGACTTGACCCGCAGGCCGGTCACGCCGGCTTCGTTGCCCAGCACCTCATCCACGGTGTGGTGCCAGACCGGCACGATCTTGCCGGCGTCGATCTTGGCCTGCAGCTTGTCCTGCATGATCTTTTCAGCACGCAGGGTGTCGCGGCGATGGACCAGGTAGACCTTGTTGGCGATATTGGACAGGTACAACGCTTCTTCCACGGCGGTGTTGCCGCCGCCGACCACCGCCACGTCCTGATCGCGGTAGAAGAAGCCGTCGCAGGTCGCGCAGGCCGAGACGCCAC
>JBIIHJ010000312.1:0-4822 GCA_044235875.1 Pseudoxanthomonas sp.
CTGGGTGGAGACGTCCTTGCGTTCTTCGATCACCAGGCCGAGCAGGGCGCGCAGGTCGCCCAGGTCCAGCAGCAGCAGGCCGCGGTCGTCGGCCAGCTTGAAGACGATGTCCAGCACGCCGGACTGAGTGTCGTTCAGTTCCAGGATGCGGCCGAGCAGGGTCGGGCCCATCTCGGTCACGGTGGTGCGCACCGGATGGCCCAGCTTGCCGTACAGGTCCCAGAAAATCACTGGCGAGGCGGCCGGCGCGTAGCCCTCCACGCCGATCTGCGCCGCGCGGGTGATGACCCGTTCGCTGCCGTCGCCAGGCATCGCCAGGCCGGCCACGTCGCCTTTGACGTCGGCCATGAACACCGGCACGCCCAACCGCGAGAAGCCTTCGGCCAGCGTCATCAAGGTCACGGTCTTGCCGGTGCCGGTGGCGCCGGCCACCAGGCCATGGCGGTTGCCGAACCTGGGCAGCAGGTGGACGGGAATGTCGTCGGTGACGCCTTTGCCCAGCAGGATCGGGTCCATGGAGGTTCTCGTGCGAAGTCGGTTTCGATTCTAGGCGCAGTTGGTGGCCTGGGATGCGGCGCTGGTACGGAAGGTGGCGTTCCTGACCGGCAGGTGCGGGGGACGTGACCTGCGACCTTGCCGCTGCGCTGCGACGGCGGCTACCCTGCCGGACCGTTTTTGCCTGTGTCGTGTGCCTGATGCCCGTTTCGTTCCGCGCCGTGCCGCTGCTTGCCGCCCTCGTCCTGCTGCCGCTGGCCACCCCGGCGCTGGCGCGGGTATCCGCCAAGGACCAGGCCGCCGCCGACGCGCTCGCCCAGCGCATGCAGGCCGCCGAGAAGCGCTACACCGACGCGCTGGTGCTCAGTTCCAACAGCGACCCCAAGGGCCAGGCCGAAAGCGACGCGTCGCTGGAAGACATGGAAGACGTGCTGGACGCCTGCGCCAAGCAGAAGGGCTGCCAGATGCACACCTTGCTGGCCACCTACAAGCGCCTGCTCAAGGAAAAAGTGGACGCCGAAACCGACGCCCAAGGCGATGACCTGGTCGGCGAGAACGGCAGCAACGATCCACTGGACGACGGCAGCGACCACAGCGTCCCGGCCAGCTCCAACGTCCCTGATTCGGCCCGCACCGCGCGCCTGCTGGACGACCAGCGCCATCCATTCGATTCGATGGTCGAGTACAACCCGGCGGTGCAGGCCGGCATCCGCCGCTGGCTGACCGACATGCGCGGCACGCTGATCGACAGCTACGAGAACTACCAGAACATGCGCCCGCAGATGCTGCCGCCGTGGCAGGCCACCGGCCTGTCCGAGGCGCTGCTGTTCGGGATCATGGCCAAGGAATCCAATGGCCGGGTGCATGTCAGCTCGCGCGCCGGCGCGGCCGGGCTGCTGCAGTTCATGCCGGCCACCGGCAGCCGCTTCGGCCTGGGCCAGGACGGCACCGGCTTCGACACGCGTTTCGATCCGTACTCGGCCACCGAGGCCGCCGCCTCGTACATGAACGAGCGCATGGGCGAGCTGGGCCGCAACATCGAGTTCGCCCTGGCCGCCTACAACGGCGGCGAAGGCCGCGCCGCGCGGATCTACCGTGAGCATCCGGGCAGCAGCTTCTGGGAGGCCGAGGTGTACCGGCAGTTCCCGGCCGAAACCCAGGACTACGTGCCGATGGTGATCGCCGCGGCCTGGCTGTACCTGCATCCGAAACAGTACGGCCTGGAGTTCCCGAAGGTGGACGCCAGTCCGGCGCCGCTGAAGCTGGCTCGCACCGCTTCGATCTACGAGCTGACCATCTGCCTGGGCACCGGTCACACCCGCGAGGGCTTCATGCGCGCGCTGCGTAATCTCAACCCACGCTACCAGGCCGAAACCTGGATCCCGGCAGGCACCACGCTCAACGCCAACGCGCACATGGTCAGCCTGTACAACCGCCAGTGCGTGAAGGGGCCGACGGCCGAGCTGGCCCACACCCTGGTCACGGCCACGGTCGATGCGGCGATCAAGTACGACGCTCCGCGCAGCACGCGCGTGGCGGTGGGCGATGTCAGTGGCGTGCCGCTGGGCGTGCCCACCACCGTGGCCACCGGCACCCCGAAGCCGGCCAAGCCCAAGGCCGCGCAGGTGCGCAGCTACAAGGTCGCGCGCGGCGACACGCTCGGCAAGATCGTCGGCAAGTTCCAGTGCGAGACCAGGGATCTGGCCAAGGCCAATGGGCTACGCGCGCCGGGTTACGCACTCAAGCCAGGCCAGCAGCTCAAGCTGGTGGGCTGCGACCGCTGACGATCTCGCCCGCGATGACGCACGTCGCGGGTGCCTGGCACGTGGATGGCGCCTGGCTTTGCACCCGATCCGTGCGAAAACGCGGGCGTGCTGTGTCAGCGTCGTGACAGGTCGCGCGGCTTTTCCCTGAATGAACACCCTGTACGCTGCGTGGCCCCTGTCATCAGTCATGCAGGCAGGTGCGTTGTCTGTCGTTAATCTTGTTGGCTGATGCCGGGGAACGCGCCGTTCCCCCTCCGGAGACTCAGTGCATGTCGCGTAAATGGAAGATCGCCCTGGCGGTGGTCGTATTGGTGGTGGTCGTGGTGTTTGGCCTGCGTGCGTGCAAGAAGCCCGCTGCCGAAGACATGAAGCAGGGCGGCCAGGACAGCAGCAAGCCTGTGCCGGTGACCGTCGAGTCGGTGACGACCCAGGACGTGCCCGTCTATCGCAACGCGACCGGCACGGTGACCGCGCTCAACACGGTGACCATCAATCCGCAGACCGGCGGGCGCCTGATGAGCCTGGATTTCACTGAAGGCCAGCCGGTCAAGAAGGGCCAGGTCCTGGCCCGGATCGATCCACGCGAGCTCAAGGCGGCCTATGACCAGGCTGCCGCTTCCAAGAAACAGAACCAGGCCCAGTTGCAGACCGCGCGCGATACCAATGCGCGCCTGACCGATCCGGCCTATGCGCCGTACGTGGCGCGCACCGACATCGACACCCAGAAGAACCTGGTCGCCCAGTACCAGGCCGGCGTCGCCGCGGCCGATGCCGCGATGCAGGCCGCCAGCGTGCAACTGCAGTACACCAATATCGTCTCGCCGCTGGACGGCATTGCCGGCATCCGCGGCGTGGACGTGGGCAACATCGTCAGCACCAGCTCCTCGATCGTGACCATCACCCAGATCGAGCCGATCTACGCGTCCTTCAGCCTGCCGGCACAGGACCTGGACGCCGTGCGCGCGGCGCAATCCAAGGGCAGCGCGGTGGTGGCCGCCCTGGACAGCACCGACCAGCACGTGATCGCCGGCGATGGCGTGCTGGACGTGGTCGACAACCAGGTCAGCACCGACACCAACACCTTCCGCCTGCGCGCGCGCTTTCCCAACGCCGACCACGTGCTGTGGCCGGGCCAGTTCGTGAACGTGCGCCTGCAGGTCGGCAACATCGGCGCCGGGCTGGTGGTGCCGACCCAGGCCGTGCAGCGTGGCCCCAACAGCGACTACGTGTACGTGGTCCAGGCCGACAACACGGTCAAGATGCAGGACGTGACCACCAGCGTCGAGGTGGGCGCCACCCACATCGTGGTGACAAAAGGCCTGAAGGCTGGCGAGCGCGTGGTGACCGAAGGTCAGTTCCGCCTCAAGCCCAATGCCAAGGTCGATGCGCTCAAGCCGGGCCAGGCCCCGCCGGAGCCCACCGAGCAGGAACTGCAGCAGGCCATGCAGGGACAGCGCGGCGGCCGCCGCGGCCCGCCACGCTGATGCAAGCCCGCCTGCGCCACCTTCCGTGGCGCGGGCAGGTCGCTTGACGCGACCGCCATGACGATCTGACAGGACGGACTTCCCTTGGGCTTCTCCAGTATTTTCATCCGCCGCCCCATCGCCACCACGCTGCTGATGATTGGCGTGACGCTGCTGGGCATCATGGGTTACCGCAGCCTGCCGGTTTCGGCGCTGCCGGAAATCGATTCGCCCAGCCTGGTCGTCACCACCCAGTATCCCGGCGCCAGCGCGGCGACCATGGCCGCGCTGGTAACCACGCCGCTGGAGCGCCAGCTCGGACAGATCTCCGGCATGGAGATGATGACCTCCGATTCGTCGGCGGGCCTGTCCACGATCGTGCTGCAGTTCTCGATGGAGCGCGACATCGATGTCGCCTCGCAGGACGTGCAGTCGGCCATCCGCCAGGCCACGCTGCCCAGCGGCCTGCCGTACCAGCCCACCTACAACCGGGTGAACCCGGCCGACGCGGCCATCGTCACCCTCAAGCTGACCTCCGACACGCTGCCCCTGCGCGAGGTCAACCGCTACGCCGACTCGATCCTGGCCCAGCGCCTGTCGCAGGTGCCGGGCGTGGGCCTGGTGTCCATCGCCGGCAACGTGCGTCCGGCCGTGCGCATCCAGGTCAACCCAGCGATGTTGTCCAGCATGGGCATGACCCTGGAAGACCTGCGCAGTGCGTTGACCCAGGCCAACGTGAATGCGCCCAAGGGCTCGCTCAACGGCGCCACCCAGTCCTACAGCATCGGCACCAACGACCAGATCGAAGATGCCGCCGGCTACAACAGCACCATCATCAGCTACCAGAATGGCGCCCCGGTCCGCCTGGGCGACGTGGCCAAGGTGGTCGATGGCGTCGAGAACGACCAGCTCTCGGCCTGGGCCGACGGCAAGCAGGCGGTGTTGCTGGAGATCCGCCGCCAGCCGGGCGCCAACATCGTCCAGACCGTGGCCGCGATCCGTGCGCTGCTGCCGCAGCTCAAGAGCGTGCTGCCGGCCGAAGTGAAGCTGGACGTGTTCTCCGACCGCACCGAGACCATCCGTGCGTCGGTCCATGAG
>JBIIHJ010000059.1:0-15608 GCA_044235875.1 Pseudoxanthomonas sp.
ATCGATCTGGTTCTTGATGCCGTCCAGGCCGGCCATCATCAGCGCGGCGAAGGTCAGGTAGCCGGACTGCAGCGGATCCGGGAAGCGGACCTCGATGCGGCGGGCCTTCGGATTGGCCACCCACGGAATGCGGCACGAGGCCGAACGGTTGCGGGCCGAGTAGGCCAGCATCACCGGCGCTTCGAAGCCCGGGACCAGGCGCTTGTAGCTGTTGGTGCCCGAGTTGGAGAACGCGTTGATCGCCTTGGCGTGCTTGAAGATGCCGCCGATGTACCACAGCGCCAGCTGCGACAGGCCGCCGTAGCCGTCACCGGTGAACAGGTTGACCCCGTCCTTGGCCAGCGACTGGTGCACGTGCATGCCGCTGCCGTTGTCGCCGACGATCGGCTTGGGCATGAAGGTGGCGGTCTTGCCGTTGCGGAAGGCGACGTTCTTGACGATGTACTTCATCGCCAGCAGTTCGTCGGCCTTCTTGACCAGCGAGTTGAAGCGGGTGCCGATCTCGCACTGGCCCGCGGTGGCCACTTCGTGGTGGTGCACTTCGGTGGAGATGCCGACCTGCTCCAGCGTCTTGACCATCTCGGCACGGATGTCGTGCAGCGAGTCGGTCGGCGGGACGGGGAAGTAACCACCCTTCACGCCTGGACGGTAGCCGCTGTTGCCGCCTTCGTACTTGGAACCGCTGTTCCAGGCCGCTTCCTCGGAATCGACCTTGAAGAAGGTGTTGCCCATGTCATTGGCAAAGCGCACCGAGTCGAAGATGAAGAACTCGGGCTCCGGGCCGAAGAAGGCCTGGTCGGCAATGCCGCTGGACTTGAGGTAGGCCTCGGCACGCTTGGCCACGCCGCGCGGGCAACGCGCATACGGGGTCATGGTGGCCGGGTCCAGCACGTCGCAGGTGATGTTGATGGTCGGATCTGCGTAGAACGGATCCAGGTACGCCGAGTCCGCGTCCGGCATCAGGACCATGTCCGACTCGTTGATGCCCTTCCAGCCGCTGATCGAGCTGCCGTCGAACATCTTGCCTTCCTCGAACAGGCCCGGCTCGACGATGTTGATCGGGAAGGTGACGTGCTGTTCCACGCCGCGCAGGTCAACGAAGCGCAGGTCGACGAACTCGGCCTTGGTTTCCTTGATCAGCTTTTCGACTTTGTCGACGGACATCTTTGCTCCTCGGATATTGGGTGAGGTGGAATATGTGACGGTGGTATCGCAAAGCGCGTGCCAAGTCTGGAGGGCTGCTAAGTCTCTGTTTCATATACGCAACCTTCACGCCACGCATCATGATTGTGCACATTTCCGGTGCATTTCAGTCCAGAACGCACCACGGACGTGCATTTGCAAAGTTTCGTATCCTTGCCCTCCCCCACGTCACGTCCCGCCCCATGTCCGAATTATTCGCCGCGCTGCTGCTCGGCATCCTTGAAGGTCTGACCGAATTCCTGCCCGTTTCCAGCACGGGCCATCTGTTGATCGCCGAGCGCTGGCTGGGCCATCGCAGCGATCTGTTCAATATCGGCATCCAGGCCGGCGCCATCCTGGCGGTGGTGCTGATCTACCGGCAGCGACTGGTGCAGCTGGTGGTCGGCTTCCTCAGACCCGACCAGGCGGCCCTGCCCAGCATCGACGGCGATACGCCACGTGGGTATTCGCTGAAACTGGCCGTCGCCTTCCTGGTCACCGCGGTGCTGGGACTGGTGGTCAAGAAGCTCGGTTTCGAGCTGCCCGAGACGGTCACGCCGATCGCCTGGGCGCTGATCATCGGTGGTGTGTGGATGATCGCGGCCGAGTACTTCGCGGGACGGCGGGCCCTGACGCTGGGCGAACGCGCGCGCATCACCTGGACCGTCGCCATCCTGGTCGGCATCGCGCAGGTCGTGGCCGGGGTGTTCCCAGGCACCTCGCGCTCTGCGGCGACGATCTTCGTGGCACTGCTGGCCGGGACCACCAAACGCGCGTCGGCCACCGAGTTCGCGTTTCTGGTCGGCATCCCGACCATGTTCGCGGCCAGTGGCTACGAACTGATCGATGTGGTGCGCTCGGGCCAGGCCGCGCACGAGGACTGGGGCGTGTTTGCCGTGGCCTTCATCGCCAGCGCGATCACCGCCTTCATCGCGGTGAAGTGGCTGCTGGGCTACATCCAGAGCCACCGATTCACCGTATTTGCGGTGTATCGCATGGCCCTGGGCGCGGCCCTGTTGCTGTTCCTGCCCAGCGGCGCCTGAGCCCGTCAGGCTGCGCATCAGAAAGCCCGCGCATTGCGCGGGCTTTTTTGTTTTTGCACCAAGGTGATGCGTCAGCCGGCCAGTATCTTGCCGTTGAGCGTGTAGGTGCCTACCCATTCGGCCTGCGCCAGGACGTGGCCTTGGATGGCTGCCTGCAGCGCTTTGCCGGTAAAGCCGGCCTCGAGCGGCAGCGTCTCCACATCCAGCGCGTACAGGCGGAAGTGATAGTGATGCAGGCGCAGGTCGTTGTACGGCGGATATGGGCCGTCGTAGCCGAAGTACTCACCAGCCAGATCGGCATTGCCGGCGAAGTAGCCGGTGTAGTCGTTCAGCCCCTGGCGCGCGCCGGACGGACCGGACTGATCCCGCTTGCCCCTGGCGACGAAGCCATCGCTGCAACTGCCCGCAGCGATTTGCCGCACCTCGGCCGGAATGTCGGCCATCGCCCAGTGGAAGAAATCAGCGCGCGGCTGATCGACCGGCACGTCCATGTCGTCGCGGTTGGTGGTTTCGGGCACGGTCGGCACGTCCGGATCCACGCACACCAGCGCGAAGCTGCGCGTGCCCTCGGGCACCTCGTGCCAGGCCAGGTGCGGATTGCGGTCGGGGGCGAAGCCGTGGGCGTGGCCACCGGCGAACTCGGACGGGATCAAAGCCCCATCGGCAAAACTGTCACTGTGGATGCGCATGCAACTCTCCTGTCGTGGATTCATTCGGCCGGATAGCCCAGCCGGCGCGCCATCGGCGCCAGGGTGGCCAACGGCCCAGCCAGGGCCTGGATGTAGTGCCGCCAGTGACCGGCCGGCAGGCGTGGCCGCCCCAGGTGCGGCGGCGCTGCCAGACTGGTGCCGAACAGCTGGTTGATCTGGGCCGTGGCCGCGGCCGGATCGTGGCCGATCGCGTCGGTGCGCAGGATCCGGTGCGGAAACAGCTGTTCCTCGTCCAGGGTGACCACCTGGCCCAGGCTGACGGCAAGCCAGTCCGCCGCGGCCTGCGGTGAATCCGGAGCAAAGGCGGCGGCCGCGCCATAGGCCAGCCAGTCCAGCAGCATGTCGCGCGGATCGCGCAACGCGATCACCAGCGTCGCTTCGGGCAGATACGGGCGCAGCACGTGCAGCAGCGCATTGTCCCACCACGGCAGCCAGTCGGCGGCCGTGCCCTCGAGCAGGCCTCGGGCTGGCAGCGCGGCCCACCACCGCGCGGCGACCTCGGCCGGGTCGATGCTGCCATCAGCCAGGCCTGCGACCAGCGACGGATCCTGAAAGCCGTCGTCCGGCGGCGTGTCGCCAAAACGATCGACGCTGAAATGGTGATGCACCGGCTCCATGACCGCAGCCAACCGGTCCACGGCCGAGCCCGGCGCGCCCCAGACCAGGACCACGCGGCGCGCGTCGGGCGCGCGCTCGGCCATCGCCGGCCAGCGTTGGCCGGCGGCACTCTGCGGCGGCAAGGGCGCGCGGCCCTGTTGGCCAAGCTGCCGTTGCATGCGCGTCCAGGCATCGATCGCGGCATCGGCCTGGCCAGCCGCGTCGCAGGCCATGCCCAGCCAGTGCCAGGCAGCCACATGGTCGGGCGCCTGGGCGACCCAGGCCTGCGCCAGTGCCAGCGCACGCGCGGTCTGGCCGGCGTGGAGCGCCTGGAGGATCTGGTCTTGCATGCGTGAACTACCTGGAACGAAACCGCCCCATTCTACCGGGCTGACTGCAGGTGACCGGTCAGCCCCGGGTCAGGCGGTCAGTGACCCAACGTTCGCCGAAGCCGTCGCAGTGGGCGTTCTCGATGAAGCCGCAGTGGCCGCCCCAGCGCGCCACCTCCAGCCTCGCACTGGCCGGCAGCTGCCAGTTGGCGAAGTCGGCGAACGGGATCACCGGGTCGTCCTGGGCCATCAGGATGTTGGCCGGCACGGTCATTCCGGCCAGCCGGTCGCCGGCCACCGAATAGCCGTCCAGGTAATTTTCCAGGGTGCCGTAGTCGGTCTCGTTCTCGACCATCCAGCGGGTCAGCTCACGCACGCTCAAGGAAAGGATCTGGTCGTCGTAGACGTGGCGCTCCGGGAACAGCGCGCGCTTGAGCTCCAGCGAATGCCGCCACTTGCGCTGGAAGTACCAGTGATAGAACGGCAGGCCGCGCTCCATGCCCATCAGCGCCGCATGCGGGTCCAGCACCGGGCAGACCGCTGCCACGTGCTTGAGCGGCAGGCCAACCTCGGGCGCGCGCAATGCCAGGCGCAGGGCGAAGTTGCCACCGAGCGAATAGCCGGCAGCCACCATTGGCCGCTGCGGGAATTTCTCTGCGACATCGCACGCCGCGTGCAGCACTTCCGGCAGCAGGCAGGAGTGGAAGATGTCTTCGTTGAGGTGATGGGTCTGGCCGTGGTCGCGGAAGTTCAGTCGCACCACCTCGTATCCGGTCTCCAGCAGCTTGGCCGCGGTCATGCGCATGTAGCTGGACTCGGTGCTGCCTTCCCAGCCGTGCAGCAGCAGTGCCAGGCCGCGTATGTCCATGCCCGGGATCACGGTGTGCCAGCCCTGCAGACGCACGCCGGCGCCGCCGTCGAAGATGTGCTCGGTGCTGACCGCGCCCAGCGCCTGCAGCCGGCGCAGGCCGCGGCGGCGGCGCAGGTCGCTGGAACTCAGGATCGACTGCAGGTGCGCATTGCGCAGCCAGCGCGGTGGCAGGTAGCTGTCCGGCGACACCGGATCGGCGGCATCGCTCGCCGTCTGGGCGCCCACCAAGCTGGTGCTGGACAGCTCGGACCTGCCGGTGAAGCCGAACATCCCTTACGCCTCCATCGCCGCGATGATCCGCGCACGCGCCGTGTCGGCGATCTGACGGCGGCCCTGTACCTGATCCGGATAGATCGGCTCCAGGAAGCACACATCGGCATCGCGCGACGGTTCGCCCAGCAGGCGCAGGAAGTTGGCGAAGAAGCTCTCGCGCGGACCGAAGGCCACCACCATCTGCGCCTCGCCGTGCGCGCCGTAGCGCAGCGCCACCGGCTGCACCGGCACACCGGCCTCGACCGCCGGCTGAAAGATGCGCGCGTGGAAGGCGCCGACCTCGCTGCCATCGCGGGTGCGGCCTTCGGGGAACACCGCCACGGGCCGGCCCTCCCGCAGGCGCTCGAGCATCGCATCCATCACCCCGCCCAGCGACTCGGTGCTGCCGCGCTGATGGAAGATGGTTTCGCCACGTGCGGCCAGCCAGCCCACCACCGGCCAATTGCGGATTTCCTGCTTGGCCACGAAGCCGACCATGCGCTGGCTGTGGACCATCTCGATGTCCACCCAGCTGACATGGTTGGAAACGAACATCACCGCGCCCTTGAGGGGGGTGCCGCTGCAGCGCAGGCGGAAGCCGAAGATGCGCATCAGCGCCGCCGACCAGTGTTCCACGGAGAATTGCTTGAAGGTGCGTCCGGCCACGGGCAAGCCCGCCCACAGTGGCACCATCGTCAGCAACATCAGCGGCAGCATCACGGTTACGTGTACCAGCAGGAGCGGAATGCGCAGCAGGTAACGGAAGGCGCGGCCGGCGCCACTTGCCGCTGGCACCGGGGTGGATGTCGAAATCATGACGGCACGATACCGGAAGGCCTCGGTGTCCTGCTACTGGAACACCGCCAAAAGCAGTGTTCCGTCCAGCGGGCGTCAGGCTTCACAGGCGCTTGCGGGCCACACGCGGCGCCTGGCCACGGTGGCGATCAGGCAGGCTTGGGCACCACGGCCAGGGTCAGGCGCGAAACGCAGACCAGTTTGCCGCGTGCGTTCTCGATGCGGATATCCCAGACCTGGGTGCTGCGGCCGATATGGACCGCCCGGGCGGTGCCGGTCACCAGGCCGCTCTTCTCGCCACGGATGTGGTTGGCATTGATCTCCAGGCCGACCACGGCCTGGGTCTGCGGATCGAGCACGCTCAGGCCACCTGCCAGGCTGCCCAGGGTCTCGGCCAGGACCACCGAGGCGCCCCCATGCAGCAGGCCGAACGGCTGATGGGTGCGGGCCTCGACCGGCATGGTGCCGCGCAGCCAGTCATCGCCGACTTCGGTGATGACGATGCCCAGGTGGCCAACCAGGTTGCCGGCGGACATTGCGTTGAGGGCGTCGAGATCGACAGGGGCGCGGAACACCATCGCGGAAAATCCTTCGTGAGGGGTTACAGGATCGGCACCAGGCCGGCGCCGAAGGCGATCAGGATGCGGGCATACAGCCGCTTGGGACCGATGCTCACTTCCGGGAAATCGCCGACCGACTTGTAGCAGGCATGGAACATCGGGTCGTTGGCCTGCAGCGGCGCCGGGCACTGCTCGCTGGGCACGAACTCATAGCTGGTGGCATAGCGCCAGGGCCAGATGTCGAACAGCGGCAGCGACGAGGAGACTTTATCCAGGCTGTAGTTGAGCCCGGAGAAGACGATCGGCTTGGTCCGCGGCGCGATGATCCAGGAGTTCTCCGGCGAAATGTCGCGGTGGATGCTGGCCTCGACCTGCTGGGCGAAGGCGCGGTCGGTGACCACCACCACCGCCTCGGTGTTGTAGTCGATCGAGCGTGGATCGAAGTTGTGGGTCCCGATCACCGCGATATCGCCGTCGATCACCATCGACTTGGCGTGCAGCCCCATGCGTACGCCGGCGCGCTTGAGCGGCAGCGGATCGCTGGCCGGCCCCTTGCTGAGGAAGGACGGCCGTCCTTCGGTACGCTGCAGGCGGCGGTCGACGCGATTCTTCTGGCGCGCACGGCGCGTGGCGCGATCGCTCTGCTCGTTGCGGTCGACCATGCCGAACGGCCGGCTGCCCGGCATCGAGGCGCCGATGCGGGTGTCGCTGCGGTCCTGCTCGGGCGAGGCCGTCGGCGTGCTGCCATCGGGCAGCGTGACCGGGGGCACCGGCAGCATGGTGGCGTAATCCACCGGCGCGTCGGCCGGGAACGGCTTGTACTCATACAGGTGGAAACCAAGCTTGCGCAGGTACATGCGCTTGTACTTAGCCGACACCGAGTAAACGATCGGGTTGTCGGTCGCCGCCAGGCTGTTGGTGGACACCACCACGCGCGGCGCATCTGTACGCTTGCGCAGATTCTCGAAGAAATCCTCCGCCCGGTCGGACATGACCAGGTATGGCGTCTGCATCAGGATCTCGTCCTTGGCGTTGGCCAGCAGGGTGACCAGCTCGCCATCGGAGGGGGCGGCGGTTTCGGGATCGTCGGCGCGGTGCTTGCGCGGGGTGTCGGCGATGTAGCTGACCTTGCCCACCGGCAGCGCGCGCGACACCAGCCGGTCGCCGATCACCTGCGCATCGCTGGCATCCTCGTCCATGTCGGCGACCCGATCCGGGCGCTTGAATGTCTCATCCGGCATCGCCGGCACGCCCTTGTCGAGCAGGGTCTTGCCGACATCGTCCAGGCGCTCGGCGGCGATGCTGCGCGGGGCATTCCAGAACTGATCGAAGCTGTGGCCCATGTCCGCGCCTTCCGGGCCGGCGATGAGCACGTCGCGGTCGCGGAAGTTGTACTCGGCATCCCAGTCGTAATAGTCGTCTTGGTAGTTGCGCCCGCCGGTGATGCCCACCGCGTCGTCCACCAGCAGCAGTTTGGTGTGCATGCGCTGGTTGAAGCGGCGGAAACAGCACAGCACGCTGGCCGCATAATCCAGGTAGCCAGGCACCGCCTGGTTGAAGGTGGGGTTGTAGATGCGCAACTGGAAGTTGCGATGCGCGCCGGACAGCGCCGCCAGCATGTCCAGGTTGGAGATCGCCGAGAGCTGGTCGATCAGCACCCGCACCTGCACCCCGCGCCCGGCCGCGGCCAGCAGCTCGTCGAGCACCATGCGCGAGCTGTCGTCGGTATCGAAGATGTAGGTCTGCACGTCCACGGTGCGGCGCGCGGCGCGGATCAGGTTGAGCCGCGCCAGCAGCGAGTCCTCGCCGCGATCGAGCAGCAGCGCGTAGTGGTGCGGCGCGGCCGGCGTGGACTGGGCAATGGCCGTGTCGGCCAGGTCACGCAGCGCCGAGGGCTCGGCGCAGGCGTTGGCCGCGTTGCAATCGACCACCTGCGAACGCGCGGCCTGGGCGATGCCCACCGCGCGCGCATGTTCGGCCTGCGACAGGCTGGCGCAGCCGCTGCCCAGCAGGGACAGCAGCAGGGCCAGGGCCCCCATCCATTGCCTCAAGGCGCATCCCCCGGCCGCTCAAGCCGCGCGCGCAGGAGAAAGACCACCTTGTCGCTGATGGCGACCTTGAGATTGTCCATGCGGTAATCGCTGCGGCGCACCGCACCGGACAGCAGCACGTCGCAGTCCAGCGCCGGCCGCGCGCACTGCGCAGGCTCGACCGTCAGCGTCTCGGGACGGCGCACGCCGCGGATCGCCAGCTCGCCGGCGATCTGGCCGCCACCACGCAGCACCGTGGCGTCATAGGGGTGCGACACGAAGGTCACTTCAGGCCACCTGTCCGCATCGAAAAACGACCTGCCCCGCGCCCATTGCGCATAGCGCTCATGATCGGTGATCTGCACGTCGGCCGTATACATTCGCAACGACACCTGGTGCCTGCCATCGGCCAGCACGGTCACAATCCCGTCGTAGCGCGGGAACTGGCCTTCCAGGGTCTGTCCCCAGCGCGTGGACAGCTCGAATCCCAGCTGGGTATGCAGCTTGTCCAGCGACATCGTCCGCGACTGCGCCGCCGCCGCCGCGCAGACGGTCAATCCCAGGCCGGCGCAGACCCGGGCAAATCGGTTGAAGATCACGGCCACCAGAACGCCGACAGGGTGGCCACGCCGGGTTCGACCGAGCCTTCGCTGGCAAAGGCCAGGACCGCGATGGAGCCCGGCGGCATGCCGCGGTACTCACTGCTGCTGCCGCTGTGCAACAGGGCCGCGACCCGCTCCAGGCCAGGGTTGTGGCCCAGCAGCAGCAGGCGGTCGACGTCGCGATGGGCATCTGCCAGCGCGATCAGCGTGCCGGCGGTGGCTTCGTAGATGCTTTCCTCCAGTCGCTGCTCGACATTGCCGATGATGCCGACCACCGCTTCGAGGGTTTCGCGGGTGCGACGCGCCGGTGAATACACGACCCGGTCGGGCACCAGCCGGTGTTCAAGAAGCCATCGGCCGGCCGCCTCGGCCTCGCTGACACCGATGGGGGACAACGCCCTGTCGACATCGGACTGCCCGGTGGGGGCAGGCTCGGCATGGGCATGGCGTAGCAGGATCAATTCACGCATGGGACAACCGCCTTGGGCTTCAGGCCTGGGCGAGCCACTTGAGCAGTGGCTGCCAGTCTTCCTGGTGATCACGGACATGGGCCGAGTGATAGTCGAACAGGCTGCGGCCCAATCCAGCCATGACCACATAGCCCTGGGTGTCACGCAGCGTCGTGATCACCGGATACGGCCATTGGCCCATCATCTCCAGCGCCTGCTGGGCGGTATTGGTCCAGGGCTTGGCGCGGTTGAGCACCAGGCCCACCGGCAGCTTGCGCTTGTGCACGCGCGCGACCTTGGACAGCGAATTGAGGAAGCCCACCGTGGCTTCGATATCCAGCCCGGAGGGCAGGACCGGCACCACCACGGCATCGGCGGCTTCGAGGAACGACTCCAGGTCGTCGGCCATCGCACCGGCGCGGCCGTCGACGATCACCGTTTCGGTGTCGGACGGAAGCTTGCCGGCCCACTTGCGGCTGGTGCCGTCGATGGGCAGCACGGCGCTGGCCAGCTCGACGCGGCGCTCGGCCCAGCGGGTCGAGGACCCCTGCGGGTCTGCGTCCACCAGCACGGTGTGCTGGCCCTGCAATGCGTAATGGGCCGCCAGATTGGTGGCTAACGTGGTCTTGCCGGCACCGCCTTTGGAACTGGCGACCAGGATCGTCTTCATGCGCACGCGCCTTGCACTCGTCCGGAAAGCCGGAGCGTACACCGGGCCACGTGAATACGATCATTGCCCGTCCCGCCTGATCCGGCGCGGGGGTCTGCTAGTGTTCGCCCGCCCTGCATGGAGTGCACATGAGCGAGCTGCAAGACCTCACCGCCCTGATCCGCGCCAACACCCCGCTGATCGTGATCGAGACCCAGGACGAGGCGCGGGTGGTCGAACTGTTCCGCCAGGCGCTGGCCCAGGTCTGGCGCGCGCTCTATCGCTGGTCGGCCACCGAGGGCCTGCGCCGGCTGGACATGGACCGCGAGGATCCGCCCGAAGGTGCGCCCGAGGCCGGCGCCGCCCTGCAGGCGATCAAGGCGGGCGAACAGCGCGGCATCTATCTGCTACTGGATTTCGCGCCTTACCTGGAATACGCCGGCCACCAGCGGCAGCTGCGCGACATCGTTCAGCGCCGCCACTGCCAGCCGCACGTGGTGGTCATCGTCGGCGCCAGCGTCAGCCTGCCCGAGGACCTGGAACCGCTGGCCGTGCGTTTCACCCCGCGCCTGCCCGATGCTGCCGCCCTGCTGAAGATGCTGCGCGAGGAAGTGGCCGCCTACCCCGCCGAAAACGGCGGTCGCCGGGTCGAAGTGGATACCGACGCGGCCCAGCAGATCATCCGCAATCTGGCCGGGCTGGACCTGATCGACGCGCGCCGCATCGCCCGGCACCTGATCTACGACGACGGCGTGCTCGGCCCAGGCGACCTGCCGCAGCTGGCCAGGCTCAAGTTCGAACTGCTCGGCCGCGGCGGCCAGTTGCACTACGAGTACGACGGCACGCGCCTGGAGGAGGTGGCCGGCGCCGAACGGCTCAAACGCTGGATCGCCCAGCGCCGCAGCGTGTTCACCTCGACCACGCCGCCGCCGGGCCTGGACCCGCCGCGGGGGATGCTGCTGTTGGGCGTCCAGGGCTGCGGCAAGTCGATGCTGGCCAAGGCCACCGCGGCCGGCTTTGGCGTCCCACTGCTGCGCATGGACATGGGCGCGCTCTATGACAAGTACCACGGCGAGACCGAGAAGAACCTGCGCAAGGCGCTGTCGGCCGCCGAACAGCTCGCCCCGTGCGTGCTGTGGATCGACGAGATCGAAAAGGGTCTGGCCAGCGGCGGCGGCGAGGACGGCGGGGTGTCGCGGCGCGTGCTCGGCACGCTGCTGACCTGGATGGCCGAGCGCACCGCCCAGGTGTTCATCGTCGCCACCGCCAACCAGGTCCACGACCTGCCACCGGAGCTGCTGCGCAAGGGCCGTTTCGACGAGATCTTCTTCGTCGACCTGCCCGACCCGGACACGCGCGTGGACCTGCTCAAGCTGCACCTGGCGCGACGCAAGCTGCACCCCGACGCCTTCGAGCTGCCTGCACTGGCCGCAGCGAGCAACGGGTTTTCAGGCGCCGAGATCGAGCAGGCCATCGTCTCGGGCCTGTATGCCGCCTACGCCGAGGCACGCCCGCTGGAGACCGATGGCCTGATGCGCGAGATCCGCGCCACCCGCCCGCTGTCGGTCCTCATGGCCGAACAGGTCCAGGCCCTGCGCGACTGGGCGCGCGAACGCACGGTGCCGGCGCACTGAGCCTTCTGCTGTTGCGCGCTGCGCTGATCCTATGCACGTGGCCGCGCGCCTTGGCCGCTCGCAGCGCTTGGCGCGAATGGCCACGCGGCGACATGGAACGGCGGGAACCGTGAGCGGGCCCCAACCCGCTACCGATCGTCACCAAACCCCTTGTTTTTCAGGGATTTTCCGGCTTGCGGGGCTTCCCATCCGTGCCGTACCCTCGGCGTCCCACGCACCCAAGGAACGGGACGACGCAATGGAATCGCAGTTGTGCTACCCCAGCGGGTTGGACGCCAACGACCCCGACGCGGTGCTCGCGCGCGTGGCCGCGCGCCTGATCCTCAGCCACCAGCGCCATGACGGCAGCGTCGCCATCCGCGGTTTGGCGCGCCAGCTGGCGTCGGCGGCCCAGGCCTGCGATATGCAGCCGCAGGTGTTGCTGCGGGCGCTGGTCTGCCAACTGCCGCCCCTGGCCGCACGCCGCCTGACCGATGCCGTGCCGCCTGCCAGCCTGGCGCCGCGCGCGCCGTGGCCGCGCAAGAGCTGTGTGTATCGCGCGTTGGATGCGCTCGCACCGCTGCGCTGGTCGCGTTACCGGCTGGGCCGCTCGCGTTATGCGTGGGTCCGCCAGCGCGCGGCCGATCGCCTGGGCCTGGATGCGTTCACCGTGGTCGAGCGCGCCGCCGATGCCGCCGTCGCGCGGTTCGCCTCGGTGGTGAGCCTGCGCTGCTTTGCCTTGCTGTTTTCGCAGGAGGCGGCTTTCCGCGATGCCACCGTGCAGCTGGTCCGCGCCCAGGCCGCGCCGCAGCTGGCCAATCCATCAGGCGCCCTGCAGCGCCTGAACATGGTGGCGCTGTCCGATCTGGCGGCGTGGCACGCCAGGGCGCTCAGCGCCGACAGCCAGGACAGGATCGATCATCAGCTCGGTGCGGAACTGGTGATGCTGGCGATCCCGGCCAGCGTGTTCGACGTGGTCACCGCGCAGATGCGCCACTTCATGCAGCAGCACGACGCGTCCCATCTGGACAGGCCGATGACCGCGGTCTGATCAACACACCCGGTGATGCTCGCCATCGCTTCAAGGCGCCTGGACACTGCACGCTGCGCCAGGCGCGCGGGACGCTGCATCGCGCCCTGCAGTGCGTGACCTGGGACCGATCGCTTCCCCTGCGCTGGTCGGGTGTACGGGTCGTCAGCAGCCATGCCGCGCAGGGAAGACCAACGCGGCCTCAGCGCGCCAGATACGGCAGCAACCAGGTCAGCGCAGGCAAGGTCACCAGCGACAACAGGATCGAGTAACCCGTGATCGCCGCGCACAAGCGCGGCGCCAGGCCGTGCGAGATCGCCAGCGCGGCGGCCGTGATCATGGTGGGCATCGCCGACTCCAGCACGTTGACCTGGAAGACCTCGCCGCGCAGGCCGAACGCATAGGCGATCGGCAGCGCGATCAGCGGCATCACCACCAACCGCAGCACCACGCCCACGGCCAGCGGCTTGAGTTCGCGACGCGGCAGCCTGAGCTGGATCGACAGGCCCACCGACAGCATCACCAGCGGCAGCATCGCGTCGGACAAGCGCTGCAGGCCGCTGCCGATCCACTGCGGCGGCGCCTCGGGCATCAGCGTCAGGGCGAAGATCAGCGCCCACAACGGGGGAAACCTGGCGATGCGCAGCGCGACCTGGCGCGTGGTCGGCGTGGTCTCGCCCGAATAGCGCGCCAGGATGTAGATGCCCAGCGTGGACAGCATCAGGAACGTGCCGAACTGGTCGTACACCACCGCATACGGCAGCGCGTGGTCGCCCAGCAGCGCACGCACCATCGGATAGCCGATGAAGCTGGAGTTGGAGAACCCCACGCAGATCAGCAGTGCCGCATGTTCGCCGCGCGGCAGCTTGAGCACGCGCGTGGCCAGGCTGACCAGCAGGAAGGTCGCACCCATCAGCAGCCACGGCGTGGCGATCAGCCCCATCAGCGAGGGGTCCAGATGCAGGCGCGGGACAAAGGTCAGTACCGCCGCCGGCAGGCACACGTACAGCACCACCAGGTTGAGTACGTTGGCCGCGCCCTCCGGGAACACTTTCAACCGCGCGAACAGCATCCCGAGCGCGAGCATGGCCAGGATCAGGGCAAACGCATCAAAGGCCACGACAGGTCCTGGAGAGGGGAGATCGCGCAGTTGCCCCGCGCTGCAGCATTGTCCGCGCCCGTCACTGCGGCCGCAAATGCAGCAGGGCGGGACCACAGACGGTTGCAAATGAATGCATTGCTAGACTCCGGCCGACGCCATCGCCACCCGCCAAACCGGGCCAGCCAATGACCAGCACTGCCGAATTGATGTCGCCTTCGTCCGCCAATACGCCTGCCATCGGCACGTTGGACAACGACTACACGCTCGAACACAAGTACACGCGCACCGACGGACGCATCTACCTGTCCGGCGTGCAGGCGCTGGTGCGGCTGCCGCTGATGCAACGCCTGCGCGATGACGCGGCCGGGTTGAACACGGCCGGCTTCATCAGTGGCTATCGCGGCAGCCCGCTCGGTGGCTTCGACCTGGAGCTATGGCGCGCGCGCCGGCACCTGGAAGCGGCCAAGGTAAAGTTCCAGTCCGGCCTCAACGAAGACCTGGGCGCCACCATGCTGTGGGGTACGCAGCAGACCAACCTGTTCCCCGGTGCCACCGTCGATGGCGTCTATGGCATGTGGTACGGCAAGGGGCCGGGCGTGGACCGCAGCGGCGATGTGTTCAAGCACGGCAATGCGGCGGGCACCTCGCCGCTGGGGGGCGTGCTGGCACTGGCGGCGGACGATCACGCGTGCCGTAGCTCGACATTGCCACATGGCAGCGAAGAGGAATTCGTCAGCGCGATGATGCCGGTGCTCAATCCGGCCGGCGTGCAGGACATCCTCGATCTGGGCCTGGTCGGCTGGGCGATGAGCCGTTACACCGGGCGCTGGATCGGCTTCAAGACGATCGCCGAGACCGTGGAGTCCTCGGCCTCGGTCAACGTTGATCCGTTCGCACGCAGGATCGTGCTGCCCGAGGATTTCCTGCTACCGCCCGGGGGGCTGAGCATCCGCTGGCCCGATCCGCCGCTGGAGCAGGAGATGCGGCTGCATCGTTATGCAGTGGCTGCGGCCCAGGCCTTTGCGCGCGCCAACCACATCGACCGCATCGTGCTGGATTCGCCGCGCGCGCGGCTGGGCATCGTCACCACCGGCAAGAGCTACCTGGACGTGCTGCAGGCGCTGGAATACCTGGGCCTGGACGAAGCGGCCTGCGCCGACATCGGCATCCGCGTCTACAAGGTCGGCATGAGCTGGCCGCTGGAACCGATCGGCATCACCGCCTTCGCACGCGGGCTGGAAGACATCGTCGTGGTGGAGGAAAAGAAAGCCTTCATCGAGCGGCAGATGAAGGAGTTGTTCTACAACTGGCCGTCCAGCGCCGGCGCGCGACCCAGCATCGTCGGCAAGTACGACGAAGCCGGCGCGTGGATCCTGCCGTCCACCGGCGAACTCACGCCGGCCACGATTGCCGGCGTGATCGGCGCGCGCATCCAGCGCTTTGCCAACACCGAGTCGATCGATCAGCGCCTGCGCTGGATGGAAGCGAAAGAAGCCGAAATGGCGCTGCCGCGCGCCAGCTTTCCGCGCGTGCCGCATTACTGCAGCGGCTGCCCGCACAACACCTCCACCGTCGTGCCCGAGGGCGCGCGCGCGATGGGCGGCATCGGCTGCCATTACATGGTGACGTGGA
Source organism: Pseudoxanthomonas sp. (assembly GCA_044235875.1). GTDB lineage: Bacteria > Pseudomonadota > Gammaproteobacteria > Xanthomonadales > Xanthomonadaceae > Pseudoxanthomonas_A. The sequence continues at coordinate 15,447 of JBIIHJ010000059.1, forward strand.
TGGATCGCAATACCGACACGTTCACCCACATGGGCGGCGAAGGCGTCACCTGGTCGGGGCAGGCGCCGTTCACTGACACGCCGCACGTCTTCCAGAACCTGGGCGACGGCACTTACTTCCACAGTGGCTCGCTGGCGATCCGGCAGTCCATCGCCACCGGCG
>JBIIHJ010000313.1:0-4766 GCA_044235875.1 Pseudoxanthomonas sp.
CGCAGCCTGCGGCACGTTCCACAGGCGCTGGACCAGCACCTGCGGCACCTTGTCTTCCAGCGTGGTGCGACCGTCCTTCTTCAGCACCGCAACATCGACCTTGGGCTGGGCCATGCTCGGGGTGGACGGGATGTCGCCGAAGTATTTGGCGGCCTTTTCCTTGGCCGTGGCCAGGTCGATGTCGCCGGCCAGCACCAGCACGGTGTTGTTGGGGCCGTACCAGGTCTTGAACCAGGTCTTGACGTCCTCCAGCGAGGCCGCGTTGAGATCGTTCATCGAACCGATCGTGGTGTGGTGGTACGGGTGCCCCACCGGATACATCGTGCGCGCGACCACTTCGCGCAGCTGGCCGTAGGGGTTGTTCTCGCCCTGGCGCTTTTCGTTCTGGACCACGCCGCGCTGCTCGTCGAGCGTCTTCTGGTCGATCGCGCCGACCAGGTGGCCCATGCGATCCGATTCCATCCATAGCGCCATGTCCAGCGCGGTGGTCGGCACGTTCTCGAAGTAGTTGGTGCGGTCGGTATTGGTGGTGCCGTTCATGTCGGTGGCACCGGCCTGCTCGAACGGGGCGAAGAATTCGCCCGGCGCATTCTCGCTGCCGTTGAACATCAAATGCTCGAACAGATGCGCAAAGCCGCTGCGGCCGGAGGGCTCGTCCTTGCTGCCCACGTGATACCAGAGGTTGACCGCCACGATCGGCGCCTTGCGGTCGGTGTGCACGATCACGCGCAGTCCGTTGGGCAGGGTGAATTGCTCATAGGGAATGTCGACCTTGTCCGGCGCGGTCGCCGCGGCGGGCGCCTGGGCGGTGGCGGTGGCGGCGACGCCACCGAGCAGGGCCGTGGACAGGGCAAGGGCGAGCAGACGGATCTGGGGACGCGGCGAAGTGCGCATGAAGCTCCTTTGTTCAACGGTGTCCGTGCGGCGCTGGCCGCGACGGGTGAATGAGACAGCCTGTGGATGCTAGGGCGCGGTCGGCGGGTTGGCTCTAGGCCACAAGCCATGGTCGCCGGCTTGCGGACCATTTCGTCATGTCTTGCGCGTTTGCCTGACGCCGAACCGCCAGATCCGTCGATTGATTGACTGAATTCAAACCTTCCGGCGTCCGCGCACATCAGAAGTGGCATGTACGCGGACACCGCCGCGGACAGCGGACACCCATCGGCAGATCAGGAACCTAATCAAAACAACGGGTTGCATTTGGCACGCAGCCTGCGTTCCTACCCGCACTTGCCGCAGCGCCGAATCAAAGTTGAACGAAAGCTGAATTGAAGCGGAATGATTGCATGCCGCGCTTGACCTGACTGATTAGGTGTTCTACCTTACTACCACACCACGCAACGACATCACTACGGAGATACCCCATGAACGTCAACGCCCTGCTTCCCCTGACCGCCGCCACCCTGTTTGCCCTGTGCGCCGGCTCGATGGTCCTGTCCCATAACGCCCGCAACCAGGACGCCGCCGCGCCGATCGCCGCCACCAGCGCCGTCGTCGACCTGCCCGCCGTCAGCGTTCGTCCGGATCCGGCCGACCTGGCCTATTTCCAGGCCACCCAGGCCCGCCGCGTCGTCGACCTGCCGGCCGTCAAGGTGACCCCGGACCTGACCGACCTGGCCTATTACGAAGCCTCGCGCGGTGCCGAACGCATCGTGACCCTGGCGGCCGTGACCGTGCGCCCGGCCGCCGCCGATCTGGCGTGGTACCTGTCGCAGCAGACCGGCCAGGTGGCCAGCGTCAGCACCAACGCGCTGCAGCTGGAGACCACGCAGGTTGCGTCCGGTGCCGCCCGCCTTGTCCGCGACGTCGCGACCCGCTGAACGGCTGCATCGCGGGCACGACGTGCGCATCCAGCGCCGCGCCCGCCTGCAGTGAAGGGGTTCGGTTGAGCCTCTAGACTTGTCGGGCCTTCCCTGCAGCCCGTGCCTCATGTCTCCCCCGATCCGCATGCTTCGCTCCAGCACCGCTGCAACCGACGTCCGCGCCGCATGAGCGCTCCGTTCCAGCTGGATGTGCTGCTCTACCAGCCCGAGATCCCGCCCAATACCGGCAACGTGATCCGGCTGTGCGCCAACACCGGCGCGCGCCTGCACCTGATCCGCCCCCTCGGTTTCGCCCTGGAAGACCGCCAGCTCAAGCGTGCCGGGCTGGATTACCACGAGTACGCCGACCTGCAAGTCCATGACGACCTGCCCGCCGCGTTGGCTGCAATCGCTCCGCAGCGGCTGTTTGCCTTGAGCACCCGCGGCCGCCATCGCTATGACGCAGTGGAATATGGCCCGGGCGATGCCTTCCTCTTCGGCCCGGAAACCCGCGGCCTGCCAGCTGAAGTGCTCGAGTCGGTCCCGCCCGAGCAGCGCCTGCGCCTGCCGATGCGCCCGGACAACCGCAGTCTCAACCTGTCTAACACCGTGGCCATCATGGTGTTCGAGGCATGGCGCCAACAGGGATTTGCCGGCGGCGGTTGAACTTCTCGAGAAAATCGCTTGCAATTAGATTGTGTGCGATTTAATTTAAGCGCCATGGCTTCCCAAGACGCCCCGACCCGCGACCTGCTTCACCTGGACAACCAGGTGTGCTTCGCCCTGTATTCGGCCAACCTGGCGTTGACCCGTGCCTACCGCGGGCTGCTGGCGGAGTTGGGCCTGACCTATCCGCAGTACCTCGTCATGCTGGTCCTGTGGCAACAGGATGCGCAGACCGTGTCGGCCATCGGCGAGAAGCTGTTCCTCGACTCAGCCACGCTGACCCCGCTACTCAAGCGCCTGCAGGCCGCCGGCCTGGTGACCCGCACCCGCGCGACCCAGGACGAGCGTCAGGTGATGATCGGCCTGACCGAAGCCGGCATCGCCCTGCGCAGTCGTGCCAAGGTGGTGCCCGAGGGCCTGATGTGCGCCATGGACTGCCCCCCGGACACCTTGCTCAAGCTCAAGGCCGAACTGGAAACCCTACGCGACAACCTGGGCCGCAATACCTGACCTGACCGCTGTTTTCCCACCCCTCGCGCCACGCCCTAGAAGTCGTGCGCGATTCAATCGCCAACAATCGAAGGAGCTCTCCCATGCAGCCTGACAAGATCCTCTACACCGCCACCGCCATCGCCAAGGGCGGCCGCGAAGGCCGCGGCATCACCCCCGACGGCCCGCTGGACCTGCAACTCTCCACCCCGAAGGAACTCGGCGGCGCCGGCGGCCCGGGCACCAACCCCGAGCAGCTGTTCGCCATCGGTTACGCGGCTTGCTTCATCGGTGCGATGAAGGCCGTCGGCGCACGCGAAAAGATCAAGGTGCCCGATGACGTGGCCATCGAAAGCAAGGTCGGGATCGGCCCGGCCGGCAGCGCGTTCGCCATTGCGGTCGAACTGAAGATCGAGCTGCCGGGCATGGAGCGTGACGCCGCCCAGGCGCTGGTCGATGCCGCCCACCAGGTCTGCCCGTACTCCAACGCCACCCGCGGCAACGTGGACGTGGTCCTGACCCTGGTCTGATCCTCGCATCGGCGAGAAGCACAACAACGGCGCCATTGGGCGCCGTTGTTGTGTGGTGCGGTGAATGTCGGCGTTCTTGTGGAAGCCGCCATGGCGGCCAGTCTTCGCTGGGAAGCCGCTTCACCGCTGTAGCGGCTCGACGGATCACACGCCCAGGTACAGATCCGCGCTGTTCTTGACCTCTTCCATTACCGCGTAGGTGCGGGTTTCGCGCACGCCGGGCAGCTTCCACAGGATTTTGCCGGCCAGCTCGCGGTAGTCGGCCATGTCGGCCGCGCGCAGCTTGATCAGGTAGTCGAAACCGCCGGCCACCAGATGGCACTCCATGACCTCGGGGCTTTCCTTCACCGCGGCCTGGAACTGATCGAGGATGTTGGGCGTGGTCCGGTCCAGCAGCACCTCCACGAACACCAGCATCCCGGCGCCGAGCTTCTGCGGATTGAGCCGGGCGCGGTACCCGATGATGTAACCCTCCGACGTCAGGCGCTTGACCCGTTCCAGCGTCGCGGTGGGCGACAGGTGCACCGCCTCGGCCAGCTTGAGGTTGGTGATTCGACCGTCCTGCTGGAGCAGGGCGAGGATTCTGCGGTCGGTGCGGTCCAGGGCGGCGGGAAGTTGGCTCATATCCGGATCATAGGGCTTTGAACGGATAAAAATCCGGCGCATCCGCGATCAAAATGGCACATCTCCAGCTCATCCTGTGCCAGGTGGTCATTTATGCGGTTGCCAATCCCTTACCGTTCGGAAGCCGACGTGCTTGCGCCCCTGCTGCAGCGTCTGAACGGTCTGGACTGGACACTGGCCAGCGGTGATGCGATCGGCTGGATCGGCCAGGTCCGCGCGTCCAAGCCGTCGGCCTTCGCCATGGAAACCCTCCTGCGCGAGTTCCCGCTCTCCAGCGCCGAAGGCCTGGCCCTGATGCGCCTGGCCGAAGCGCTGCTGCGCGTGCCCGACGCCGACACCGCCATGACCCTGACCGCCGACCAGCTGGGGCGCGCGGATTTTTCCGGTGCCTCGCAGTCATGGCTGGCCACCCTGTCCAACCAGGCCATTAGCCTGTCCAAAAAAATGCTGGGCGAGGACGGCCAGAAGGCCGGCTTCTTCGCGCGCGTGGGCGCCAAAGCCGTGGTCGCCGCGACCGTGCGCGCGGTACAGCTGATGGGCAAGCAGTTCGTCATGGGCGAGACCCTGGACGAGGCGCTGGATGACGCGCGCAAGCAGCGCAAGGCGCGCCGTGGCCTGCGTTTTTCCTATGACATGCTGGGCGAAGGCGCGCGCA
>JBIIHJ010000060.1:0-15338 GCA_044235875.1 Pseudoxanthomonas sp.
CACGGTCTGCTCCGGGGTGAAATTCCGCGACAGATCGTCATAGACCTCGGAAAAGGCGCTCCACCACTGGATCTCGCTCCCGGCGTTGTACATCTGGGTCATGACGTATTCGCGGATCAGGCTGATGGCCTGGCGGACTTCCTGGTCACTCACACCGCGACGGAAGATCCGGATTTCGACGTCGGACACATCCTGCGTCCTGGGGTTCACTGCGTTCATGCGATGCCACGGGTACTGAAGTGGGGCGGCATGGTGGTACCTGCCCTGTTTAGGCCAGGTGTAGGCAAACCGCATATCCGATGACGCCTTGCGCGTCGGGCTGGGCGCCATGTGCCGCGCCCCTGCGGTCGCGACCGGCGGCCACATGGCGTTTGCATGCGCGCGGTCATGCTGGGAATCGGTGCTTGCCGACGATGGCGTCGGTTTCGCTGATTTTTCCCCATTCAAGGAGCGCGGCGTGTCCAACATCTTCCTCATCGGCGGCCACGGCAAGGTGGCACGCCTGCTGACGCCGCGACTGGTCGCTGCCGGCCACACGGTCACCGCCGTCATCCGCGACCCCGCACATGGCGACGATGTGGCCGCAGATGGTGCAACGCCGCAGGTGCTGGACATCGCCAATGCGGACCTTGATGCCATCGCCGTGCAACTGGCCGGTCACGATGTTGTGGTGTGGTCGGCCGGCGCCGGTGGCGGCGATGCGGCGCGCACTTACGCGGTGGATCGCGATGCGGCGATCCGGACGATGGATGCGGCCGCGCGGGCACGCGTGCGCCGCTTTGTGATGGTGTCCTACTTGGGCGCCGGGCTGGAGCACGGCGTACAGCCTGACGACGCGTTCTTCCCCTATGCGCAGGCCAAGGCCGCGGCCGATGCGCACCTGCGCGGCACGACGTTGGACTGGACGGTGCTGGGGCCGAGCGCGCTGACGCTGGAACCGGCAAGTGGACGCATCACGATCGATCCCGGCACCGCGCATGCGCGGGCAGTGACCTCACGCGCCAACGTGGCCGAGGTCATCCTCGCCACGCTGGCCACGCCCGGAACCATCGGCAAGACCATCGGCTTCATCGATGGCGACACGCCGATCGCCCAGGCGCTGTCGGCGCTGGGCTGATCAGGCGTGCGCGTCGCCGGTCGGTCGGCCGGGGATGGGCGTATCGGTGCCCAGCGCCTCGACCACGTACAGGCGCTTGACCAGCACGTAGAGCACCACCGTCAGCGGCGCGGCCAACAACACGCCGGGCGGGCCAAGCAAGGCGCCGATGCCGAACAGCGAGAACAGCAACAGCGCCGGCGGCAGGTCCACCGCGCGCTGCTGGATCAGCGGCTGCAGCACGTGGCCTTCGATCTGCTGGACCACCACGAACAGGCCCAGCGTGGCCAGCGCGATTTCGGGACTGACGGTGAAGCCCAGCAGGATTGCAGGCACTGCGGCCAGGATCGGCCCGACGATGGGCACGAAATCCAGCAGTGCGGTGATGATCCCCAGGCCCAGTGCGACCGGCACGCCCAGCGCCCACAGGCCCAGGCCGGTGAGCAGGCCGACCACGGCCATCGCCACCAACTGGCCGCCCAGCCAGGCCCTGAGCGCGTAACCGCTGGCGTCCAGGGCATCGTCCACGGCAGGACGGGCCCGCAGGGGCAGCAGTTTCAGCAGACCTGTGCGATAGAGCCGCGGCTGCGCCGCCAGGTAGATACCGCCAACCAGCACCAGGAACAGGTTGGCGATGCCGCCCGTGGCCGACATCGCCAGCGCGCCGGCGCGGGCCGCCACGGTGGAGACGCTGGACTGGGTACGTTGAGTCAGTTCATGCACGGTGGGTCCCAACGGACTGCTGCTGAGCCAGGCCTGGAAGTGTTCCCATGCCGCCGGCAGCGTTTCGCGCAGGGTGGCCACCTGCGCGGCCAGCTGCGAACCAAAAGTCCACATCATCAGCGCAAAACCCGCTACCAGCACCAGGATGGTCACACCCAGGGCCACACCCTCGGGCATGCGGGTCAGGCGCACCACCTGGCCAACGATGGCCCGCAGCAGTGCGGCCACGACCACCGCGCCGAAGATCAGCAGCACCAGCCCTGAGAGCTGCCACAGCAGCACGGCAAAGGCGGTCAGGGCCAGCGCGATGATCACGCGGACGGTATAGGGGCGAAGCTCGGATGCGGACATGGCGGGCGGCCGGAAGAAAGGAGGCGCGCAGCCTTCACCAACCTGCGCGCGGCCACCCTAGGGGGCTGCGCGAGAAGACGCCGTGTTCGGCCCAGACGCGCGATCCAGGCCCGTTAGCGCTGCTCGATCGCGTCGACCCGGTCCGGGTAGAAAGCCAGATAGCCGGCGATCCTGTGCATGGCCTCATGTGGCTGTTCATAACTCCAGGCAATACCGCGTGCGTCCGGCCCGGCCGACAGCGGCGCGTAGTACGACGCCTGGCCCTTGTACGGGCAATAGCTGGACTCGGAGGTGCGCCGCAATGCGCGCATGTCCACGTCTTTGCGCGGCAGATATTGCACCGCCGGGTAGCGCGCTTCCTGCAAAGTCAGGGCCGCGGCCGAATCGGCCAGGATCGCCTCGCCCAGGGTCACCAGCACACGCCGGTCGTTGGGCGTGAGCGTGATCGGATGGTCTGGGCCGGGGAGTTTGACGACGGGGCTGGTCATGGCGCGGAACCGGATGCACGAAACGGGGCGCCCACCAGAGCACGGGCGGCGCCGCGGCGATGTGAGCGCACACCGCACCCCCACGGACGTGGCTCAGCCCAGGTGCTCGATGGCCTGGCGTGCGGAGACCGTCAGCGGCGTGGGCAGCGCATCGGGCGCGAACCAGCCCAGGGCGGTCAATGCCTCGGGCTCCTGCAGCTGCGCATCCGCGTTGCCCAGAATGCCGACCAGGTACACCGGCGCGACCCAATGCTGCTGCAGCGCGTGCTCGAAGTGGTCGACCACGCACAGGAGCCGTTCGATGCGCACCTCCAGCGCCGTTTCCTCCAGGGTCTCGCGCACCACGGCGTGCTCGACCGTTTCCATCCAGTCCACCTTGCCGCCCGGCAGCCCCCAATGGCCACGCTCGGGTTCGCGCCCGCGCTGGACCAGCAGGATGCGGCCATCGGCGCGCCGTACCACGGCGCCACAGCCCAGTCGCGGTCGTTGCTCTAGCGCTTGGCTGCCCACGCACATCTCCAGATGATCAAAGCCGCATTGTCTTCGTCGGACACGCCGATGGACACCGCTACGGCGATGCCGCATCGGTTGCAGGCGCGCCCAGATGGCCGACGAAGAAGCGCGCGATCACCCGCAGTGCCTGCTGGCTTTCGGGGAGCGCGGTGTTGAGGTGGAAGGCGTGGCCCATGCCATCCCATACGTGCAGGTCGGCCTCGCGCCCCAGGTCCACCAATCGGCTGTGCGTGTAGCTGGCGTTGCTGAGCTCGGCTGCGCGCGTGCCGGTGATGAACAGCACCGGCGGAAACTGCTTGAGCACCGCATCGGAGAACACGGGCGAAACCAGCGGATCACGAAAATCCACCGCGCCGTAGTACAGGTCTTCCATGATCGGCAGCACGCCGTTGGCGTCGGGCAGCGGCGCATCGTTGATCGCCGCCACCACATAGCGCGAATCGCCGCCGTAGCGTGCATCGCCGCCGGCGCAGAACATCCCGGCCGCGGCCGGCATCGGCAGCGCTTCCTTGGCGAACCAGGCCAAGGCCTCGCCGGTCAGCACGCCGCCGGCCGAGCAGCCGAACAGGCCCACGTGCTGCGGCGCGTAATGCTCCAGCGCCTGCCGATAGACGGCGGCCACGTCCTCGCTGGCCGCCGGGAACGGATGCTCCGGGCCCTGGCGGTAGTCGATCGCGATCACGGTCATGCCGGTCATCGCCGCCACCGGAATGGCCTCCATCAGGCCGAACGAGGCCGCGCTGCCCATCACGAAGCTGCCGCCGTGCAGCTCGATCAAAAGACGGTCGCGTTGCGCGGCACTGGCCTGATGCGGCTGCACCCGCAGCACCGGCACGCCATTCCAGCGCTCGGGCGCGATGTCCACGCCGTATTGCGCGCGCAGGCCCTCGACCACGGGCTTGGCCCAGGCTTCGGTTTCCTTGCGCAGTTGCGGCAACGCGCGTCGCAGGGTGTCATGGTCCATGTGGCCAACCGGATCGCCAGCGACCATCGCCTCACGCGCGCTGGCGGCGGCCTGGGGACTCAGGAACGGCGACAGCGGCAGGTCGAACGCAGGCATTTGCCGCACGCCGTCATGCGGCTTGGCGGGCGCTTCGGCCAGGGCCGCGCCACAGCAAAATGCCATCGCCGCAGCGAACGCGCGTGCGCTCCAACGCGGCGATTTGAACGTGTGCATGGCGGCCCCCAGACTGGTGCGAAGCGACGCAGGATACCGGCACACGCGTGCTGTGATCACCGACCGGGCGCGCGTGGCCGACCTGTCGCAAGATGGATGGCGTTGTCTGCCACGGTGTCCGCCATGCCCGTTCCTCGCCTGCTTGTCTTCGCGCTGCTGCTGATCAGTGGCGCGGCGTTGTCCGCCGAGCCCATCGCAACGGTTCGGGTCACCTTTGATCGCAGCGGCATCACCTCCAGCCGCGCGCAGGGACTGGCTGATATCACGACCAGGCGCGCGGTGACGGCCGATGACGCGGTGCGGGTCGCATCGATCTCCAAGCTGGTCGTGGCCATCGGCGTCCTGCGCCTGGTCGAAGCCGGCACGCTGGACCTGGACGCAGATGTCTCGCCGCAACTTGGCTGGACGCTGCGCAATCCGCGCTATCCCGACCGGCCCATCAGCCTGCGCCTGCTGCTCTCGCACCGTTCCAGCCTCACCGACGCGGCCGGCTATTACGCCACGCCACTGGATGGGCAGTTGAAGGACACCCTCGACGACCCACGCGCCTGGGATGCCGCGCATGCGCCGGGCACGTACTACCGCTACACCAACCTCAACTTTCCCTTGGTCGCCGCGGTCATGGAACGCGCCACAGGCGAGCGCTTCGACAAGCTGATGCAGCGCCTGGTGCTGGCGCCGCTGCAGCTGCAGGCCTGCTACAACTGGGATACGTGCAGCGATGCCAGCGCCGCGCGCGCGGTGGTGCTGTACGACAAGGCCGGAGCGCCGGCAAAGGACGACAACCATGGCGCCAGGCCGGCGTGTTCGGTCGTGCCGGCCGCCGACGGCCGCTGCGATCTGTCGGTCTGGAAGCCTGGCGCCAACGGCGCCACCTTCTCGCCGCAAGGCGGATTGCGGATCTCGGCCAACGATCTGGCAAAGATCGGCCGGCTGCTATTGGGCCAGGGCCAGGTCGATGGCGTGCGCCTGCTCACGCCGTCATCGGTACGCACGCTGACCCAGCCGCTCTGGACCTACGCCCCCGGCAACGGCGACACATCCGAAGACGACGGCAGCGCGCCGCAGCGCCCGATGATCTGTCGCTACGGCCTGGCCACGCAGACCCTGGCCACCCGGCGCCGCCACTGTGGCGATGACCCGTTCGGTGATGGCATCGCCCGGGTCGGCCATGCCGGTGAGGCGTACGGGCTGCTGTCGGGCCTGTGGGTCGACCGCCACGCCGGCACTGGCGTGGTCTATTTCGCCACCGGGGTGGAAGCCACCGCGCCGGGCACGCATTCGGGATTCAGCGCCATCGAGGAGGCGCTGGCGTCGGGCAAATGAGCCCTGCCTGAGCGCACATGGGCGGGACGATCCGCGGTTTCGGAAATGGATTGTCTCGCGTAGCGGTCTAGTTGCCGGCCGGCCACGTCCTTAGTCTGGTGGCACTTTCCCACCGGCCCACCGACATGACCAACGCCTTCATCGACGCGCTCAAGGCGCGCCGCACCCAGTATTCGCTCGGCAAGACCCTGCCGCAGTCGCAGGAAGCGCTGACCGCGCTGATCCAGGACGCGGTCAAGCATTCGCCGTCCTCGTTCAACTCGCAGAGCTCGCGCGTGGTGATCCTGTTCGGCGCCCAGAGCGACAGGTTCTGGGACATCGTGAAGGCCGAGCTGGCCAAGATCGTCCCGGCCGATGCCTTCGAAGCCACCGAGCAGAAGATCAACAGCTTCGCCGCCGGCGCCGGCACCGTGCTGTTCTATGAAGACCAGGACGTGGTGAAGGGCCTGCAGGAGAAATTCGCCCTGTACGCCGACAATTTCCCGGTGTGGTCCGAGCAGTCCAGCGGCATGGCCCAGCTGGCCGTGTGGACGGCCCTGGCCACGGTCGGCGTGGGCGCCAGCCTGCAGCACTACAACCCGCTGCCCGATGCCGCCGCCGCGGCCGAGTGGGACCTGCCGGCCAGCTGGAAGCTGCGCGCGATGATGCCGTTCGGTTCAAACGAGGCACCGTTCGGCGACAAGGGCTTCATGGACGACGCCGAGCGCTTCCGCATCTTCGGCTGATCCTCGATCCTTGCCGCGCGGGCAGTTCACGCGCCGCCCCCATAACGCCCCCGGTGGAGCCCTTCCACCGGGGGCGTCGTTTTCCGGCCTGGCCGGAAGCCCGGAAGCCTCTACGCCTTACCCGTGGGGAAGGTGGGCCGGCGCAGGCCGCACGTTGCGGTAGATCCGCAGCGCGGTGCTGGCCAGGGTCACGAGAATGATCAGCGCCACGCTGCCCTTGAAGGTCCTGTCGCTGACCTGGGTCATGAACACCGGGCCATCTAGCACCGTCCACGCCAGCACGGCGCAGGTGGCCAGGCCCAACAGCAGTTCCAGGCGGCGCAGCAGCGGCGACCAGCGGCCCTTGGCGATCACCGTGCCGAGCAAGGGGATGTTGAGCAACAGCAACACCAGCAGGCACGGCCCCTGGCGATGCAGGAACGCCGGCGTATAGGTCAGCGCTTCATATGCCGCCGGCGCAGCACGCCCATGCCACACCGCGTCCAGCAGCCAGCGCGGATCCAGCAGCACGCCGACACCGCAGACGATGCCGACCACACCCAACGCCAGCGCGGCCCGGCCGGCAGGAATGCGATCGGCCGCCAACGGCTTCCACGTGTTGCGCACGGTGGGCCAGCGTCGACGCGACCACGCCGCCAGGGCGAAGCCCGCTACCAGCAAGCCTGGCCACCACAGCGAGGCCACGACCGTGCCAGTCCACCAGTGACCGAGCGCATTCAACACGCCAACGGCCTGCACGCGTGACGGCTGCAACGCATCGACCAGGCCGAGTGCCCAGATCAGCACCAGACCGATCACCGTGGCGCGGGTGAAGGCGCGACCGTCTGCCGGATCGATCACCGTCAGCGCGGGTTGGTAGCGCGCGGCCACCGTGCGCGGATCGCCGAAAGCCTGCGCCAGCGCAGTGGCCATCGCCGCATCCGCAGGCCGCCCTTCGGCCTCCGCGCGATCCTGCAGTTGCTCGTGCAGCAGTGCGCTCAGTTCGAACGCGACATCGTTGCGGGCCTTGCGCGGCAGGCGCACGGCGACATCATTGACGTAGGCGGCAATCACTTCATTGGCATGCATGGCTCAACCCTCTTCCAGGAGTCCGACCATCGCGTCGTTCAATCCCTGCCACGACGCGGTGAGTTTTTTCAGCAGCTTGCGACCGTCCGCATTGAGCGCGTAGTAGCGTCGCGGCGGGCCTTCTTCGATTTTCCATTCGCTGCCCAGCCAGCCCTGCGTTTCCAGCCGGCGCAGCAGCGGATACAGGGTGCCTTCCTCGATGGGCAGCCCCTTGTCGGCCAGCGCCTGGCGCAACTCGTAGCCATAGCGCGGCGTACGCAGCTGCGACAGCGTGGCGAGGATCACCACCCCGCGGCGCAGCTCCAGTTCCAGTTTGGCAATGGCATCCGTATCACCCATGTGGCGCACATTACTGTGTGCCACACAGTTAAGTCAAGCGGTCGGTTCGCGTCATCGCCTGACGCGCTGCGAGCGATGCAATCGCGACTGACAACGTGGCAAACACGGGCGACGATCTGCCGCCCGCGTTTCACGCATGTCCTGGATGCAGCCTCAGATCCCCTGCCCGCCCGACACCTCGATCCGCTGCGCATTGATCCAGCGGTTGGCCGGCGACAGCAGATTGGCGATCATCGGGCCGATGTCGTCCGGCACGCCGGCGCGGCCCAGCGCGGTCATGTCGGCGAACAAGCGATTCACCTCGGGGTTGTCGCGGACCGCACCGCCGCCGAAGTCGGTCTCGATCGCGCCCGGCGCCACCGTGTTGACCGCGATGCCGCGTGCGCCCAACTCCTTGGCCAGGTACACGCTGAGCACTTCCACGGCGCCCTTCACCGCGGCGTAGGCGGCATATCCAGGGAATGACACGCGCGTCAGGCCCGAGGACAGATTCACGATGCGCCCGCCATCGGCCAGCAGCGGCAACAGCGCCTGGGTGAGGAAGAACACGCCCTTGAAATGCACATCCACCAGGCGGTCGAACTGCGCCTGCGTGGTGTCGCCGATCAACGCGGAGTCGCCATGGCCGGCGTTGTTGACCAGGTGGTCGAAGGTGTCGCGCTGCCAGGTGTCGCGCAGCGTCGTCGAAAGCGCTTGGGTGAAGGTCGCGAAACCGGCCACGACGCCGGTGTCGAGTGGCAGCGCGACCGCTTTGCGCCCAAGCGCCCGGATCTGTTCGACGACGGCCTGGGCTTCATCGATGCCGCTGCGATAGGTCAGCACCACGTCGCCGCCTACGCGGGCGATGCTCAGTGCGGTGTTGCGGCCCAGGCCGCGACTGCCGCCGGTGACAAGACTGATGGTGGTCATGGAAGGCACCTGCGTTGAGTGGGCCGCCACTGTCGGCGCGGGCGCCCGTTGCAGGTTGCCGGAAACTGGCGGTTGTTTGCCCGATCCTCCAGCACGCGTGCGCCCATGATGTGGATGCGGCAGGATCGGCCCATGACCGAGACGCTGCTCACCGTGGTTCGCCGCTATACCGACGCCCATGCCGACGGTGCCGGGCTTGCCCGAACCCCCATTCCCGGACTGACCACCATTCGCTCGATCGCACCGACCGCGCTGGACCACGCCATCTCCCGCCCGCTGGCCTGCCTGGTGTTGCAGGGCTGCAAGCGGGTGACCACCGGGACGCGCATCCATCGTTTCGATGCCGGCGATTCGCTGCTGATCACCGCCGACGTGCCCACGGTCAGCCAGGTCACCCGCGCCAGCGCCGCCGCGCCGTATCTGTCATTGGTACTGGATCTGGATGCGGCCGTCATCGCCGACCTCAGCGCGCAGATGCCGGCCCTCTCCCACGCGCCCGGCGAGGCGGTGCGCGCCGAGCCGACCGATGTCCAAGTCACCGACGCCGCGCTGCGCCTGATGCGCCTGCTCGATCGCCCTGCAGCGGTGCCGGTGCTGCACACCGCGCTGGTGCGCGAACTGCACTACTGGCTGCTGGCCGGCCGCCATGGCGACGCCATCCGCCAGCTTGGCTGGCCTGAAGGTCATGTCCAGCGCATCGCACGCGCCGTGGCGCTGTTGCGCGCCGAGTACACCCAGCCACTGCCGGTCAAACGCCTGGCCGCAGCCGCGGACATGAGCGCCTCGTCGTTCCATCAGCACTTCCGCAGCGTCACTTCACTCTCGCCGCTGCAATTCCAGAAACAGCTGCGGCTGATCGAAGCCCGCCGCCTGATGCGCGCCAACGGCGTGACCGCCAGCAGCGCCGCCTTCGCCGTCGGCTATGAAAGCGTGCCGCAGTTCACCCGCGAATACGGCCGGATGTTCGGGCTGCCGCCAGTACGGGATACACAGCAAGCGCGGACGTCCTTGGCCTAGCGTGCGAATCAGGCTCCACGAACACACACCGATCGTGCGCGACACCCATGCCCACGGCAACCTCGACCGTCACAGTCAGCGCAACTGCATGACGCATCGGTGTAGCGAGGCGCATAGGTGTGCTCGTGCTCGTCGATGCTCAACCATCGGTCGAGCAGGTCAGCGCTTCCCACTGGGTCAGCTCGGTGTCCAGCGCCTTGAGCTTGTCGCGCACCAGCTTGAGGGCGTCGCTGCCCAGCAGCAGATGCGCGGGCGGTGCGTCGCTGTCGATCGCGGCCAGCATCGCGCGCGCGGCCTTCTGCGGATCACCCAGCTGTTTGCCGCTGACGTCCTGCCGACGCTGGCGGAGCGGATCGAACACCGCGTCGTAGTCGGCGATCGTCCGCGGCGAGCGCACCATCGAGCGGCCTGCCCAGTCGGTGCGGAACGAGCCCGGTGCCACCGAGGTCACGTGGATCCCAAGCGCGGCCACTTCCTTGCCCAGCACCTCGCCGATGCCTTCCAGCGCGAACTTGCTGCCGCAGTAGTAGGCGATGCCCGGCATGGTGATGAAGCCGCCCATCGAGGTGATGTTGAGGATGTGGCCGGCATGGCGCGCGCGCATGTGCGGCAGCACGGCACGGACCATGGCGACGGCCCCGAATACGTTGACGTCGAATTGCCGTCGCATCTCGGCAAGCGGCGATTCCTCCAGCACCCCTTCGTGGCCATAGCCGGCGTTGTTGACCAGCACGTCGATCGCGCCGATCGAGGCCTCGACTTCATCCACCACCGGCGCGATGGCGTCGAAGTGGGTGACATCCAGCAAGCGCGCGAATGCCCGGCCCGGCGCCAACGCTTCCAGCTGCGCCGCAGCGTCGGCGTTGCGCACCGTGCCGACCACACGATGCCCGTCGGCCAGCGCTTCCATGGCGAGTGCGCGCCCGAAGCCACTGCTGGCACCGGTGATAAGGAGAAGTCTGGAGGTGGACATGGCGATCTCGTGTTGTGTGGAAGATGTGCACAATAGGCAACGCGCGTTTGCCTCCGAAGGCGCGAAACCCTTCGATCATTGCCCATTCCTATGAACCAGCCAGCTTCTCCGGACACCGCAAGCGCCGGCGGCCTGCTGCCGCCGCTGGCGCCGCTGGTGCGGGCGCTGGCCCCGCACGAGGGCTACTGCCTCACCGCGCTGGAAGGCGTGCGGGTGCTGCGCGCCGACCGGCCGTTGCGTCGCACGCCCGTGCTCTACGACCCCGGCATCGTCATCGTCTGCCAGGGTCGCAAGCGCGGTTACTTTGGCCAACGCACCTATGTGTACGACGCACATCAGTACCTGGCCGTCTCGGTGCCGGTGCCCTTCACCATGGAGACCGATGCCAGCGCCGACGCACCGTTGCTGGCGCTGTACCTGCATCTGGACTTTCCACTGGCCGCCGAACTGATGCTGCAGATCGATCGCCATGGCGGCGCACCGATACACCGCGCCTCAACGCGGGCCACGCCGCAGAGCATGATGTCCAGCCCGATCGACGCGCCGCTGCACCAGGCCGTGCAGCGCCTGCTGCAGGCCCTGGCCGATCCGATGGAGGTCGCCATCCTGGCGCCGCAGCTGCTGCGCGAGCTGTATTACCGCATCCTCACCGGACCGCAGGGCCACGCGCTTCGCGCAGCGCTGACGATGCAGGGCCGCTTCGGCAGGATCGGCAAGGCGCTGCAGCGCATCCACGCCGCCTACGACCAGCCGCTGACCGTGACCCACCTGGCCGAAGAAGCCGGCATGAGCGCACCGTCCTTCCATAGCCACTTCAAGGCCGTGACCTGCGCCTCGCCCATGCAATACCTCAAGTCCACGCGCCTGCACCAGGCACGCCTGCTGATGGTGCGCGAAGGCATGACCGCCGCCGCGGCCTGCCATGCCGTCGGCTACGAGAGCCCTTCACAGTTCAACCGCGAGTTCAAGCGTCTGTTCGGCCTGACACCGTCGCGCGAGGTCAAGCGGATGCGGGAGCACTTTGCGGTACCACCGAAGCAGGCGGTCGCGACGTATGTGTCCTCGCATTGAGTCGGCGGACCCGCCTCACGCCCGCCGAGTGTTTCCCACCGGGCACGCCTCTAGCGGCCCAACAGGGCATCCAGACCGCGCGCAGATGATCGCCGCTGCGCGTCATGACGGAGGCACCGCGGGCGCGTAGATGCTTGCGTCCGGCGGTATCGGGTCGACGACGGCACGCTCGCGCCCACCGCTGCGGTCGGTGCGTACGCCTACACGCCTGATGCTTCGCTGGCGGCGATCAGGCACTGGTATCGCGACATGGGCGCGCAGATGTGGGACATCTATGGGTTCCGCGGTTGGTTCAACGAGCAGGTGGACTGGTACTCCGGCATCGCCATGGGCCTCAACCAGGCCCCGCAGGTGGTGATGATCGAGAACGGTCGCACCGGACTGGTGTGGAAGGCGTTCATGTCGAATCCGGAGATCAAGGCGATGCAGGACAGGCTGGGATTGGTGCCGGACCGGGATCGACCGCAGCTGCCTGGACGCGAAGCGCGATGCCATCGGTCAATGGTTCGATGTGAGGTCTGATGGCGGGTCACTCGGCCGGCACCGATCCCTCGACCGCCCGTCGCATCTGCGCTTCGCTGAGCGGTGGTGGCCGTGCAATGGCTGGCTGCTCGTACGGTCGCATGCCGGTGACGTGTTTGATGCCCTTCCAGGTCTTCAAGAGTCCTTGATTGATACCGTAGTTGACGTAGCCGCCGTAGCGGAGCGCCATCTCCTCAGGCGTGATGCCGGGGTCGTAGGCTTGGTCGAAGCGGTTGGGATCGACGGCGACGGGATTCTTGAAAGTGTAGAGGTCAAGCACCTCTTCTTCTGGGCGCAGGGCTTGTACGCGGTCCAGGGTGGTAACCGGTGCAGTGACGGCAGGCGGCGGCGGAGATGGCGGCGACGGCGCGGCCTGTTGGGCCTGCGCCTGGGTCGCGCAGGTCAGCGTGATGCAAACCAGCCACACGCTCGCTGGACGCCGCGCGCCCAAGCAGGAATCAATCATTCGTGATCGCGCCGGCAGCAGGCGCATCGGCGCCCTGCATGTCCTGTCCGCTGACGCGCATGGCGCGGTCCATCTGCTCCAGGTTCAACGGCGACGGACGGGCGATTGCGGGTTGGACCTGGCCCTTGATGCCGGGGATCTGTTGGAGCCCCCTGGCGGCAGCGCCGATGAGCTTGGCGAAGCCGTAGACCAGGTAACCGCCACCTTCGGTGATCTGCTTGGGTGACGGCGGCGGACCCCAACGGTCGCCGAAGCGGTTCGCATCGACCTTGATCGGGTTATCGAATCCGTAGAGGTCCAGCACTTCGTCGTCCGGTGGCAGCGCCTTGACCTCGTCCATCGTCCGCACCTGATCCCCCGCGTCAAAGCCAGGCGGTGGTGCGGCGCGGTCCTGCACGGCCGGTGGCGCAATGGCGACGCGGTCGTCGGCTGGCGTCTGGGCCTGCTGCGCAGATGCCGGGCCAATCGAGGCCAACAGCAGGCAGGCGTATACGCAAAGCGCGAAGTGTCTGGTCTGTCCCAACCTGTGTTGCTCCGTGTTGTCGCCGAAAAGCTTGACCGCCATCGACCGGGATTGGTTCCCAACCCGGGAGGAACGCGTCCGTTTTCGAAGCTCAGACACCTGATCATGTCGCGAACCGCATTGCAAGCAGCCCCATGCGCACGTGCGGGGCGTCTGTGCGCGCGCTCTGCGACCACCTTGCCTAGGTGCCTGGCCAGGCAACGCTGCTAAAAACAAATTCGACGAAGCCCTGTGGTCAAGCATGTCCCGTCTCAGACCGTCTTCGCTTCCAGCCTTCATGTCTGATCGCGCGTGCTCAGGCGTCGCGCGGCGTTATTGCTGAAGTGTGTCTCCGATACAACAACGCGATGCGACTTCGCAGTGCGCTCATTCGCGTAAACCTGCTTTGAACACGATGTTAGTCAAGCCTTTGGAGATCGTGAATATTTCGATGCGCTTCAGGTCAAAAAGACTCTACTGGCCCCACGCCGCTCGTGCATCCCCCGCCCGGCGTTCAATCGCGGCATGCCGCTGTGGTTTGGCATGTACCGCCCAAGTACCCAAGGAATCCCGAAGTGAAAAACATCATGCTTTCCGCAGCCATCGCCGCTGCCCTCGTCGCGCCCAGCGCATTTGCCCAGAGCGCCAATGGCGATACGTATCGCCCCGACCTGGCCGTTGGACAGGGCAACTGGTTTGCCTCCGGCACCGTCGGTCGTACCGATGGCGGCACCGCCGACCGTTTTGGCAGCGGCGACTTCAACACCTTCCATAGCCGCGATGGCCGTCGTACCGGCTATCAGCTCGATGCTGGCTATCGCTGGAAGCTCGGCTCGCAGTGGGGCCTGGGCGTGGAAGGCGGA
Organism: Pseudoxanthomonas sp.; assembly: GCA_044235875.1. Classification (GTDB taxonomy): domain Bacteria; phylum Pseudomonadota; class Gammaproteobacteria; order Xanthomonadales; family Xanthomonadaceae; genus Pseudoxanthomonas_A. Next base: position 14,130 of record JBIIHJ010000060.1, read on the forward strand.
TACACCGATCTTGGCAACCTTGAAGTCAGCAACGCCTTCAACGATGACCCGGTCAACGAGCGCCAGAGCGAAAACGCGCTGCGCGGCTGGACCCTGGGCGGCAATGCGCGCTTCAACCTGACGCCGGCCTGGTACATCGGTGCGCGCGGCGGCTTTTTCCGCGCCTCGGACAACAACGCCAACTACTACAACTCGGCAGGCGAAGAGCTCGGCTTGACCGACGGGGGTCGCGACGGACGCAACAGCTGGTATGCGGGCCTGGGCACCGGCTGGAATGCCACCGAGCACTTCAGCGTCGGCCTGCATTACGACTACTTCCGCGCCAAGTCGGGCGAGCTGCGTGATCCGACGACGGGCATCAAGTTCGACGGTCCCAAGCGCTCCACCGCGCTGCTGGGCGTGACCGCGGAATATGCGTTCTGATCCACGCATCGGATCTGTGTTGAAGCCAAAGCACGGGCACCTTCGGGTGCCCGTGTGCGTGTGAGGCCCCTGATCTGCGGGACACGCATGTCAATGCAGTCGCACCCAGGGCTAAGTGCCCGCTACGCAAAGCGTCTCACCCGGTGAGACCGGCATCGGCTCCCCTGTGGGTCTTTGGGGAAGATCGACCATGGCCTACGCGTTGGCACGCCGCACCGAGGACGCCGAGCGCGCCCTGGCCACGACCGATGGCCAGCCATCGAAGGATGGCGCCCTGCTGACCGAGCGCCTGGAGCGCCGCTACCACGATCGCATCACCGGCAGCTTCACCCTGCCCGGCCGCGAAGGCCGCTATGCGCCCATTCCCGAAGACGTGCCGGCCGCCCTGGCACAGGCGCTGAAGGCGCGCGGCATCGAGCAGCTCTATTCACACCAGGCCGAAAGCTGGGCGGCGACCCAGCGCGGTGAGCACGTGGCCATCGTCACGCCCACCGCCAGCGGCAAATCGCTGTGCTACACGCTTCCGGTGGTGAGCGCGGCGATGACGCGCCAGGCCAAGGCGCTGTACCTGTTCCCGACCAAGGCGCTGGCCCAGGACCAGGTGGCCGAGCTGCTGGAACTCAACCGCGCCGGCGAGCTGGGGGTCAGGGCATTCACCTTCGACGGCGACACGCCGGGCGATGCGCGCCAGGCGATCCGCCTGCACGGCGACATCGTGGTGAGCAACCCGGACATGCTGCACCAGGCGATCCTGCCGCATCACACCAGGTGGGCGCAGTTCTTCGA
>JBIIHJ010000314.1:0-4744 GCA_044235875.1 Pseudoxanthomonas sp.
CACCGCCGCTGCTGCCGCCCTTGCTGGCCTGGATCACCGGCTCGGCGAACATGCGGTTCATGGCGCTTACCAGGTCCCAGGCGCGCTTGTAGCTCATGCCCATCTGGCGCCCGGCCGCGGAAATCGAGCCGGTGTCGCGGACCCGTTCCAGCAGTTCGGCCTTGCCTGGTCCCAGCATCGTGTCGGGGGCCAGCACCACGCGCAGGCTGAGATGGCTGGGAGCGGGCGGCTGCGGCATGGCGATCAGGTCTGGCGGATGGCCCGCGGCAGCATAGCCGACCGCTTGCGCTGGCCGCCGCCGCGTTGGCCCACACACATGTGCAAGCCGATCCGCAGGCCGCGGCGTACGCTGTCGGCCTTCGCGATGAAGCCGGGTATTGCCATGAGTATCGAAGATCCGATCACGGTGGTGCTGGAGCAGGAGGAGGATTACGCCTTCCGCATCCGGTTCGAGGGGCTGGATGTGCCCGACGTGCTGGCCGATGAGGCCGTGCCCCTGGGCCACGACGGTGGCCCCAATCCGGCGCGGCTGCTGCTGGCCGGCATCGCCAATTGCCTGTCTGCAAGCCTGCTGTTCGCGCTGCGCAAGCACAGGAACGTGCCGGGCCGCCTGCGCGCCTCGATCACCGCGGTGCCGGTACGCAACGCGCAGGGCCGTTGGCGCCTCCCGCGCGTGCACGCCACGCTGCGTCTGCCCGACGCCACGGCCGACTACCAGCATCTGGAGCGCGTGCTGGAGACCTTCGAGGATTACTGCCTGGTGACCCAGAGCGTGCGCGAGGGGATCGATGTGCAGGTCACCGTCACCGATGCCGCCGGCAACGTCTTGCGTGGCGACAGGACCATCGAGGCCGGCATATGAGCGAGCCACTGCTGATCGCCTGCCCGCACTGCCATGCACGCAACCGCGTGCCCGCCGCTCGCCTGACCGAAGCGCCGACTTGCGGCCGCTGTCACCAGGCCTTGTTCACCGGGCGTCCGGTAGCGCTGGATGCGGCCCACTTCGACACCCACGCCCGTGACAGCGACCTGCCGCTGCTGGTGGATTTCTGGGCACCCTGGTGCGGGCCGTGCAGGATGATGGCGCCGCATTTCGAGGCCGCCGCCGGGCAGCTGGAGCCACGTCTGCGCCTGGCCAAGGTCGATACCGAAGCACAGCCAGGCCTGGGCGCACGGTTTGGCATCCGCAGCATTCCGACGATGGCAGTGTTTCTGCAGGGGCGCGAACTCGGGCGTCAGTCCGGCGCCTTGCAGCAGGGCGAGATCGTGCGGTGGGCGTTGCGCCTGGTGTGACTCGAGCGGGCGCAGGGTGCTGTCCGCCTGCACACCGTTGGGTGCGCAGCGCCTTCAAGCCGCTCAGCAGCGCGAGCTGATCTGGCGCCCGGCAAAATATCCGGAACCGCAGCGCCCGTTCCCAAGCGCGATCAACACACGCGCAGATGGTGTGCCTCGGTGGCCTGTCCCCCGCCGAAAAGAACCCGGCGCGGGGATTGGTTGGGCCCGGACAACCGCGCCGCCACGCCCTTTTCCGGCTGCGGTACTCGGCCCGCTTTGAAGGCATTGAAGATGGAGGGCAGGCAATAGCCGAGACAACGCCACGCAAGCCAAGGCAGTTGAGCTAAGGCAGCCGAGGCAGAGCAGCCGAGCAAGCTCGGCGCTACAACAGCAGTCGATCGCGCGGGTCTGGCGTAGCGTCGAGCCTGCCCGGCTGCCTGTTCGCCTTTGTTTATCGATGTCGCTTGAGGCTCGGGCCCGCAGCGGGTGGGTCGACCAGCCGTTGGATTGTCCAGGCGCGTCTTGGCCTGACGCTATTGGCCTGTGCACAAGCAAACGAAGTGGCAGGTCCTTGGAAGGGGGGGAAACTTCAGCCACCCAGGTACGAATCGCTCAGTGCGTTCCCAATGCTGCGTTCAACAGCGCCGCCAACCGCACCCCTGCCAGCCGCAACTGTCGCTTGGCAACCGGCGTCCACGTATCGAAATACGCCTGGTCGATCCTGGCCCCGGCCGGATAGAGGCCGGGCGACAACGCGATGCGGCAAGACGCTTCGGCCCACGCGGCGGAGGGCGGCGGCAGCGGCATGACGGTTTCGGCGCCGGCCGGGACCGGCAGCGCACGGATCTGCGCCAGCAGCGCGTCATCGTCCAGGCCGGTGTGGCGCAGCAGGCCGCTGTCCCAGAGCGAATGCAGGTTGCTGCCCTTGCCGTCGATGTTGACCTGTCTGTCGTTGCCACCCTTGTCGCTGGCGTAGCCCGAATGCAGCGGCTGGTGCGTGTCTCCGACCAGATGCACGACGAACTTCAGCGCCTGCAGCCGCTCGGCGGCGGGCAGTGCGCGGTTGGCCAGGCGCGCGGTCTGGGTCTTGAGCGCCTCCACCTCGCAGTCGCCGTCGCGGCAGTCGCGCGGCGGGTCGTAATGGCAGTCCGATTCGCCCAGATTGACGTAATGCCACTTGGCGGTGCGCTTGCCCAGGTCGGCGTCCTGCTTGCGCAGCTCATCGGCCCAGCCGGCGATGCCCGGCAGGGTGGCGCCTGGCTCGGTGGCCAGGAGTGCATCGATCTGCCGGCGTGCTTCCGGGGTGAGAGCGTCTTGGGCCAGTTGGGCCACCAGTTGGTGGCCGGTGCGGCCCCAGGCCAGGGCCAGGGACGGGGCGCCACTGAGCGCCAAGGCAAGCAGCGCGGCCAGTGGCCGCACGATGGAACGGTTCAAGGCGATCGACCTTTGCGGACACAACGGCCGGCGATGATACCGCCGGCCCGGCGGTGCCAGGATGTCAGCGGCACACCATCAGAAATACTTGACGTAGGCCACGCCGAAGAACAGCGGGTCCAGGTTCAAGGTGCCGACCCTGGTGTCGTAGACCTCGACTTTGGGGCCCATGTCGATCCAGCGCACGTCCAGGCGGACCGCGCTGCTTTCGCCCACGGCAAAGTCGATGCCTGCGTGGGCGCTGAGGCCAAAGGAATCCTTGAGCTTGAGCTCGGTGCCGGCGAGCAGGCCATCGCCCTCTTCGCTGACGTAAGTGGTGTAGTTCACCCCCAGGCCGACGAAGGGCGAGATGTTGCCGCTGCCGTTGAAGTGGTACTGCACGGTCAACGTCGGCGGCACGGCGAGGAAGCTGCCGGCCTTGTCGCCATCGACCGTGATGTCCTGCTTGCTGGACTGGGTCAGCGCGGTCTCCAGGCCCCAGTTTTCGGCAACGAAGTATTCCCAGGTGATGCCGGCGCCGACGCTGTTGTCCACCTCCAGCGGCGTGGTCCCGGCCAGGATGGTGCCGGCGTTGGACTTGGGCATGACGGCATAAATGCCGGCGCCCAGTGTGGAATGGCCGGCGGCCTGGGCCAGGGCGGAAGGTGCGGCGCAGGCCAGCGCGATGGCGGCCAGGCAACGGATCGGATCAAGGTGCATGCGGTTTCCCAGGAGCGTGACGGAGCAAGGGGAATGCCCGCGCCGCGCTGGACTCCCGCCCGTCCTGGCGATCCCGTCGGCCTGCACTCCCTTGCATGCCGAGTGTGCCAGAGCGCGCTGGCCCCTGTCGCCACCGGGATCAGAACTTCAGCACCCAGGCCACGCCGTAGGTCAGCGGATCGAGATGGGCCGTGCCCAGGTCGGCGCCATCCAGTCGGACCCGGCTGTCGATGTCCATCCAGCGCACATCGAAGCGGACCGCGCTGCGTTGGCTCACCACGACATCCAGGCCCGCGTGGGCCGCCAATCCCCACGAATCGCCCATGCTCAGCGTGCTGCCGGCCAGTGCGCCGGTGGTCTTCTCGCTGAAGAAGGTCGTGTAGTTCAGGCCGGCGCCGACGAAGGGCGACACCCGCCCGGCGCTGTTGAAGTGGTACTGCAACGTCAGTGTCGGCGGCAGGTGCTTGGTGCTGCCGATCCGGCCCAGCCCGGCGATGGCGATGTCGTGTTCGAACGGCCAGGCCGCGAGCACTTCCAGCCCCAGGTTGTCGGCCACGAAGTACTCCAGGCTGACCGTGGGCTTGGTATCGCTGCCCACCTCCAGTGGCAGGGTGCCGCCGGCAATTGCGCCGTTGTCCGACTTGGGATTGACCTGGTGCACGCCAAGGCCCAGGGCCCAGTCGCCGCGGGACTGGGCATGGACGGGCAGGGCGGTGGCGCCCAGGGCGAGGGTGGCCAAGGAGAGGGCGATCATGCGCATGTACGTGGTGTCCTGCGTGGGAAAGTGCGCGCAGTCTGTGCAGCGGCGTGCAGGGACGCCTTGATCCGGATCAAGGCGTTGGATCGCCTGATGCCCACGCACGCAGGTCCGCGGTCCGCGCGCTGTCCCTGCCTTCAGATCCGGCGCCTGCGCACCATGACCCGGTGCAAACGGGCCACGCTGCTAGAATGCGGGCCCCTTCAACGCTGTGCCGCGCGTGCAAGCGGCCTTTCAGGAGTTCCCCTGTAATGAGCATCAAGGTAGGCATCAACGGCTTTGGCCGCATCGGTCGCAACGTGCTGCGTTCGGCGGTGCAGAACTTCGACGGCGACATCGAGATCGTCGCCATCAACGACCTGCTGGAACCGGATTACCTGGCCTACATGCTGCAGTACGACTCGGTGCACGGCCGCTTCAAGGGCACCGTCTCGGTCGAAGGCACCACCCTGATCGTCAACGGCAAGAAGATCCGCCTGACCGCCGAGCGCGATCCTGCCGCGCTGAAGTGGGACGAGGTCGGCGCTGAAGTCGTCATCGAATCCACCGGCATCTTCCTGACCAAGGAAGGCGCGCAGA
>JBIIHJ010000465.1:0-15308 GCA_044235875.1 Pseudoxanthomonas sp.
ATCATAAAATCATTTGGTGCGGCGGTGGAACTCCTCCAGGCCGGGCAGGCATCCGCCGCCGCGATGGCCTCACCAACGGGCACGTCCGCGGTATCACGCGATGAGGTTTACATCCTTCCGACCAGAATCGAAGATCGCTTCGGAAATTATGTGCAGTATGCCTATGACACCAGCAATCCGTGGCGTCTTCTATCGATCACGGCGAGTGACGGCCGGAGCCTGTCCCTGAGCTATGACGGAGCCGGGCGCATCGCTCTGGTAAGCGATGGCGCCAGATCGTGGACCTATATCTACGGGAATGGCTTAACTGAAGTGCGCCTGCCTGATCAGAGCAAATGGACGATTGATTTCTCGAGCCTGAGGGGTGCTTTTACGATGCCTGAAACAGGAATCTCGCTCATGTGCGAGAGATCCGGCGCGTCAGCTGGGCAAGACAGTGTCAGCGGCACAATGACCCATCCTTCGGGCGCTGTGGGAACGTTCACGTTTAAGTCGGTGAAACATGGTCGCTCCTACGTGCCGAAGTCATGCTTTTATCCTGATCCAAATGACCTCACTTCAAACTACGCTTGGACGCCGTTTTTATTTAATCAGATCTCGATTACACAGAAACAGATCTCGTCGTTCGGCGGAGCGGCACCTGCCGCGTGGAATTACGCCTACGGCGCGACCCACCACAGTTGGTCTGAGAATTGCAGCGCCGGCTGCCCGGACTATAAGACCGTTGAAGTAACCGGTCCGACCGGTGATTGGTCCCGTTACACCTACGGGAACCGCTACAAGGTCGATGAAGGCCTATTGCGACGGGTTGAGCGGGGCAGTGGCCCGTCTTCCATACAGTCCGTCGAAGAGACTACCTATCAGCTCGACTCGATTGGTCAGGCGTATCCATCGCAGGTGGGGGTCAGCTCGTTCACGCGAGGCGACTTCATGGGTGAGCGGCTCACGCCGGTAAAGAAGCGGGAAATCACTCAGGAATTGCGTCGATTCACATGGCAGGTGGATGCCAGTTGTGGATCCGGAAACAGTCTGTGCTTCGACCAGTTCGCGCGCCCCGTGAAGGTTGTCAAAAGCAGTGCACCGGCGCCGTGACCAGGAGAATACAGGTGGAAAAATTTCGGATTGGCAGGCTTGCGGCAGCTAGGGCCGCTGTGTTGAGGCTGGGAGCTGCGCTGTGTATTGCGACCCCACTACCGCTAAATGCACAAACCTACAGCCAGACCGAGGTCCTCACCTACCATGACAATGCTGCAAAGTGGGTGTTGGGGCAGGTGGCGAAGAGGGAGATCAATAACGTAGTTGTTGAAGAAACGTCTTTCACGAGCGATAGCCTCCCGCACATGATCAGGTCATTTGGTGCGCTGAAGTGGGTGGCGAGTTACAACACCGATGGAACCTTGAGCTCACTGCAGGATGCCAATGGATATGCGACAGGCTATGGCGCGTGGAAGCGCGGCGTCCCACAGCTGGTCAGTTATGCCGATACCACTGCGCAGCACGCAGTTGTCAACGATCAGGGTTTCATCGAGGCCTATGTCGATGAATTGGGCAACCAGACCTCGCTAACCTACGATGCAATGGGTCGCTTGGCTTCAACTACCCCTCCCGCCGATGATGCCCAGGCGTGGAATCCGACAAGCAGGAATTTCGAGCAGGTTGGAATAGTTGAATTTGGCATCGCGGCAGGCCATTGGCGGCAGACAACATCATCCGGCGCCGCCCGCAGAATTATCTACTTCAATACATATTGGCAGCCGCTGCTCATCCAGGAGTACGACGCTGCTGATCAGGCAGCCACGCAGCGGTTTCAGCGATTTGCTTACGATGCTGAAGGCCGTCGAGTATTTGCTTCTTACCCCAGCACATCGAGCGCCCCCACGACAGGCACGTGGACCACCTACGATGCCTTGGGGCGAACAGCGTCAGTCTCGGTGGACAGCGACAGCGGCGCACTGTCCACGCTGACTAGCTATTTGCCTGGGCATCAGACCCAGACGACCGATCCGCGTGGATTGGTGACCATCACGTCTTACCAGGCCTTCGATCAGCCCAGCTACGACAGCCCGACCCTCATCCTGGCGCCGGAAGGTGCGCGCACCAGCATCGTGCGCGATGTGTTCGGCAAGCCGCTATCGATCACCCGCAGCAACGACGATGGCTCGGTGGCGGTGACGCGTAGCTATGTCTATCAGGCCGACCAACAGCTGTGTAAGTCGATTGAGCCCGAGGCAGGTGTAACGGTGTATGGCTACGACCTGGCCGGCAATGTGACGGCTTCTGCGACCGGACTTACGCAGGCGTCCTTCGGCAGCACCGCCTCCTGCGACCAGGATGCGGCCTGGTCCAGCGGTCGCGCGGTGAGCCGAACCTACGATACCCGCAATCGGCTCAAGACGCTGATCTTCCCAGATGGTCGTGGCAACCAAGCTTGGAATTATACGGCCGATGGCTTGCCCGAGCTGGTGACGACCTACAACAGCGCCAACGGCGATGCGGTGGTCAACAGCTATAGCTACAACCATCGCCGCCTGCTGATCGGTGAGGACATGTCCCAGCCAGGGGCCGACACGGCGTCGATGGACTACGGCTATGACGCCAACGCCAACATGGCCCTGCAGATGTATCCGTCGGGCCTGTCGGTGTCGTATGCGCCGAACGCGTTGGGCCAGCCGACCCAGGCGGGCAGCTATGCCAGCGGGGTGTTGTACCACCCCAATGGTGCGATCAAGCAATTCACCTACGGCAATGGCATCGTCCACACCATGACCCAGAACGGCCGTCAGCTGCCGGCGCGCAGTACCGATGGTGCGGCGATGGACATGGGGTATGACTTCGACGCCGATGGCAACGTGGCCTCGATCACCGACTACGTGGACAGCAATCGGAGTCGGTCAATGAGCTATGACGGGCAGAACCGGCTGCTGACCACCTCCTCGGTGATGTTCGGTGGTGACAACCAGGCCGTGTTTACCTATGACGTGCTGGACAACCTCAAGACCTTCAAAGTCGGCTCGGCCGTGAACTACCAGTACAACTACAACGGCAGGCAGCAGCTGGAGCTGGCGACGAACCTTGCGCCTGGTGGTCAGGATGTCGGCATCGGCTACGACGCCCAGGGCAACGTGGTCAACCGCAACGGGCAGTTGTTCGACTTCGACTACGGCAACCGCCTGCGCCTGGCCACCAACAAGGAGTCGTATCGCTACGACGCCAACGGGCGGCGCGTGCTGAACGACAGTCCGACACTGGGCAAGATCTTCTCGTTGTACGGGCAGGATGGCGTGCTGCGGCGCCAGCAGGACCAGCGCACGGGTAAGAACTCAGAGTACGTGTATCTGGGTGGCAGCCTGGTGGCCCGCGTCATTAATGCGCAGGCGTTGCCGGTGCCGAGCACTTCGGTGCCGGCCAGCAGCACCAACGGGCTGTACACGGTGACTTGGACGCCCACTGCCAATACCACGAGCTACCAGATACAAGAAAAGGTAGGCAGTGCGGGAGCCTGGACGGGCGTATACACCGGTACGAACACCACGCTGACGGTCAGCGGCAAAGGCGATGGAGCCTACAGCTATCGCGCTAAGTCTTGTTTGTATGCCAACTGCGGTGCTTGGAGCAATGAGGCCACTATTGCGGTGCAACTGGTGCCGGCTTCGGCGCCGAGCATCACATCGCCGGGAACCGCTATCGGTGGCAACTTCACCGTGACTTGGTCCAGCGTGGCCAACAGCAACTTTTATAAATTGGAGCAGCAGCTTGGCGCTGGGGCGTGGTCAGAGGTGTCCTCAGGCGCGGATCTAAGCAAGTCCTTCAGCAGCTTGGCAGCCGGGACATATGGCTACCGAGTACGCGCCTGCGGGACTGGTGGGTGCGGCAGTTACTCCGGGCTCACCCAAACCACGGTGATCTATGTCCCAGCGACACCAGCCGCGCCCACGACACCGGCTTCCAGTGCTAACGGCGCATATATGGTGGGCTGGACCGCCGTCACCAATGCAAGTGAATACCGGCTGGAGGAAAGCGGCGATGGCGGTACCTGGATGCAGCTTGTTGCCGGCAACGTGACGAGCCAAGCAGTGAGCGGTCGAGCATCGGGGAGTTACAGTTATCGAGTCCGCGCATGCAACACCGCAGGTTGCAGTAGCTACTCGTCACCGGCGACCACGACGGTACTGCTGCCGCCCAGCACAGCGCCGGCGGTAACAGCGCCTGGCACCAACTCTACGGGCAGCTACACCGTGAGCTGGAGTGCCGTGGGTGGAGCGGCCAGCTACGAATTGCAGGAGAACGATGTGACTGGCTACAGCGGTACGTCCACCTCGACCGTCATCAGCGGCAAGGGGAATGGCAGCTACCAGTACAAGGCCAGGGCATGCAATTCATCCGGGTGTGGTCCGTGGAGTAGCACAGCGACGACGCAAGTCCTATTGCCTCCCTCCGGTGTGCCATCACTGAGCGCGCCTTCTACGAACAATAGCGGGAGCTATGCAATAAGCTGGAGTGGCGTGGCGAACGCCACAAGCTATGAGCTTCAGGAGAACGGAGGAACGGTCTTCAACTCCTCTGGAACTTCTTACACGGTTGGTGGAAAAGGCGCTGGTAGTTACCAGTACACGGTTCGGGCCTGCAATCCATCTGGATGTAGTGGGTGGAGCGCATCAGTTACAACTGTCGTGACATTGGTTCCACCAACGCCCACAGGATTGAATGCACAAGTTGAGACGGTCAGCTACAAGCAAAAGCGCTTCACGGCTTGGTGGGACGCGGCGCCTAATGCTACTAGTTATCAATTGATCGGGTACATGACCTACAACGGGCCCGCTCTTTCCACGACTATGTTGGTGAACATCAGCAGCTTTCCGACGCCAACGCCTCAGTATCAGGTGAGGGCATGTAATGCGTACGGATGCTCCCCCTACTCGCAAATTGTGTATTCGGGGCAGGAGTGAGGAATGTGCAAAATTCATCTTGGGTCTTTGACTTATTGCCGTGCCGAGCTGCTTGAGAGATTTTCCAAGGTGCGTTGAAGTCCACAAAAAATTTGCCTAGGGTGAGGTGAATTACACGGGCGTTTGAGATACTAAAGAGGGCGCAAAATATGTCTGCTTTTTCTTTACGCAGTTGGTGGTCCAATGAATATTTGCCTGGTCTGGCTGCGGCGCTTTGCCTGATCGCAGCAGCGTGCACGACCGCGCATGCCCAGACGTTCGAGTACATCCACACCGACGCTCTCGGGAGTCCGGTCGCGGTTACTGACGCCGCTCGAAATGTGATCGAGCGCATCGAATATGAGCCATACGGCCGGATTTTGACCGCCTCAACTAAGAATGGACCAGGATTTACCGGGCATGTATTAGACGCTGCTACAGAACTTAGTTACATGCAGCAGCGCTATTACGATCCCGCTCTAGGCGGGTTTTTAAGTGTTGATCCTGTGACGGTCTACAGTAGCCCTCTTGATGCATCTAGTCGCTACAGGTATGCCAATAACAACCCGTATAGGTTCAAGGATCCAGACGGGCGGAAGTGCACGACAACGGACGGGGTGGGTAGTTGTAAATTCGATGAATTTAGAGACAAGAAAGGAAGAGAGGTCACCAGAGATGCGGCACTGGGTGGGAAGTTATCTCAGCTCTTTGGCCGCGGTAGTAGGATACTCAGCGCGGAGAAGGCAATGACCTCAAAATATGCGGGAGGCAAAGCTCTAGCTGCCGAAGATGGCGCAGTTACCATCAGGGGAAATTCGTCGCTAGGTATCGCGGATAAGGTTATAAGCGGCTCTTCCATTACTCAAGGTATGGAAAGAATTGTCACCATTGCAAATGAAGGGCCGGCACCAAACGATACAGCCACATTGAGGCACGACGGCGGCGTGCCGTCGACGCTCGATGGATCTCCTTCTCCGGGGCCCATGAGATTTTGGAACGATGGATTTGGCGTAGATGTAAAAATTTTATTTGCTCATGAAATTCTTCACACAATCTACTCTGGGGTTGCCGAGAAAAATCGTGGCTGGGCTAATCCAGATTATCAGATGGAACATCAGGCTCCTTTCAATGAGGCAGCGAATGAGTTTTAACGAAAGCTGGCGTAGGGGGAAGCGTCGAATTTCGAACGCTCTTATGTTTGGCTCAATTTTTATGTTGGTGAGTTGCGTCTCGGCCAACGGATTTAATTGGGCCTATGAAAAAGCATTGTTCTCGGATCGGATCGGGCTGCACGGCTGCGCGATATCAGTGCCTTTGACTCCTGATCAAGTGATCGAGGGCTCTAAGCTAGTGGGTAATCCCTCGCCCGAGACGCATGGGGGATGGGTCAACATGAAGGGCGAATTCGCGGAAGGAGATCAAATTCGGTATGTGAATTGCTCTGGAGTCAAGAATACGTCCGGAACAGATTTTTATGCACTAATTCGGGACGGCGTTATTATTGATAAGTTTTCTCCGATGCTTTATTAGCAGGGGAGGAGGCAGGTCCAAAGGCGCCTCAGGAGGGCAGACCTTATCCAATTAGGGTCGAAACTTTCAGCCGTCCAACTCCTATTTCAATAACGTTCGTGTGAAGAGATAAAAATAAAATTCGTTCATGCCGAAATCGCCTTGCGTCTCGGCCTCACGCGGGGGTTGCTTCATGTCCGCTGCTGGCCGATAGAAGGTGCCTTGACCGTTGTTGGACGATGCGATTGCCAGGGATCGACAGTCCTTGCAAGGCTGGCCTTGCAGCAAGTTGCAAAGGCATGAGCGCCTCTTATTTTGGGGAATACCCATCCCGTACCAGCCCTTCTTGACAGAACTGACATCTTTGGGCACTAATTGGTGTGCTGCTAGGGAATAGGCGGTATGGGGCTGCCGCCCTTGGCGCAAGGGGATTCAATGCGTGTCACATGGAATGCCAGTCTTGGGCTGGCGTGCGGGAAAGTGCTCTCTACCTTCATGACGCTTGCTGCAGGGCTGGCACTGCCTACGGCAGCTCTTGCCCAGACGGTTGAGCTGCCAGAAGAGTTCAGCAAGCTTGTCACCGCGACCTCGCAGGTCAAGGGCCTCAACACTGGCTTGGCTGGAGACGAGGTCAATCTCTACAGCGGCTCCCTTGGCTTCACCCAGACTGATATCTCTGTGCCGGGCAATTCGGCGCTTCCAGTAGAAGTCACCCGGCGCCTCAGCACGGGGCAGGGTAGTGACGGCTTCCACGGTTTTTTTGGCGATTGGGATCTCTCGATTCCCAGCATCCATGGTGTCTTTCCGCTAGGCAGCAAATGGGCCTTTGGCACCGGTGCGATTTATGGCACCCGCTGCTCAAACTACGAAGCGCCGCCGGATGTCGTGGGTCAGCAAGGTGGCGAATTCTCTGCGGGTGAATACTGGCAGGGCACCTTCGTCTATCTGCCTGGCAAAGGAGATCAAGAGCTTTTAGTCAACCCCGGCGCCAATGCCAGGCCAACCGGTGGGCGCGCCTATGCCTTGGCTTTGGCGGACGGTTCGGCAGTGTCTTGTCTCGCAAGCCTCGCTGGAGGCAGCAATCCTTCTGTCGGCGAAGGATTTGAGATTGTTACGCGAGATGGCACGCGCTATCGATTCGATCATATGACCACCCGCAGCCATTCGACGCTGCACAAATCGTCACCTGCACCGCAAGCGCTCGCAGCGAGCCGCTCATCTGTCGTGACGCCGCAGGCTTATAACGGCTACCTCCTGTATCGCAATGAGTATGTCCTCTATCCGACGCAGGCGACCGATCGTTTTGGCAACACGGTGACCTACAACTGGAACCCTTCCAATGCCAACCAGTTGCAGTCCATCACCAGTAGCGATGGCCGCTCCATCACCTTTACCTATACCGATGCAGCTGGTTACCAGATTCAGTCCGCGAGTAGTGCGGGGCGGACCTGGAGCTACAGCTACACTGGTTCCAGTCTTGTACAAGCCACCCTGCCTGATCAGAGTGCATGGAAATTCAGTCTGTACGACCTCGTCTTACGGACTCCTGGCCAACGGGGGCAGTGTGACCAGGCGATTGGTGGAAGCAATAGCTACACGGGGACCGTAACGCACCCGAGCGGAGCGAAGGTAACGTTCGGGCTGCGGGCAATACAAATGGGGCGTACGTGGGTTCCTCGAGAATGCCTGTCTGTAGACGGCATGAGTCAGGACTCTCTGTACGCTTATTTTCCCAAGGAAGTCTTTGCCATGGCCTTGGTCTCTAAGACCGTCCAAGGGCCGGGCTTGCCGAGCGCAGGCTATTCTTGGAGCTATGCCTATGACGGCACGGCAGGGTGCTGGGACCCAACCACTGTGCCGGCTAGCGCGACGGCCGCGCCGAAGTGCACGTCGTCCACCTCTGGTGTCAGAACCACAACAGTTACCAATCCTGATGGCAGCACAAACCGGCTTGTTTATGGCAATCGGTTCCGAGTCAATGAAGGTCAACTGTTGACCCAGCAGTCCGGCGTATCAGGAAGCAACGCGCTACGCACCGAAACACGCACATATGCGGCGCCTGATGCCGGCCCCTATCCCAGCTATATCGGCTACAGCATCCAGTCACGCGGCGATGGTGAGTTTGCCAGCCGCTACCACCCCTTGAGTCAGCGGGTCACGCAGCAGGACGGTGTCAGTTTCTCCTGGTCGACGACTTTCGACGCGTTCGCGCGCCCCTCCCAGATCACGCGCAGTGGTCCGTCTGGCACCGTCACCGAAAAGAACCTGTACGCGGATAACCTCGCGCTCTGGGTCATGGACCAGCCACTATCGGTGACCAACTTGGGCACGGGGCTGGTCAACGCCGCGGGTGAATACAACAGCTTGGGTCAGTTGACCAAGACATACGCGTTCGGACGGCTGACCGGCACTTACGGGTATGGCCCCGGCGGTGTGTTGTCCACGCTGACCGACCCGAACAACCGCACCACGACGTTCTCAAATTGGAAGCGAGGCATTCCCCAGAGTGTGGGTTATGCCGACGGCGCTGGGCAGTCTGCCGTGGTGAACGACGCAGGCTGGATCACCAGCCGCACCGATGAGCTGAGCTACCAGTACGGCTTTACTTACGATGCGATGGGACGCCTGGCGTCGATCAGTTATCCAAGCGATGGCGTGGCGGCAAACCCCACCACGCAGCTGTTCGAGCCCGTTGGGTCGGCGGAAGTGGGGCTGGCCGCTGGCCATTGGCGCCAGACCGTGGCCACCGGCAATGCTCGCAAAGTGACCTATTACGACGGGCTGTGGCGTCCGATCGTCACCCGTGAATACGACAGCGGTAACGAAGCGGGCACAGCGCACGTCCAGCGATTGGCCTACGACCATGAAGGTCGGACCATTTTTGCTTCTTATCCAGGCATCACCGATAGCTTGAACACCGGCACCTGGACCAGCTACGACGCGTTGGGCCGGGTCACTTCGGTCGGTCAGGACACCGAGCTCAATCCAAGTCTGCAGCTGGCCACCACCACCTACCTGGCCGGCTTCAAAGCCCAGGTCACCAACCCGCGCGGTGGGGTGACCACCACTTCTTACATGGCCTATGACCAGCCAAGTACCGACTTTCCGATCAAGGTCGAGGCGCCCGAAGGGGCGGTGACCGAGATCGCACGTGATGTGTTCGGCAAACCTACTGCCATCGTGCGCCGCGACAGCGGCAATACCATCAATGTGACCCGCAGCTATAACTACAACGCCTATCAGCAGCTGTGTCGCAGTGTCGAGCCGGAGACCGGCGCCAGCCTGGTGGGCTATGACGCGGCGGGCAACGTGGCTTGGTCTGCGGCCGGGTTGCCTTCAACTCAGGCCTGCGATGAAGGTAGCAACACCGCGGTGGCCGCACGCAAGGTCAGCCGCAGCTACGATGCGCGTAACCGCCTCAACACCCTGAGCTTCCCCGACGGCAAGGGCAATCAAAGCTGGACCTACACTGCTGATAGCAAGCCTTATCAGGTGACGACCTACAACGCCAACGGCGCTGAGGCTGTCATCAATATCTACGCCTACAACGCCCGCCGCCAGCTGGCCGGTGAGGGCATGACCCAAGCAGGGCAGAGCGGTACGCTCTCCATCGGCTATGGCTACGACGCAAACGGCAGTCTTGCCAGCCACGTCTATCCGTCCGGGCTTAGTGTTGCTTATGCGCCCAACGCGCTGGGTCAGCCCACGCAGGCCGGCACGTTCGCCACCGGGGTGAGCTATTACCCCAACGGGGCGATCAAGCAGTTCACCTACGGCAATGGTGTGGTCCACACCATGACCCAGAACGCACGCCAGCTGCCGGCCCGCAGTACTGATACCGGTGCTGGTGCGGTGATGGACATGGCCTACAGCTTCGATGCCAACGGCAACGTGGGCTCGGTGACCGACTATGTAGTCAACGGCCATCAGACCCGCAGCATGACCTACGACGGGCTCGACCGCCTGCGCACGACCCAATCGGTGATGTTCGGTGGCGACAACCAAGCTGCCTTTACTTATGACGTGCTGGACAACCTGAAGACCTTCAAGGTCGGCTCGGCTGTGAACTACCAGTACAACTACAACAGCAAGCAGCAGCTGGAGCTGGCGAGCAATCTGGCTGCCGGTGGCCAGGATGTGGGTATCGGCTATGACGCACAGGGCAACGTGGTCAACCGCAACGGCCAGCTCTTCAACTTCGACTACGGCAACCGCCTGCGTGCGGCGACCAACAAGGAAAGCTACCGCTACGACGCCAATGGCACCCGGGTACTGTCCACGGCATCCAACGGCCAGATCACTTCGCTGTATGGCCAGGACGGGGTGCTGCGCTACCAGAAGAACCAGCGCACCGGCAAGAACACCGACTACATCTATTTGGGCGGCAGCCTGGTGGCCCGCGCCAACAACGTGCAGGCCATCGGAGTTCCTACGGCTACGGTGGCATCGACTAACAGCAGCGGAACCTACACGGTCAGCTGGACCAGCGTGAGCGATGCGACGGCTTATCAGGCTCAGGAGAAGGTCGGATCAGGCAGTTGGACGCAGGTGCAAAACTCCGCAGCGGTCAGCTATGTCGCGACGGGCAAGACCAATAACGCTTACAGCTACCGAGTCCAAGCCTGCGTCAATAGCAGCTGCGGGAGCTGGAGCAACGAGGCGAGCGTGGCGGTATACCTGACGCCCCAAAGTGCGCCGTTCCTAACGCTCCCATCGGAAATTGCAGGCTCAAGTTTTCAGGCGTCCTGGACTGCCATTCCGAACGCTGTTACCTACAAGCTTTGGCGAGATGCAGTGGCCGAGTTTGGGGAAGACACACAAGTGTACGAAGGCTCGGCACTGTCAACGACCGTCAGTGGATTGAGCCCAGGCAGATATACCTATCATGTAACCGCATGCAATCCGGGCGGTTGCGGGCCCGATTCCGCCAGTAAGACCGTTGTCGTCACTGCTGCTGGATCAGGTGCACCCGCAGTCCCCAGTGGGGTGGTCATTACATATCGGTCCCGATTTGCGCAGTACACCTATACGGCAACCTGGGGCTCAGTTGCCGGGGCATATGGCTACCAGGTGAAGCGAGGAGACACTGCAACAATAGCTTCTACGCTGACACCTTCATTTGGCTTCAGTTCGCCCTACGCCGGAATCAGCATACAGGTTAGATCTTGTACTCAAGCAGCTGTGTGCTCCGATTGGTCACCAGTTGTGAATTCCCAACTCGCAACCAACTGAAATCGGACGATCTGTGAGTCATAGAGATAATTCAATTGCCAGCCTCAAAATATCTTCGTCCGCGGCAAATTGGCGCCAGTGCGCTTGAGAATTAACTTTTTTTAAAAGTTTGACATTGCGACTCGGTGTTCTCTCTGTGTGAATGTCGACCCTTCGGTGATCTGGATATCCCTCCAACGCAGGCGCAAAAAGGGGCTTCATGAAAATTTTCATGTCACGCATTGAGAGGCGCGTCTTATGTGCACGCGTAACGGCTGCACTAGGCCTCCTCATGGTTTTATGCACCCCTGGGCACGCCCAGACCGTTGAATACATCCACACAGATTCGCTCGGGAGTCCCGTCGCAGTCACAGATGCCGGCCGGAACGTGATCGAACGAAGCGAGTACGCACCGTATGGAGACCTTCTCAACAGACCTGATACAGATGGGCCTGGATATGCCGGTCAGGTACGGGACACTTATACTGGTATGAGCTACATGCAGCAGCGTTATTACGATTCACAACTCGGGCGATTTCTGTCTGTAGATCCTATATCTGCCAGAAGCGGCTCGAAAGCGTTCAATCGCTACTGGTATGCAAACAACAATACCTACAGGTTCGTGGATCCCGATGGCAGGGCGGCCGACGACAGCGAAAATCGTCGCCGAGTCCAGAGCGATAGCGCCTCGCAACCGGCGAAAGAAATTCAGAAACTGCGCGAAATAAATGTGCATGTTGATCCAGGGCGCAATGGAACCCAGCAAATGACTCGCGAATTTGAACTCACAAATCCTTCTCCAAACGGTGGCTACGTCATACAAAAAATGACGACTAAGGTAGAGATTACCAAGCCTGAGAAAATTACAAGTTCTCTAACATACTACGAAGCTTTCGAGGTCCCCCAAGGCGCTGTAGGTACGGTGCCATCGCGAGACACATTCGCGGTTAGTCCTCCAGCTGGCTCATCAGGAAGCGCGTCTTGGAGTGGAAGCGCTCGCTTTTATGAGAACCTGACTCTTCCTTCAACATTCAGTGCGAACGGCGTGAGAAATGCAGGGAGTCTGCCAGCTACCACCGTAGACCCAAAACTTGATCCTCGGGGCGCTACCGCCCCAGTCAACGTGGAGTTCAAAACGTCATGGCCATAAGAGCTCAAGCGATGAGAATTTATCCATTAGCTTTTCTTATATTTTCTGAGATAATTTTAGGCTGTGCATGTACTGCGACCGCCGGAATAAGTAAATCGAATTCTGGTTCGGCGCTAGAGACGAGATCGAGTGATGTTCGGTCTGTCTATCAACGCATCAGGGATTTGCCACCATCTGAGCAACGAGCCAAAGCTGCTCTACAGGTGCCAGCTCTTGCTCCAATTCTCGAACAAAGCGACGAAGAAACCACGGTTGATATAGCCGATATATTAAGGTTGGCCGGGTGTGATGCGAAAGGTGCACTTCCATATCTGACGAGAGCGCTGGAAAGATTTCCGGCACCGGGACCGGCACCAGCGGAAGGGGATCCGATGGCCATGATCGTGCCATCAACTGGGGCGTGGGGCGCGCTTTCTAACGCTATTTCAATAATTGAAGAAGATAATTCATGCGCACAAAAAATTAATTGAAATATTTCGTATATATATTCTTAAAAGGGCATTGCTACGATTAAATTTTGAATCGACAATCGAGGATTATTTTTCAACTAAATAAATTTTCTCACTCTAGTGGTGAGTGATCCTGCGCGCCGCGCTGTAAACATGGTGGCAACGGAAGCTGTGGCAAGTTTGAGGCAGCATTAAATCGTGTGGCTGATGCTACTAAGAGCAGCCGCCTATCGCAAAGTGAATAAGGTAGATTGCAGAGGGTGGTAGGTTTCTATGGTACTAAAGGCGACGACAAGGTAAGTGTTTCATTTGCCAGTCTTGGCGGTCCAGGTGGCAATGCTTCTATGCGTACAGACGGCGGGGAGCATGTAACTCTTGATATGGGTGCGGCTACACGAAAGGGTGAGGATAGGACTTTGAATGTCCTAGCACGCGTTGTGACTCACGAGGGCGAGCATGGCGCGAATGACCAGCAGAGGGGGCGCCCTGTTTCGAGCCTCACAGAACGAAAAGCCGAAGAGGTTGCAGGCTACAGATCTCAAGCCACATATCAGAAGGCGGCTAATTTCGCTGAGTCATCCGCGGATGGATGGACACCAGGTGGCGGGTACAACGATACACAGATTGAGCGCCAAGCTCAGGGTTCTGTTGATGCATCCTGTAGGGGCAGCATGGATGGGAGTTGCCGATGAGCAGGCAGACTATCGTGTTTTTCCTATCGGTGCTTTGCGCTTCGTGCGCTGTTGCACAGGATGCTGCTAGGGAGAGTGATGCGCCACCGGCTATTTCTGGTCTAGAAATGGCGCCAATCAACTTCAACAACGGCGAGTCTGGAATCGGAATATCGCTTGTGTCAGCTCTTGATGGAGAATTTGCAAAACAGGCAATCGATCGCGATTTGATGGTTGTCAAGAAGTACAACGATCTTCGCTTTGAAATTCTTGGATTTGCCGATAGCGAAGAATGTGATCCTAGTGAGTGCGAGAAATTGTCTGCCAGGAGGGCTAGGGCCGTGCATGAGTGGCTTATTGCTAATGGAGCAAATCCATCAGCGTTTAAGCGTGTTGAAGGGCGTGGTGCAGGAATGCCAATTGCCGACAGCTCAACGGAGGAAGGGCGATCCTTGAATCGACGCGTTGAAGTTAATCAGGTTCCGGGCCCGTAGGTTGATCTTAACCCACCGCATTCAACGAGGCCCGCCGCGATGCGGGCCTTGTGCGTTGTTGGCGCTGTGATCTCACTTAGCCTTCAGCTTGCTTCTTCCCGACGGTGCGTGCCGGCTGCATGCGCAGCTGCGACTGCTTGGGCTGGTGTTTGAGGATGAGGCCTTCGAGCACGGCCTGTGCGGTCTGGGGTTCTTGTTCGTCGGACTGCTGAAGTGCTTCGAACTGTAGGCGCAGGGCGTCGTCGGGGCCGCGTTCGTCTTCATTGAATAGCAGCTTGTCGGCACTACAAAGCATAGTCCCAGCCAATCGCTCCCCATGTGGCCAAAAGACACGCGGATACCCCAACGGCCTATCCCATCCGGCGAATGGTTGGGGCGGGCGGGCGGCCCTAGCCTGCGGGCTTCGTCCGTGCCTTCGTTGCGGACCTGCCCGTGTCCGCCATGCTCGACGAGCTGCTGCCTTACTACGAAAACGAGCTGACCTACCTGCGGCGGTTGTCGCGGGAGTTCGCCGGGCGCTATCCCAAGATCGCCTCCAAGCTGATGCTGGAAGGCGAGGTCTGCGAAGACCCGCATGTGGAGCGCATGATCGAGTCGTTCGCGTTCCTCACTGCGCGCGTGCACAAGAAGCTGGACGACGAATTTCCGCAGGTCACCGAGGCGTTGCTGTCGGTGCTGTATCCGCATTTCCTGCGGCCGGTGCCGTCGATGTCCATCGCCCAGCTGCAGCCGGCCGCGGGCGTGGAGCTGAGCGGCGTGCAGACCGTGCCGCGCGAGACGATGCTGCTGACCAAGCCGGTGCAGGGCATGCCGGTGCGCTATCGCACCGCCTATCCGGTCGAAGTCTGGCCGTTGCAGGTGAGCGAGGCAAAATTGGAATCGGCCGAGGGCGCGGCGGG
>JBIIHJ010000061.1:0-15303 GCA_044235875.1 Pseudoxanthomonas sp.
AGCTTCAGGCGGTAGGCCGCCTGCAGGGTGGCCTCGGTGATCTGCTCGGCGGTCGGATCGTCCTGCACGTGCGTGTCCAGGAAGAAGAACGCGCCCTGCTGGTTGATCACGCCGGTCATGGCCGAGGTGGAGCTGACCTTGGACTCCAGCGGGATCACGCTGCGCGCGTAGCCGAGCTTCTTGTGGAAGCGGCCGACGATGCCGGTGAGCATCGCGTCGGCTTCGCCACGGGCCACCATCAACGCGCCGATCAGGGTCGGGCGCGAACGCATCAGGTTCTTGGCCGCCGCCACCGTCACGCCCTTGCGCTCGGTCAGCGCGTGATAGCTCTGCCAGTACTCGTTGAAGCGCGGGTCATCGTTGATATTGGTGACTTCGAAATCCTTGCCCGCGGTCAGGCGCAGGCCCATGCGGGCGATGCGCTGGTCGATGATCTCCGGGCGGCCGATCAGGATCGGGAAGGCCAGGCCTTCGTCGACCACGGTCTGCACCGCGCGCAGGATCACTTCTTCCTCGCCTTCGGCATAGACCACGCGCTTGAGGTTGCTGCGCGCCTGGTCGTAGACCGGCTTCATCATCAGGCTGGTGCGGTAGACGAACTGGCTGAGCTTTTCGCGATAGGCGGCCATGTCCTGGATCGGACGCTCGGCGATGCCCGAGTCCATCGCAGCCTGGGCCACGGCCGAGGACAGCTCCACCAGCAGGCGCGGATCGAGCGGGCGCGGGATCAGGTAATCGACGCCGAAGCTCGGCGTCTCGCCGCCGTAGGCCGTGCCCAGGTCCGAGGCCTCGCGACGGGCCAGCCCGGCGATCGCCTTGACGCAGGCGACCTTCATCGCTTCGTTGATGCCGGTGGCGCCGCAGTCCAGCGCGCCACGGAACAGGTAGGGGAAGCACAACACGTTGTTGATCTGGTTCGGATAGTCCGAACGGCCGGTGCCGATGATCGCGTCCGGACGCACGGCCTTGGCCTCTTCCGGCATGATTTCCGGCGTGGGGTTGGCCAGGGCGAAAATGATCGGCTGCGGCGCCATGGTCTTGACCAGCTCCGGCGTCAGGATCCCCGGTGCCGACAGGCCCAGGAAGATATCGGCGCCATCGACGATCTCGGCCAGGGTGCGCTTGTCGGTATCGCGCGCGTAGCGCTGCTTGTCCGGGTCCAGGTCGGTGCGGCCGGTGTGGATCACGCCGTCGCGGTCCAGGGCCAGGATGTTCTCGGGCTTGAGCCCCAGCGAGACCAGCATGTTGACGCAGGAGATGCCTGCCGCGCCCATGCCGGTGGTGGCCAGCTTGACCTCTTCGATCTTCTTGCCGGTCACGATCATGGCGTTGAGTACCGCCGCGCCGACGATGATCGCCGTGCCGTGCTGGTCGTCATGGAACACCGGGATGTTCATCCGCTCGCGCAGCGCGCGCTCGACGATGAAGCACTCCGGCGCCTTGATGTCTTCCAGGTTGATGCCGCCGAAGGACGGCTCCAGCGAGGCGATGATCTCGACCAGCTTGTGCGGGTCTTTCTCGTTGATCTCGATGTCGAACACATCGATCCCGGCGAACTTCTGGAACAGCACGCCCTTGCCTTCCATCACCGGCTTGGCCGCCAGCGGACCGATGTCGCCCAGGCCCAGCACCGCGGTGCCGTTGGTGATCACCGCCACCAGGTTGCCGCGCGCGGTGTACTTGCTGGCCGTGTTGGGATCGGCGGCGATTTCCTCGCACGCGTAGGCCACGCCCGGCGAATACGCCAGGGCCAGGTCGCGCTGGGTGATCATCGGCTTGGTCGCGGTGACCTTGATCTTTCCCGGCGGATGCTGGCTGTGGTAGTCCAGGGCGGCTTGCTTGAATTCTTCTTTGGACATCGGCGTTGGGGGCGTCTTGAGAAGCAGGTGAGGGGCCGGATTCTACCGCCGCGTTGCTGACCGGACCGGCAGCGGTCCGGCATTGGTCCCATCTGGCGGGAGCCCGCCGGCAGCGGCATCAGGCCATGCGGCTTGCGCATGGCGGTGTGCGAAAGAGGCCGGGCTGTGTGGCCCGGCCTCCGTCGCGACGTGGGATAGCGAGTGCCTCAGGCCGGGGTCGGCAGGCGATCGGGTTCGCTTTCCAGCTTGCCGTCCAGCGCGGCGTTGAGCTTGTCGCGATCCAGCGCGTTTTCCCAACGGGACACCACGATGGTGGCCACCGCATTGCCGGTGAAGTTGGTCAGCGAGCGGCACTCGGACATGAAGCGGTCCACGCCCAGGATCAGGGCCATGCCGGCCACCGGCACTTCCGGCACCACCGACAGCGTGGCGGCCAGGGTGATGAAGCCTGCGCCAGTCACGCCAGCGGCACCCTTGGAGCTGAGCATGGCCACCAGTAGCAGCGTGATCTGGTGGCCCAGGGTCAGCTCGGTATTGGTCGCCTGGGCGATGAACAGCGCCGCCAGGGTCATGTAGATGTTGGTGCCGTCCAGGTTGAACGAGTAGCCGGTCGGCACGACCAGGCCCACCACCGACTTCTTGCAGCCGGCCTGTTCCATCTTTTCCATCAGCGAGGGCAGCGCCGACTCGGAGGAGGACGTGCCCAGCACCAGCAGCAGTTCGGCCTTGAGGTAGCGGATCAGCTTGAAGATGGAGAACCCGCACAGGCGCGCGACCAGCCCCAGGATCACGATCACGAAGAACAGCGAGGTGATGTAGAAGCTGCCCACCAGCCAGGCCAGGTTGGTCAGCACGTCCAGGCCGTACTTGCCGATGGTGAAGGCGATCGCACCGAAGGCACCGATCGGGGCGGCCTTCATCAGGATGTGGACCAGGCGGAACACCGGGGTGACCAGCGCGTTGAGGAAATCGGTGATCGGCTTGCCGCGCTCACCCACCAGTGCCAGCGCAATGCCGAACAGCACCGAGACAAACAGCACCTGCAGGATGTTGTCGCCCACGAATGGGCTGACCAGCGTCTTGGGGATGATGTCCATCAGGAAGCCGGTGACGGTCATGTCGTGCGTCTTGGACACGTACTCGTCGATCTTGCTGTGGTCCAGGTCGGCGGCCACCACGTTCATGCCGGCGCCGGGCTGGACCACGTGCGCCACCACCATGCCCACGACCAGCGCCAGGGTGGAGAAGAACAGGAAATAGATCATCGCCTTGCCGAACACGCGGCCGACGCTCTTGAGGTGGGTCATGCCGGCGATGCCGGTGACGATGGTCAGGAAGATCACCGGACCGATGATCATCTTGACCAGCTTGACGAACGCATCGCCCAGCGGCTTGAGCGCCTCACCCAGCTTGGGATCGAAATAGCCGACCAGGACGCCGATGACGATGGCCACGACCACCTGGAAATACAGGTGCCGGTAGAACGGAAGCGGTTTGGCGGGTCCAAGACCCGAGCTGGGGACGTGCATTGCGGGTGACTCCCTGGTGAGCTGGCACGGGCAGGGCCAGGCGGCCGTTCCCATGGAACGTGGCGCAAAGTAGCCGTTGCACGGGCTGGCGCCGATAGCACATTGGTACTAATCGTCCATCTGCGGCAGCGCGGCATGGAGCGGCTGGCGCGCAAAGCCTGCTGGAACAAGGCATCTGCCGCGCAAGGCGCGGCCGCTTGCGGCGCAGGCCGCGCCCCCGGGCTACCGTGGCAGGTGTGCGACCATGCCGCGCCCGGTCCACGAGCCCGCGACCTTCCGCGCATGTCACCCCGCCTGATCCGCATCGCCGGCTGGTCCCTGCTGGCCGCCCTGATCGCCGGCACCGCCGGCACCGGCGCGGTGCTTGCGCGCCGGGCCACGCTGGTGGACGAGCAGCGGGCACTGGACGACCAGCTGCACCTGCGCGCACAGTCGCTGCAGCGCCTGATCGAACGCTACCGCGTCCTGCCCACCGTGCTGGCGCTGGATCCGGAATTGCGCGCCGCGCTGCAGCAGGGCGCCGGCGCGATCGATGTGGACGCGCTCAACCACAAGCTGGTGGTCGCCAATGGCGCCACCCACGTCTCCACCCTGACCCTGATCGACCACGACGGCAGGGCCCTGGCGGCCAGCAACTGGGACGAAGCGGCCAGCAACGTCGGCCAGGACTACGCGTTCCGTCCTTATTTCCGCGATGCGATGCGCGAGGGCAGCGCGACGTTCTACGGCATCGGCGTGACCACCAATGTCGCCGGGTACTTCATCTCCGAGGCCATCCGCGACGCGCAGGGCCGCAAGCTGGGCGTGATCGCGGTCAAGATCACCCTGGACACGCTGGAGACCGAGTGGCGCGAAAGCCGCGACCTGCTGCTGCTCAGCGATGCGCACGACATCGTGTTCCTGGCCAGCGCCCCGCACTGGCGCTACAGCGAGTTGCGTCCGCTGACCGCGCGCGATGCGCAGGACCTGCGCGACACGCGCCAGTACGCCGGGCAGGCGCTGCACCTGGCCCGGATGCAGCCGGTGGACACGCTCGAGGACGGCGACCGCCGCGTGCGGCTGCGCAATCCCAGCGCCCGTGGCGTCTGGCTGTGGAAATCGCTGCCGCTGTCCGAACCGCACTGGACCCTGCACGCGCTGCGCCGCGATCGCAGCGCGGCGGTCGCGTGGAGTGCGGCGGGCCTGGTGGTGGCGTGCTGGCTGCCGCTGATCCTGCTGGGGCTGTTCGTGCGCCAGCGCATGCGCCTGGCCGAGCATCGCCGCCGCAGCCGCGAGGAGCTCGAACGCATGGTCGCCCACCATGCCGAAGCGCTGCGCTCTGCCCAGGACGGCCTGGTCGACGCCGCCCGCGCGGCCGCGGCCGGCCAGTCCAGCAGCCTGGAACATCTGCCGCAGGGCGTGAGCGTGGTCGATGCGCAGCTGCGCCTGGTGGCCTGGAACAGGCGCTACCAGGAGATGTTCCAGTTTCCGGCCGAACTGATGCAGGTTGGCCGGCCGATCGAGGATTTCTTCCGCCACAACGCGCGCAAGGGCTGGCTGGGCCCGGGCCAGGCCGAGGAAGCGATCCAGCGCCGCCTGGATCACCTGCGCAGCGGCGGTGCGCACATGCACGAGCGCGAGCTGCCCAACGGCACGGTGCTGGAGATCCGCGGCAATCCGATGCCCGACGGCGGCTTTGTCACCAGCTTCGCCGACATCACCACCTACGTGGCCGCCGCCCGTGACCTGCGCACGCTGGCCAGCACGCTGGAGCGGCGCGTGGACGACAGCACCGCCGACCTGCGCGCGGCCACCGCACGCGCGGAGAACGCCAACCGCTACAAGGCGCGGTTTGTCGCCTCGGCGGTGCACGACCTGTTGCAGCCACTCAACGCGGCGCGGATGTTCCTGGGCGTGCTGCGCGGGCGCCTGGACGACGCCGAGCAGGCCGACCTGATGCAGCGTGCGCAGACCGCGCTGTCGGCCCAGGACGACCTGCTGGCCAGCATGCTGGAAGTCTCGCGCCTGGAAGCGGGGGTGCTGCAGCCGAAATTCGAGGACATCGCCCTGGGGCCACTGCTGGCCGAACTGGCCGCGCAGTTCGGGATCCTGGCCCAGGCCCAGCACCTGGCGTTGACATCGGTGCCCACCCGGGCCACGGTGCGCACCGATCCCGGCCTGCTGCGCCGGGTGCTGCAGAACTTCCTTTCCAACGCCCTGCACAACACGCCGCAGGGCCGGGTGCTGCTGGGCTGCCGGCGCGTGCCCGGTGCGGTGCGCGTGGAGGTCTGGGACACCGGCGTGGGCATTCCCGAGAACAAGCGCGCGGCGATCTTCGAGGAGTTCGCGCGCCTGGACAACGGCATCCGCCATGACCGCCGCAGCGCCGGGCTGGGCCTGTCGATCGTCGAGCGCACCGCCCGCCTGCTGGAACATCCGCTGGCCCTGCGCTCCTGGCCGGGACACGGCAGCGTGTTCTCGATCACCGTGCCGCTGGCCCAGGCCGCGGCGCCGGTCGT
This sequence comes from Pseudoxanthomonas sp., assembly GCA_044235875.1. Taxonomy (GTDB): domain Bacteria; phylum Pseudomonadota; class Gammaproteobacteria; order Xanthomonadales; family Xanthomonadaceae; genus Pseudoxanthomonas_A. The sequence continues at coordinate 5,887 of JBIIHJ010000061.1, forward strand.
TGCACAGGCCGCGCCGAAGGCCGCCGCGTCGTCGCCATTGCAGGGCACCCGGGTGTGGTGCGTGGACGACGATGCGCAGACGCGCGAGGCAATGAGGCTGCTGCTGGGCAGCTGGGGCTGCAGCGTGCAGGTCGCTGAAGACGGCGCGGCGCTGGCCGAGCTGGCGCAGGCCCCGGCGCCGGACCTGATCCTCCTGGATCTGCAACTGGGCCAGGACCACGGCCTGACCCTGCTGGCGCAGCTCACCGCACACTGGCCCGAGCGGCCGCCGGTCATCGTGATCTCAGGCCAGTCCGACCGCGCCGCGCGCGCGCAGGTGGCCGAGGCCGGTCATGGATTCCTGGCCAAGCCGATCGCGCCGGCGGCGCTGCGTGCTGTGGTCACCCAGCGATTGATGGCCACCGGCAGGTTGCAGTAGTCCGGTTAAGCAAAGCGCACGCAGGGTGCCGTCGGCTAAGGCCGCCCCGGGTGCGCTGCGCTTACCCGCGCTACGGTTGGAAGACGCGCCAGCTGTCGGCCGGTGGCTAGAGCACGTCGTCCGACGCCGGCACGTCGTCCAGCTCCAGCGAGCGCACCATCACCGCCGCCTGCGTGCGCGAGCGGCAGTTGAGCTTGGACAGTACTGCGCCAACGTGGATCTTGACGGTGTTCTCGGCCAGTCCCAGCGCCGCGGCGATCTGCTTGTTGAGCAGGCCTTCGGCCAACAGCATCAGCACGCGGAACTGCTGCGGGGTGAGCTGGGCCAAACGCGCGGCCAGCTGCGCATCGGCTTCCGAGCGCGCCGCAGTCAGCGGCGGAAACCAGGTGCCGCCGGCGAGCACGGTTTCCACTGCCTCACCGATGGTCTCGACCTGCGAGGACTTGGGGATGAACCCGGCCGCGCCAAACTGCTGCGCGCGGCGGATCACGCGCGGATCGTCGTTGGAGGAAATCACCACCACCGGAAGATCGGCGCGCTCGCCGCGCAGCAAGGCCAGCGCCGAGAGCCCACGCGCGCCGGGCATCGCCAGGTCCAGCAGCACCAGCGACACCTCCGGGTGGGCATCCAGTGCCGCGCCCAGGGTCGAGACGCTGGAGGCTTCGGCCGTCACCACGCCGGGAAACCGCGTGGTCAGGGCATGCAGCACCGCGGCGCGGAACAACGGATGGTCGTCGGCGACCAGCAGGGTGGGTGGCGTCATCGGCACAGTCTAGGCCAGCGCGGCTGCGCCGTCCTTCCGGCTGGAGGCAGAGGGCGCTGGACGGATGCGCCGCGCAATCCAGCGCAAATGTGGCGGTCGGTCACATCCGGCGACCTCGTCAAGCGCGCGTCAACTCCGCCGTATCCTGCGACCGACGCGCTGGCGAAAATTTGACCACGCCAACCCACGCCATCGCTGGCCGCGCCTGGGCTCGGGTGCCGCGACGGATTGTAAAAAAGCCATAAATCCATCGCGTCAGCCCGGGCTGTCGATCGCCCCGCTGTCATGAAGTGTTCATGCAAAAGTTGTAGGCGAAAAACCGGTGTGGCTACTCTCGACCTTCCCCCACCACGGAAGTCCGGTTGCATGCACCAGTTGATGCTGACGGCAGCGTTGTTGGGGATGGTGGGCCTGCTGTTGGCGTCGGGTCGTTGGGTGTGGCTGAAAGCAGGCGTGCTGTCCTTGCTCGCGATCATGTTGAGCAGCTGGTGGTTCATCAACCGGCTCAGTGGCGACGGCCTCAACGCGGCCACGCTGTATCACCTGGATGCGGGGATGGAAGGCGCGGGCGTGTCGGACTTCTCCGTCGACATCGCATGCTATGTCGGCTTGCTGCTGCTCTCGCTGACGCCGCTGGTGCTGGCGCGCGTACGTCGGTTCCGCACGCTCCAGCATGGACGCACCGCCTTTGCCGGGTTCACGGTCGTGGCGCTGGTGGCGGTGTGGGTCAGCCCGCTCTATCACGATGGCCTGCGCCTGTATCGCCAGACCCGTCCGGCCGACGGCAATGCCGTGGCGTCCGAATACCGCGTGCCGCGCGATGAGCTGCCGCGCCGCAAGAACATCGTGTGGATCTATGGCGAAAGCCTGGAGCGCACCTACTTCAACCAGAAGACCTTCCCCGGCCTGATGCCGCACCTGACCAAGCTTGCTTCGCAGGGCCTGGATTTCCGCGGGATCACCTCGGCCGATGGCGGCGGCTGGACCATCGCCGGCATGGTGTCTTCGCAGTGCGGCGTGCCGCTGACGGCCTCGCCGAGCGATGAGAACAGCTTCGGTCGCATGGCCAGCTTCCTGCCCGAGGCACAGTGCCTGGGCGATTACCTACGCACGCAGGGCTATCGCAACGACTTCATCGGAGGCGCCGATGGCGCGTTTGCCGGCAAGGCCAGCTTCCTGGCCAGCCACGGCTACGACGATGTGCGGGACCTGGCCTGGTTCCGGCAGCAGGACATCGGCCCGGAACATTTTTCGGCGTGGGGCGTGCATGACGATGTGATGCTGGACGAGGTGTGGGATCAGTTCCAGGCGCTGGCGCGCGATGGCCAGCCTTTCATGCTCAGCGCGTTGACCATGGACACCCATCACCCGGCCGGCCACCTGCCGGTATCGTGCAAGGACACCCGTTACCAGGGCGGCGGTTTCGAGGATGTCGCGCTGCTCAGTGCCCTGCAGTGCTCGGATCGCTTGATTTCCGAGCTGGTGGAGAAGATCCGCAGCAGTCGATGGGCCGACGACACGGTGATCGTGGTGTCCTCCGACCACCTGGCCATGCCCAATGACCTGACCGACACGCTCAAGCAGATGCCGCGCGAAAACCTGCTGTTAATGCTGGGCAAGGACATCGCCCCGCGCCAAGTCCAGGCCAAGGCGGGCAGCACGCTGGATTCGGGCGCGACGCTGTTGTCGCTGCTCGATCCCAGGTTGCAGGCGATCGGGTTCGGCCGCTCGTTGCTGGACCCGGACAACGCCCACAGCGCCAGTGCCGCCTATGCGCGCAAGGATGGCGCGGACTACCCACGTTATCTCGCCTATGCCCGCGGCCTGTGGACCGGGCATGAGACGCGCACGCTCAAGATCCATGACGACCGCATCGTGGTCGGCGTGCAGGAGGTGCGTCCGCCGGTCCTGCTGGATTACGACGCGCAGTGGAACCTGAAGAACATCACCCTGGAAGACACCCCGCGCCAGTTCCGCAAGGCCAGCCCGGAAAACACCCTGGCCTACGTCGACCGCTGCACGGCCTTCGACAACGACTCGCCCGACAGTGGCTGGTGCGTGCTCCTGGTCAACAATGCGCGCGATGCCCGCCTGTATCGCAGCAGCGAACTGGCCCACGGCGTGCGCGTGGATGCGCCGCTGCAGCGCCTGGCCGGGCAACGCCTGGAGCCACGGCAGCCGGTGATGGTGGGTTCGGCCCTGCGCCAGACCTCGCCGGGCCACTACCAGGTCACGCTCAACACCAGCCATCGTCCCAGCCATGCGTTCTGGATCGAAGCGATGGATGGCGAGGGCAAGGTCCTGGCCCAGCACTGGGCTCTGCCCGATCCTACCGGCCGCATCGAGATGCAGCTGGACCTGGACAAGGAAGTGGACGACATGCAGATCCGTGCGTGGCTGGGCTCGCCGGACGATATTTCGGTGGCCGATGACGTGGCACTGGTCAAGGCGCGGCGTCCGGCGGGGCGCTCCTAGGCGCGTAGGCAAGCCCGCAACGCTTGTTGGCGACACGCGGACACACACTGTGCGCCTTGTAGCGCGGAGCTTGTGCCAACCTCTGTTGGGGCTGGGCTGGAGCTGTCCCAACAAAGCCACGCGCACTGACCTTGCGCTGTCTGACTGAAATCCTGACTCCTCCGTTTCGACGACCAGCAGAGCAAGCTCTGCTCTACAGATAGTTCGCAGCCCGAGCACGCGCTTGTGTTTTTTTGTAGAGCGGAGCTTGCTCCGCTGGGGCTCTCTCAAACAGACGAAACGCGCTGATTTTGCGCTGGTTCGCTGAAAAATCTTTTCCTCCGTTTCGACAGGCAGTGGATTCCACAAGAGGGGATTGCCACAAGCTCCGCTCTACGGGAAGCGGGCGATGGCGGGCGTTGCCTACGGCGCGTTCGGCTGCACCGTCGCGCGCCAGGTTTCCAGGAACTGGCGGCGCTTGAGCGTATCCAGGTAGACCATCAGTCCCGGCCCCAGGGTGATCGGCCGCACCGTGCGCGCGGGGGCATCGGATTGCGCCTGCGGCAGCACCGGGCTCAGCCGGGCTTCGTTGGCCAGCACGCGCTGGCCGCGCGGTGACAGCAGGTAGTCCAGGAAGCTGCGTGCCTGCTCGGGATGCGCCGCCGTGCGGGGGATCACCGCGGTGCGCAGCAGCACCAGGGTGTAGTCCTCCGGCTGCACGATCGCCAGCGGCGCACCGGCGTCGATGCGCGCCTGCGCGTACGAGCCCAGCACGTTGTAGGCCAGCAACAGGTTGCCGCTGGCCACGCGGTCCAGCAGCACGCCGGTGCGTTCCTCCAGCTGCACGTTGCTGCTGCCCAGCGCGGCCAGCAACGCGGTGGACACGCTGCCCAGCTCGCGGTCCTGGGTGGCCATCAGATAGCCGACGCCGCTGCGCGCCACGTCGTAGGTGCCCACCTTGCCGCGCAGCGGCGCGTCGGGCGCGCGCAGCAGCTCCAGCAGCTGGCGACGCGTGTGCGGGACGCGCGTGGCCGGCAGGAGCCTGGTGTTGTAGACGATGGCGACCGGCTCGTAGCTGATGGCGAAGGCCTCGTGGCGCCACTGCGCCCATGACGGCAGCGCCTCGGTCTGGGGCGAGCGATGGACCAGCGCATTGCCGTCGTTCACCAGCTTGATCTGCAGGTCCATGCTGGCGCTGATCAACAGATCGGCCCGCTCGGTGCGCGCGGGCGGATGCAGGTAGCGCTCGTACATGTCCCAGGCGATCACGTCCTCGTAGATCACCTCGGTCTGCGGATGCAGGCGCTGGTAATCGCCGATCACCGCGGCGAACACCTCGCTGTCGGTCGAGCCCTGGATGCGCAGGTGCGCGGTGGCCTTGCCCGACAGCGCGGGGAAGCGCTGCAAGTCGCCGGGATTGGCATGGACCAGCGTGCAGAACGACAGCAACAGGCAAACGGTCAGGGCGCGCATGGGCCGCACGTCAGGCACTCCTTGGGAAACGCAGGGTGACCACCAGGCCGCCGCCGGGGCGATTGGACAGGTCGATGTGCGCGCCGTGGCTGTCGGCCACGCGCTTGACGATGGCCAGGCCCAGGCCCGCCCCGCCCTGCGCGGCGGACTGGCCGCGGGCGAAACGTTCGAACACGGTGTTGGCCTCGGCCGCGGCGATGCCCGGGCCACGATCGGCGATGGTCAGCACGCAGTGCGCGTCATCGACGGTGAGCGCGACCTGCAGTGGTCCCTGCGCGCCACCGTGCTTGAGCGCGTTGTCGATCAGGTTCTTGATCGCCTCGCGCAGCAGCAGCCCGTCGCCATGCACATGCGCCGGTTCGTTGGTCACCGCCAGGTGCACGCGCGGCTGCGGCTCGATCGCCGGCAGCGCATCGTGCAGCGCGTGGTGCAGCACCTCGGCCAGGTCCACGCGCTCGAAGCGCTGCAGGTTGGCCCGGTGCAGCACGCTGGCATCGCTGAGCAGCTGATTGAGCAGCCGGCTCATGTGGCTGGCGTTGCGCTCGACCGCGGCCAGACTGCGACGCATGTCGGCCGGATCGTCCTCGTCCAGGCCCAGCTGTGCCTGCGCGCGCAACGCGGCCAGCGGCGTGCGCATCTGGTGCGCGGCCTCGGCCATGAACGCGCGCAGGCTCTCGTTACTGGTCTGCAGGCGCTCCATGAAGCGGTTCAGGGCGGCGACCATCTGCGCCATTTCCCGTGGCGTGCCGTCGGGCAGCGGGCGCAGGTCGGACGGTTCGCGGCGCGAAAGATCGCGTTCCACCCTGACCAGCGGACGCAACGCGCGATGCACGCCCCACCACACCAGCAGCGCGCTGAGCACCGACAGGATCGCCAGGCCGCTCAGGGCACGCAGCACCAGATCGCTGGCCAGCGTGTCGCGCGCGCGTCGGGTCTGGCCCACTTCCACCAGCACCTGCGCCTGGCCCGACGGCGTGGAGATGCGCCGGCTGACCACGGCAAAGCGCACGGTCTCCCCGCTGTAGCGGGCATCGAACAGCGCCGGCTTGCCCTCCTGCGGCGCGCGCCGGGGCGCTGGCAGGTCGCCATAGCCGGTGATGGTGCGGCCCTGTCCATCGGAGACGCGGTAGAACACGCGGTCTTCCGGCGCCATCGACAGCAGGTCCAGCGCCGCATACGGCAGGTCCACCTGCCATTGCCCATCGGCCAGTGCCACGCTGCCCAGGATCGACAGCGCCGAGGACACCAGCAGGTGATCGTAGGAGCGATTGGCCGCACGGTCGCCATAGGCCCGCGCGGTGAAGAACAGCACCCCGATCGCCAGCACCGACAGGCCGCCCAGGTACAGCAGCAGCGTGCGCCGCAGCGACGGCGCGCGTGGTGGCGAAGGCAGGGCGGCGACACTGCTCATTCGACCGCGCTTTCGGCCTTGTAGCCGGCGCCGCGCACGGTGACGATGCGCAGCGGCGACTCTCCCAGCTTCCTGCGCAGGCGGCCGATGTAGAGCTCGATCGCGTTGGGGCCGGCTTCGTCGTCGAAGCCGAACAGGCCCTTGGCGATTTCGTCCTTGCTCACCACCTGTTCGCGCCGGCCCAGCAGGATCTCCAGCAGGCGGAACTCGCGGTTGGGCAACTCGATCGGCACGCCATCGATCTGCACGGTATGCGCGGCGCTGTCGAACACCAGCGTGCCCACCTGCACCGCCGCGGTGGCCTGGCCACGACTGCGGCGCAACAGCACCCGGCAACGCGCTTCGAACTCGCGGAAGTCGAACGGCTTGGCCAGGTAATCATCGGCGCCGACATCCAACGCATGCACGCGATCCTCGATGCCATCGCGCGCGGTCAGCATCAGCACCGGCGTGGCATCGCCGCGCTCGCGCAGGTCGCCCAGCAGCGACAGGCCATCCAGGCGCGGCAACCCGATATCCAGCACCACCAGGTCGAAGCTCTGGTAGCGCAGCACGCTGGCCGCGCCCAGGCCGTCGTGCTGCCAGTCCACGGCGTGCCCGCTGCGACGCATGCGCCGCACGATGGCATCGGCCAGGTCCACGTTGTCTTCCACCAGCAGGATGCGCATCGGGCAATGGCCGCCATGGCTTGCGAAGCGTGCAAGGCGACGCAGCATTCCACCTGCGCGCTGCCGCGTCCATCCCACCAATGCCGCAGTGCAGCGACAGGTCGATGACAGCTTCCGCCACCTAGGCTCGCTTCCATCCGGTCCGCATTGCGCGTGGCCGGCGCCACACATGCACCTGGGAGGGTCTGTGCACATCGATCGATTGAACCCCTGCAGCATCGCCGCTGCCTGCCTCTTGCTGTGCCTGTCGGCGCCGGCCCTGGCCCAGGACGACGACGGCGCGGTCACCGCCACGCTCGGCGGCCGGGTGAACTGGGATTTTTCCTCGTTCGACAACGACGACCGCGGCACCCCCAACGAGGATGACACCCGCTTCCGCCGGATCTGGCTGGACGTGTCGGGCAGGTTCTACGGCCTGGAGTACAAGGCCGAGATCGACCTGGCCGGGCTGCAGGACGAGCCAGGCAGCGCCGGCATCGCCGCGCGCGATGTGTACGTCACCAAGGCCTTCAGCAACGGCGTACTGACGGTGGGCCAGTTCAAGCAGTATTTCAGCCTGGACGACCGCACCAGCTCCAATTACGGGCAGTTCCTGGAGCGCGGCTATGGCGCGAGCACTCTGGCGCCGACCTATCGCAAGGGCGTGTCGTGGCAGGCCGTGTTGCCGCACGGCACCTGGGCGGCAAGCGCCTACAGCCTGGAAAGCATCGACAACAGCCGCACCCAGGGCCGGGCACTCGGCGGCCGCGGCACCTGGCTGCCGCTGGACCAGGACGGCGCACTGCGCCACCTGGGCCTGTCGCTGGCGCTCGAACGCTACGACCACCCCGGCACCGACGGCGCGGCGGTGCTGCGCGTGCAGCCGGGCCCGGAGAACGACCTGGCCGGCAACAGCGAGCTGACCCTGGCGCGCTTCAACGCCGGCCGCGATACCGACGTGGACAAGTGGGCGGTCGAATACGCCGAAGTGCACGGCCCGTGGTCGTGGCAGGGCGAGTTCATCGGCGGCACCTACGACGACGGCGCGCAGCGCGCCACGGTGCTGTCCGGCTACGGCTACGTCAGCTGGTTCGCCACCGGCGAATCGCGCCGCTACGACCGCAAGACCGGACGCTTCGGCCGCATCAAGGACATCCAGCACAGGGCCGGCGCGCTGGAACTGGCGCTGCGCTACGACCGCATGGACGGCGAGCAGCACCTGGTCGGCGGCGCCGATGTCATCGATGCCTCGACCGAGGCCTGGACGCTGGGCGCCAACTGGTACCTCAAGCCCAACCTGCGGCTGATGCTGAACCTCATCGACAGCCGCAACCGCGACCAGCTCACCGGCACCACGCTCGACCGCACCCGCGCGCTCACCGGGCGCTTCCAGTACGACTTTTAGATTCATCGACGCGGCGCCTGCCGCGCCGCCACCGCAACACGAGGACGCTTTGATGCTGACCGCGCTTGGCTTTGGAATGGTCATCACCTTCATGTACCTGATCATGAGCAAGCGGCTCTCGCCGCTGGTCGCGCTGATCACGGTGCCGATCGTGTTCGCGCTGCTGGGCGGCTTCGGGACCGGCATCAACGAGATGATGCTCGAGGGGATCAAGAAGATCGCGCCGACCGGCGTGATGCTGATGTTCGCCATCCTCTACTTCGGGGTGATGATCGATGCGGGCCTGTTCGATCCGCTGGTGCGCCACATCCTGCGCCTGGTCAAGGGCGACCCACTGAAGATCGTGGTGGGCACCGCCGCGCTGGCGATGCTGATCTCGCTCGACGGCGATGGCTCGACCACCTACATGATCACCGCCTCGGCGATGCTGCCGCTGTACCGGCGGCTGGGCATGAACGCGCTCAGCATGACCTGCGTGACCATCCTGGCCGGCGGCGTGATGAATCTGACCCCGTGGGGTGGCCCGACCGCACGTGCGGCCACCGCGCTGCACGTTGACCCGGCCGATATCTTCGTGCCGCTGATCCCCACGATGCTGTTGGCCCTGGCCACGATCATGGCGCTGGCCTGGTGGCTGGGCCTGGCCGAGCGCAAGCGCCTGGGGACGATCCAGCTGCCCGGCGGCCAGGACTGGATGGATGCCTCGGTGGCCGACGACGGCAGCGATGCGCTGCCGACCGTGGAGGACGTGGAGGACATCAAGCGCCCCAGGCTGCTGTGGGTGAACTTCGCCCTGACCTGCGCGCTGATGGTCGCGCTGGTAATCGGCGTGCTGCCGATGCCGGT
>JBIIHJ010000062.1:0-14867 GCA_044235875.1 Pseudoxanthomonas sp.
CTGGCCGGACTGGAGCCGGCGGCGGTGCTGGTGGAGATCCTCAACCCCGATGGCTCGATGGCGCGTCGCCCGGAGCTGGAAGTGTTCGCACGCGAGCACGGCCTGAAGATGGGCTCCATCGCCGACCTGATCGCCCACCGCCTGGCCACCGAACACACGGTCGAGCGCGTGGACGAGCGCGAGATCGAGACCGAGTTCGGCCCGTTCACCCTGATCACCTACCGCGACCGGATCGCCCACGACCTGCATTTCGCCATGGTCCGCGGCGCCCCGGATGCGGCCACGCCGACGCTGGTGCGGGTCCAGGTCGAAAACCCGTTGGCCGACCTGCTGCACTGGCGGCGCGAGGATTTCGGCGTCTCGCCGGCCGATGCGCTGCGTGCGATCGCCGCCGAAGGGCAGGGCGTGATGGTGGTGCTGTCCGCGCCCCGCGACTCCGACGCGCTGCTGGCGCGCCTGCGCAGCCAGCCGCACGTGCGCCCGGCGGGCAAGGACAAGGATGTGGGCCAGTGGCGCCGCAACGGCGCAGGTGGCCAGATTCTGGCCGATCTGGGCCTGGGCAAGCTGCGGGTGCTGGGCACGCCGCGTCGCCAGGTTGGGCTGTCCGGGTTCGGTCTGGAAGTGGTGGATACCCTCACCACGGCCGATCTGCCCGCCACGCGCTAAACTGACCGACCTTTTCTAGCTGTACCGACGGATGACCCACTACGAAGGTGACCTGCGCGCGATCGACGGCGCACGGTACGCGATCATCGCCAGCCGCTGGAACGCGCGCATCACCGATGCGCTGGTGGCCGGCGCGCGCAAGGAACTGGCGGGCAACGGCGTGGCCGAGGCCCAGGTGGACGTGATCCGCGTCCCCGGTGCCTGGGAGATCCCGCTGGTGGCCGCGCGCCTGGCCCAGGCCGGCCAGCATGCCGCGCTGCTGGCGCTGGGCTGCGTGATCCGTGGCGACACTCGTCATTACGAGCACGTGGCCGACGGTTGTTCGCAAGGCCTGATGCGCGTGCAGCTGGATTACCGCATCCCCGTGCTCAACGGCGTACTGGCCGTAGAAGACGCGGCCGATGCCGAGGCCCGCGCTGGCGGCAGCCACGGTAACAAGGGCGAGGAAGTGGCCCTGGCCGCAGTCGAGCTGGTCAATCTGTTGGAGAAGCTGCCATGAACCGTCCCGGACCGCGTCGCGGTGATGGCGTCGATCCCGTCCTGCGCGCCCGTGCGCGCCGTCGCGCGCTGCAGGCGATCTATGCCTGGCAGATGGCCGGTGGCACCACCCAGGGCGTGATCGCCCAGTTCGCCCACGAGCAGGCCCACGAAGTGGCCGACCTGGAGTATTTCGAAGATCTGGTGCGTGGCGTGATGGCCCACAGCAAGGAGCTAGACGAAGCGCTGCTGCCGCATTTGGATCGTGAAGTGGCAGAGGTCGACCAGATCGAGCGCGCGGTGCTGCGCATCGCCGCCTACGAACTGCGTAATCGCGTGGACGTGCCGTACCGGGTGGTGATCAACGAGGCCATCGAAACGGCCAAGCGTTTCGGCGCCGAGCACGGCCACACCTACGTCAACGGTGTGCTGGACCGCGCAGCGCTGGAATGGCGCGCGGCCGAAGCCAACGCACGCAGCCGCTGAGGCGGCGCGCTTCACGCTGACGTGGCCACCGGCGCGTCCGCCTCCGGCGAATTCGATCTGATCGCGCGTATCCGTGCGCGTGTTGCGCCGCGCGAGGATGTCGCACTGGGCATCGGCGACGATGCCGCGCTGCTGGCCGTGCCGTCCGGCATGCAGCTAGTGGTCACTGCCGATACGCTCAATGCCGGCGTGCATTTTCCCGACGACACCGCGCCGGCCGACATCGGCTGGAAAGCGCTGGCGGTCAACCTGTCCGATCTTGCCGCGATGGGCGCCAGACCGGCGTGGTGCACGCTGTCGCTGTCACTGCCAAGCTCGGAATCACGCTGGGTCGATGCCTTCATCGACGGCTTTCTTGATCTGGCCGCACTTCACGGCATCAGCCTGGTCGGTGGCGACACCACGCGCGGGCCGCTGTCGATCGCCGTCACCGCGATGGGCCATGTCGAGGCGGGCCACGCGTTACGCCGCGATGGCGCACGGCTTGGGGATGAGGTGTGGGTGACCGGCACGCTGGGCGATGCCGCGGCGGCGCTGCAGTCGATGTTGTCCGGTGCGGCGGTGGAGCGTTCGCTGCGTGCGCGGCTGGACCGGCCCACGCCACGGGTGGAAGCCGGGCGCGCGCTGATTGGCCTGGCGTCGGCCTGCATCGATGTGTCCGATGGCCTGGCGGCCGACCTGGGCCATCTGTGCGCCCGCAGCGGCGTCGGTGCGCAAGTGGAGCTGTCCCGGCTTCCCGCTTCGCGTGCGCTCGCACGCTTCAGGCCCGAGGTGCGCTGGCCATGGCAGGCCAGCGGCGGCGACGACTACGAATTGTGCTTCACCGCCTCGCCACAGCGTGCCGAGCAGGTACAGCAGGCGCTGGATTTTGTTGGCGTGCCTGGCACGCCGATCGGCAGGATTGTCGCAGGATCGCGCGTGCAGGCGCTGGATCCGGCCGGTGGAACGTGGGATCCGCCGCGCGCGGGTTACGACCACTTCGGCTAGGGAGCTTTCATCGGCTTGGCACGCCTGTGGCCCAGGCGCCAGAGTGCAGCGGCCGACAACAGCGGCACCCCCACCCAGCGCATCTCCGACCACAGCGTCTGCAGCCCGCGCGCGCTGAAGAAGGCGGCGCCGATCGGCGAGACGCGGATGGGCCGCCAAGGTGCGAACCAGCGGGCCTCGAAAAGCGGCCAACCCAGGGCAACCCCCAGTCCGCCAGAGGTCATTGCATCCAGGAGCGGATGGGAGACGGCGCAGACGAACAGCAACAACGCGCTTCTGCCGACGTTGCACCGCCGCCACCACGCGACCCATGCGCCAGCGGCCGCGACCAACAGGGCAAACAGCAGCGAATGACTGGCGCCGCGATGTCCGAATGCATCCGCGTACTGAATGCCCAGCGCAAAGGCAGCCACATCGGCATCGGGCAGCATCGCAGCGCCGATGCCGGCGACCAGCAGTCCATTGCCGATGCGTCCGCGTCCCAGGGCCAGCCGTGCGGCCAGCGGCACAAGAGCATGGGTGAAGATGCTCGGCATCGCTCAGGCCTCATCCGCCCGAAACGCATCGCGCAGCCAGATGATCGAAGGCTTGGCCGGATCGCCCTGCGCCTGGACCACATCGAAGCGGCAGGGATGGTTGGCCCACTGCGGTTGCTGGGCCAGGAACAGCTGCGCGGCGTGGACCAGCTTGCGGCGTTTGCCGTGATCGACAGACGCCGCGCCGCCGCCGAATGCGTTGGATGCGCGATAGCGCACTTCAACGAAGACCAGGCAGGCGCCGCCGCGTGCGGCCGGGTCCAGCATCACCAGATCGAGTTCGCCGCCGCGGAAGCGGACATTGGCGGCGACGAACGTGAGGCCGCCGCGTTGGAGCGTGGCGCGGGCGGCGGCTTCGGCCGCTTCGCCGCGCGCCTGGCGCTCAGCCACCGCTGGAAATCGGGACCGGAACGCCGCCGCTGAAGGTCGCCCATGCCGGTGCGCGCAGCACCGTGCCGAAGCCATCCAGGGTCAGGGTGCCGGTGGCGCCGCGCAGGTCGGCGCTGGTGCCCTCGGTGAGCTGCTGCATGTGGGCGCTCAGCAGCCAGGCGTCATAGCCGAAGGCGAACAGACGCGCCGCGCCGCCACGGGCGGTGGGCAGGTTGGCGGCGACCATCGACTGCGCGGGCAGGCCTTTGACGCCGCTGGCCGACCAGGCCTCGGTCGGATAGATCACGCCATCCAGCACGTTGTCTTCCTCCGGCTTGCCGGTGCCCTGGATCATCAGCGAGGTGCCCACGCGGGTCTTGCCGCCCAGCCCGGCCAGGGCCAGCTGCGGGGTCAGGACGCGTGCGGTCGAGCCGCGCACCGCCAGGAAGATCGCATCGATGTTCTTGGCCGCGGCGGCGACCAGCGGCGCCGACAGATTGGCCGGCGCGTCGCCGACGGTGAGGGTGTCGGCCACGGTGCCGCCGCCTTCGGTGAAGCGCTTGCGGAAGGCATCGGAAGACCGGCGCCCGTTGTCGTCGCTGCCGCCGATGACCAGCACGCGCTTGCGCTCCAGCTTCAGCAGGTAATCGGCGACGCTGACGCCTTCGGCCTCCGGCGCCAGCGAGAAGCTGGCTGCGCCATCGGGCACTTCGGACTCGCCCTTGTTGAGCGCCAGCACCGGCACGGCCAGGTTGCCCTGGCGGAAGATCGCATCGACCTGCTCGCGGCCGAGCGGGCCGACTACCATCTCGGCGCCTTCGGCCGCGGCGCGTGCATAGGCGTTGCTGGCATCGGCCGGGGTGCTGGCGGTGTCGTAGAAGCGGATTTCGGGGCGTCGGCGGGTTTCGCCGTAGTAGCCGGCCAGCAGGCCATCGCGGACCGGGCCGGCGGCGGTGGCCATTGGCCCGGACAGCGGCAGCAGCACGGCCAGCTTCAGCGGCGGACGGTAGCCGTCGCGCTCGGCCGGCGGCCGGCCGTTGGCGTCGAAATTCCACTTGCTGCCCCGGTCGAACGGTCGCGGCAGCGCCAGTCCGCGCTCCTGCATGGCGTTGCCGGCCAGCGGATACAGCGGATCGCCTACGGCCAGGCCGGTGGTTTCGCGGGTCAGGGTGGCGTTGTCCAGGTCGGCCAGCAGCGCCTGGATCTGGCGGGTGTTCTCGCTCAGGGCCTGGCCCTTGAGCCCGGCGCGCTGGGCCGCCAGCGTGCTGGCCTGGGCGAAGGCGGCGTTCTGCTCGGCGCGGGTGGCGGCGTTGCCGCTACTGCCGACCTGGGTGGTGGCGCAGCCGGCCAGGAACAGGGCCAAAAAAGCCGAGGCGAGCAGCGGGGCGGAGCGCTTTTCCATGGGCGGTTCGAAGGCGGTGACGGAGGAACGGGCTAGGATTCTACCCTTTGCCGCATGAGCGCCCTTTCCATGGCCGTCCCCACCCTCCACGTCGTCGCCACGCCGATCGGCAACCTGTCCGATCTCACGCCGCGGGCGCTGGAGACCCTGCGCGGGGTCGACGCGATCTGCGCCGAGGACACCCGCCGCACCGGCCAGTTGCTCTCGCACTTCGGCGTGTCCACGCCGCTGGTGCCCCTGCACGAACACAACGAAGAGGCCATCGCCGCGCGCATCGTCAGCCGCCTGCAGGAGGGCCAGTCGCTGGCGCTGGTGTCCGATGCCGGCACGCCGCTGGTGTCCGATCCCGGCTATCGGCTGGTGCGCGCGGTCCGCGCGGCCGGGATCAGGGTCAGTCCGGTGCCGGGCGCCTGCGCGGCGATCGCTGCGCTGAGCGTGGCGGGGTTGCCGAGCGACCGGTTCGTGTTCGAGGGGTTCCTGCCGGCCAAGGCATCGGCGCGGCGCGAGCACCTTCGCACGCTGGCCAGCGAACCGCGCACCCTGGTGTTCTACGAGTCCTCGCACCGCATCGCCGAGTCGCTGGCCGACCTGGTCGGTGCATTCGGCCCGCAGCGCCCGGCGGCCATCGCGCGCGAGCTGACCAAGCTGTTCGAAACCGTGCTCGACGGTGACCTGGCCAGCCTGTTGCTGCAGGTGGAAAGCGACGACAACCAGCGCAAGGGCGAGTTCGTGGTCATGGTCCAGGGCGCCGGCGACGACGCCGACGCCCAGCTGGCCGAAGGTCTGCGCGTCCACGCCCTGCTCAAGGAACATCTGCCGCCCTCCACCGCCGCCAAACTGGCCGCCGACATCACCGGCGCACCGCGCAAGGCGCTCTACGGCCACTGATCTGCCCAATGACCAAGGGTCAGGAGCTGGCTTGGATCCAATTTATTCGGGCTCGCTACCCGGGGAAGTCGCCGGATGGGTCAATCCGGCAGCCTGGTCCACCGGCTGCTGACATCTTGATTGAAGGTGCCAAGAGTCGAGTTGCCATCGAAGTCACTCAGGTCATGCCTGACAAGAACGTGTCGATCAGAAATTCACAACGCAGGGCAGTGGAAGATGCTCGACGTGCTTTCGAAGGCAGCGGGCGACCGCCTGTATTGGTCAACGTGTCATTCGCAAGTGGCGTCCTTCCAGGAAACCAAACGTTGGTCGATGAGCTGAGCGCTTTCGTGGCAGTCCACACACCATGCGGTGGCGACGCTTGCCAAGTCTTGGCCGGTACTCGTGAATCGCGCGAACTTCCATGATGGATGGAGGGAATTTCTATTTTCGAGCCACATCGCCAAGACGTTGATTGGGTGGGCGGCCCGGTATGGAATGTGGATCGCCGACCCAGGCCCAAGTCGAGCAAGCCATCACGCGGAAGGCCCCGAAGCTAGATGGCTACAGGCGACACCACCCGGATCGCGATGTGTGGCTCTTGCTAGCTGTGGATCAAACGCAGCGCGCGGCGGATCTAACGATTCCCCGTGGTGCCAATGGCTGGCGATTCGCACACGAGTTTGATCGGGTCATCCTTGCGAGTGCGCAGGATGTTCTGGAGTTTTAGAGACGTTGCCATGCGACAATGCGCGCGGCGGAGTCGGCTGGACAGTCGCGTCATTCGAAAGAATGCCGAGGAAAGTCCGGGCTCCACAGGGCACGGTGCCAGGTAACGCCTGGGCGGCGCAAGCCGACGGCCAGTGCAACAGAAAGATACCGCCGATGGCCACGCACCCCCCGGGTGCTGGATCAGGTAAGGGTGAAATGGTGCGGTAAGAGCGCACCGCGAGTCTGGTAACAGACCGGCACGGTAAACCCCACCGGGAGCAAGACCGAATAGGGACCTCATGGCGCTGCCCGCGTCGGGTCCGGGTAGGTTGCTTGAGCGTATCGGTGACGATGCGCCTAGAGGAATGACTGTCCACGACAGAACCCGGCTTACAGGCCGGCTCCGCCACTGTCTTCACCACACACATCCCCGCGCCCCGGTGCGGGGATGTGTGTGTCAGGACTTCGGAAGCGCGATACGCGTCTGGCCGTCGAAGAGTCCCTCGGGGCCGAAGCGACGTTCTGCGATCCAGCCGCCGCCACCGTGATCGATGGCGATCAGCGTGCTGGCGCGGGTGCCATAGCGACCGTCGCGGATGAAGGTCGCCGACAGGCGGCGCTCCAGTTCCAGCGGCACCCCGGTCCGGGGCAGGTCGGGATCGGGCGCAAGGTGTTCGTCTGCCAGGGCGTCCCAGAGCGGGGCGGGATCTTCGGCGTCCCCCTGCAGCCAGCCCGACAGGGCCACGCACAGGCGTCGGGTCTTGGGCCAGGGATCGTCGAAAGGCCCGTTGGAGATCCCGTGGACGCCTGGTGCCACCACGCGCACGGTCGGCGCCGGCCAGTTGCCGATGTAGGCGCAGTGCGTCGCATCGGCCAGCAGCAGGTTGAACGGAGCGAAACGTCCGGCCTGGGCCTGCAGTGCTATGGCTGCCGCTCCGGCACTGTCGGTGGCTGCAAGGAAGCCAGCCACCATTGCGCCACGCGACGGCGCGCCCGGCGGCGTGGCCAGGCCTGGGTCGCGCACGTTGGTGACCACGGCCATCCGTCCATCCGCGCCGACGCCGGCCCAGGTGCCGCCCGATTGCAGGTCGCGGCCAGCGGTCACGCCGGGCACATCGGCCCAGGGCGCAAGCGGCGCGGTGGGTCGGGCGTGAAATTCGTCACGGTTTCCGGCCAGGACCAGGCGCCAGCGCGGGTGGGTTTTCCAGGCGAGGGCGACCAGGCACATGCGGCCATTGTCGACGGCTTTTGCGCATTTGGGTGGTGCGGGGCTGACTCAAACCAAGCCGTGACAGCGGTCACTTCACATCCCCTGCACGCGCCTGAATCTTGGGTCAATCTCAAAATTTGAGACGAAACAGCAACTTGTGGATAAGCTTTGAACAAGTCTGTGAAGTTTGCTGCAAGCTATTGATCCGGCAAGTGATTTCCCCTGCTGTCACTTGTTGACAACCTTTCGCCGGGTGCTACTGTGGGCACCAGAGGGAAAACCGGGGTTTAGGTGGTTTTTCGTGGTTCAATGATCGCTGGTTGTGCAGCATTTCGAAGGGCGAGGGGACGTGTTCCAAGGCGAAACCGCCATCACGGTTGATGACAAGGGCAGGTTGGCGGTTCCCACCGTCTACCGCGACCTGGTCGCGCGTGAGTGCGGCAACCGCCTGGTCCTGACCTACAACCCGTTCGAGGCCGGCGCGCTCTGGCTGTATCCGCAGGTCGCCTGGGAACGGGTCCGTGACGAAGTCATGGCCATGCCCAACGTCAAGAAGACTGTCCGCACCCTGCAGCAGAAACTGGTCGGTTCGGCCGCGTTCCTGGAGCTGGACGGCAACGGCCGGATCAGCATCCCGCCGAGCCACCGCGCTGCGGTCGGCATCGAGAAGAAGGCCGTGCTGTTGGGCATGGGCGACAAGTTCGAACTCTGGAGCGAGCAGGCGCACCGCGCGCAGATCCAGCAGACGTTGTCTGACGAGGATCTGGGCGAGGAACTGCTCGGACTCAGGCTGTGACGGTGGGTGCCCGGCTGCGCCCCGACGCGCAGCCCGGCCACCTCCCGGTGATGTTCGCGCAGTGCATGGAAGGACTGCAGGTGAAGGCGGACGGGACGTATCTGGACGGCACGTTCGGTCGCGGCGGTCATGCGCGCGGCGTGCTGGAACAACTCGGCCCGGGAGGCCGGCTGCTGTTGATGGACAAGGATCCCGAAGCGATCGCCCATGCACACGCCGTCTTTGACGGTGATGCACGGGTGTCGGTGTATCGCGGCAGCTTCGCCGAACTGGCGCAGTGGGATGCCACCGCTGACGGCCTGGACGGCGTGCTGCTGGACCTGGGCGTGTCCTCGCCGCAGCTGGACGTGGCCGAACGTGGGTTCTCGTTTGGCAAGGACGGTCCGTTGGACATGCGCATGGATCCGGACTCGGGCGAGAGCGCGGCGCAGTGGCTGGCGCGCGCCGACGAGGCCGAAATCGCCGATGTGCTGTTCAACTACGGCGATGAGCGCATGAGCCGCCGCATTGCGCGCACCATCGTGGCCCGGCGCATCGAAACCCCGCTGCTGCGGACCGCGCAGCTGGCCGAGTTGATTTCCAGTGTGATGCCGCGCGGCAAGCCCGGGACCGATAAGAGCCGGATCCATCCGGCCACGCGCAGCTTCCAGGCCATCCGCATCCACATCAACCGCGAGCTGTCCGACCTGGAAACGGGCCTGGAAGCGGCGATGTCGCGTCTCAAGGTCGGCGGCCGTCTGGCGGTGATCAGTTTCCATTCGCTGGAAGATCGCATCGTCAAGCGTTTCATCGCCCTGCATGCCAAGGCGCCGGCCGGCAATCGCCGTCTGCCGGTGGCGCAGGACTTCGCGCCGTCGCTGAAGATCATCAGCGATGCCGCGCGCGCCGGCGCCGCCGAAACCGCCGACAACCCGCGCGCCCGCAGCGCCGTGCTGCGCGTGGCGGAAAAACTGAAGCGGGATGAGGCCTGGTTGCGAGCCACTGGCTCGCGTTCCGAAGAACGCCCGAACGCTACGCGTGAGGGCCGCGCATGACCCGCGTCCTGCTGGTGATCGTAATCGTGGCCAGCATCGCCACCGCGATCGGCGTGGTGTACGCACGCCATCAGCACCGCGTGCTGTTCGTGCAGCTCAACAAGCTGGACCGCGAGCGCGACGAGCTCAACATCGAGTTCGGACGCCTGCAGCTGGAGCAGGCGACCGTGGCCGAGAGCACGCGCGTGGAGCAGATCGCGCGCGACCGGCTAGGCATGCAGTCGCCCGAGTCCGGCGATGTCGTGGTGATCCGTCCATGAGCCTGCGCCAGACCATCAACCGTGTGCTGGGCCGCGACGGCGAACGCAAGGGCGCGCTGCCGCGCAACCGCAACCGCGCGCGTTTCAGCCTGCGCAACCGCCTGATGCTGGTGACCTGCACGCTGGGCCTGTGCTCGGTCAGCCTGATCGGCCGCGCCGCTTATGTGCAGCTGATCAACAGCGACTTCTATCAGAAGGAAGGCGATGCGCGCTTCATGCGCGAGATCGCCATCCCGACCTCGCGCGGCATGATCACCGACCGCAACGGCGAGCCGGTGGCCGTGTCCTCGCCGGTCGAGTCGGTGTGGTGCGATCCGAAAGAGCTGATGAAGAATCCGGATCGCTTCCCCGAGCTGGCCCAGGCGCTGGGCGAGCCGCTGGACAGCCTGACCCGCCGCGTCAGCCAGAAGGCCGACAAGGAATTCATGTATCTCAAGCGCCGCATCAACCCCGATGCGGCCAAGCTGATCGTCGCGCACAACGTGCCGGGCGTGTATTCGCAGCGTGAGTACAAGCGCTTCTATCCGCAGGGTGAGGCGATGGCCCACATCCTGGGCTTCACCAATATCGACGACCACGGCCAGGAAGGCCTGGAGCTGGCGTTCGACGACTGGTTGCGCGGCAAGCCGGGCCTGAAGAAGGTCATCCGCGACCAGGCCGGGCACATCGTCGAGAACATCGACCTGGTGCGCGCGGCGCAGCCGGGGAACGACCTGACGCTGAGCGTAGACCGCCGCATCCAGTACCTGGCCACGCGCGAGCTGCGCAACGCCGTGGACCTCAATAAGGCCGCCGCCGGCTCGGTGGTGATCCTGGACGTGTCCACGGGCGAGGTCATGGCCATGGCCAACCTGCCGACCTTCAATCCCAACGCCACCGACCTGGGCAAGCCGGACGCGCATCGCAACCGCGCGGTCACCGACCTGGTCGAGCCGGGTTCGACGATGAAGCCGATCACGATCTCCACGGCGCTGGCGGCCGGCGTGGTGACGCCGAGTACGCTGATCGACACCAACCCCGGCTACATGGCGCTGAAGGGCGGGTTCACCATCCGCGACGTGCCGCGCAACAACGGCGTGTTGACCGTGGGCGGCGTGATCACGCACAGCTCCAACATCGGTGCGGCCAAGATCGTGGAGAAGCTACCGGACCAGACCTTCTACAACACGGTCAGGGCGTTCGGGTACGGCAGCAAGCCGCACAGCGGTTTCCCGGGCGAGGCTACCGGTACGGTGCCGTCACCGGGCAGCCCGGGCTGGTCGGGCACGACCAAGACCACGATGTCCTACGGCTACGGCCTGAACGTGTCGCCGCTGCAGATCGCGCGTGCCTACGCGACCATCGGCAACGGCGGCGAGCTGGTGACGCCGACCTTCGTCAAGGGCATGCGCAACGAGAACGTCGTGCAGGTCGTGCCGACCGAGGTGACCCGCCAGGTCATCGCGATGATGGAGACCGTGGTCACCCAGGGCGGCGCGAAAGACGCGGCCGTGCCCGGTTACCACGTGGCCGGCAAGACCGGCACCGCGCGCGTGGCCTCCGGTGGCGGCTACGCTTCGGGTCACTACTACGCGCTGTTTGCCGGCCTGGTGCCGGCCACGCATCCGCGCTACGTCATGGTCACCGTGATCAAGGATCCGCAGGCCGGCAAGTACTACGGCGGCCTGGTCTCGGCGCCGGTGTTCCACAACGTGATGGAAGGCACGCTGCGCCTGATGGACGTGCCGCCGGACGATATCGACAGCTGGCTGGCGATGCAGGCCAAGGACGAGGCCAAGCGCGCCGCACAGGCCCCCAAGCGTGCAGCGCCCCCGGTCGCCGCGCTGCCCAAGCCACTGCCCGCACCCGTGCAGGCCAAGGCCGAACCGGCCTTGCCGCGGAGCCTGGAATGAGCCGCGCGATGGCCCTGTCCGCGCTGCTGCCCGACGTGCCCGCCCTCCCGGCGGGCGTGGTCGTGCATGGCCTGACCCAGGACAGCCGTAGCGTGCGTGCCGGGGATGCGTTCGTGGCGATCGGTCCGGTCGACAACAGCGCTTCCAGCTGGCACGGCCTGGGCTTCGTCGAGCAGGCGCGTGCGCAGGGTGCAGTCGCGATCCTGTTCGAGCCGCCGGCACCGGACACGCTGCCCGCGCCGGCCGATGCCATCGCCGTGCCTGGCCTGCGCCAGCGCCTAGGCGCGCTGGCCGATGACTTCTACGGACATCCTTCGCAGCAGATGACGATGGTCGGCGTGACCGGGACCAACGGCAAGACCTCGACCGTGCAGCTGCTGAGCCAGGCCTGGCATCTGCGTGGCATCACCAGCGGCAGCATCGGCACGCTGGGCGCGGGCCTGTATGGCCACGTACAGCCGACCGGCTTCACCACGCCGCTGGTGCTGCAGCTGCATGCATTGCTTGCGCAGCTCCACGATGCCGGCGCCCAGGCGGTGGCGATGGAAGTCAGCTCGCACGCGCTGGCCCAGACCCGCGTGGATGGCGTGCACTTCGACGTGGCGGTGTTCACCAACCTCACCCGCGACCACCTGGACTACCACGGCGACATGGCCGGCTATGGCGCAGCCAAGGCGCGCCTGTTCCAGCGTCCGGGGCTGAAAGCCGCAGTGATCAACCTGGACGACGCGTTCGGCGCGACCCTGCCGGCCAAGCTGGCAGCTGATGTGCAGCTGATCGGTGTCAGCGCGCATGGCGCGGCCGGTGCCAGCGTGCAGGCGCGCGATGTCGTGCTGGACAACGCCGGTATCGGCTTCGATCTGGTGATCGGTGCGACCACCCATCCGGTGCGTTCGCCGCTGCTGGGCCGCTTCAATGTCGACAACCTCCTGGCCGTGGCCGGCGTGCTGCAGGCCGCTGGCGATGCGCCGTCGCAGATCGCGCGCACGCTTTCGCAGCTGCAGCCGATCCACGGCCGCATGAACCGCCTCGGCGGTACCGAAGGCCAGCCCTTGGTCGTGATCGATTACGCGCATACGCCCGATGCGCTGGAGCAGGCGCTGACCAGCCTGCGCGATCACGTGGCGGGCCGCCTGATCTGCGTATTCGGCTGCGGCGGGGAACGCGATACCGGCAAACGCCCGCAGATGGCGAAAATCGCGCAGAGCCACGCCGATGCGATCATCGTCACCGATGACAATCCGCGCCACGAAAACGGCGACACGATCGTGGCCGACATCGTCGCCGGTTTCTCGGCCGATGCGGCCTACGCCGTGCAGCGCGATCGCGCCGCGGCGATCGCACGCGCGGTTGGCGAGGCCAAGGCCGGCGACATCGTCCTGATCGCCGGCAAGGGCCACGAGCCTTACCAGGATGTCGCCGGCACCAAGCATGCCTTCGACGACACCGTGCAGGCGCGCGCCGCGCTGGAGGCCCGTTCTTGAACCGGCTCCCGCTCTCGCTGATCGCGCACCTGGCCGGCGGCGAACTGCATGGCGAGGACACCACCGTGGAAGCGGTGTCCAACGACACGCGCGCACTGCGCAACGGCAGCCTGTACGTGGCGCTGCGTGGCGAGCGTTTCGACGGGCACGACTTCGTCGACGCGGCCGGCCAAGCCGGCGCAGCCGCCCTGCTGGTCGAGCGCGTGGTGGCGTCCGAACTGCCGCAGGTGGTGGTCGCCGATACGCAGCTGGCCCTGGCGCACATCGCCGCCGGCCTGCAGCGCGACCGCAACGGCAAGGTCGTGGCCATCACCGGCAGCAACGGCAAGACCAGCGTCAAGTCATTGGCGCTGTCGATCCTGCGGCGCGCGGGCGAAACCTATTTCACTCCGGGCAACCGCAACAACGAGATCGGCCTGCCGCTGGCGGTGATCGAGGCGCCGGACCAGGCCGAGTTCGCCGTCTATGAGATGGGCGCCGGCAAGCCGGGCGACATCGCCTACCTGACCGAGATCGCGCGTCCGGATGTGGCCCTGGTCAACAACGTCGCCGCCGCACATCTGGAGCGCCTGGGCAGCCTGATGGGCGTGGCCCAGACCAAGGGCGCGATCTACAGCGCGCTGCCGGGCGACGGCGTGGCGGTGATCAATGCCGATGACGCCTTCGCCGAATACTTCGCCGGCCTGGTTCCGGGTCGGCGCGTGCTGCGTTTCGGTCTGGAATCCAGTACCGATGTCAGTGCCCGCGCGGTGATGGTGGGTGCCGATGGCGCGCGCTTCACTCTGGTCACGCCGATCGGCGAGGCACAGATCACGCTGGCCCTGCCGGGCCGACACAACGTGCGCAATGCGCTGGCCGCCGCGGCGATGGCGCTGGGTTGCGATGTACCGCTGCCGGTCATCGTCGAAGGCCTGGCAGCCGCACGGCCGGTCGCTGGTCGCCAGGTGGCACACGCGCTGCCGCACGGTGCGGTCCTGGTCGACGACAGTTACAACGCCAATCCCGGCTCGCTGGATGCGGCGATCGCCACGCTGGCCGCCTCGACCAAGCAGGGCTGGCTGGTGCTGGGCGACATGCGCGAACTGGGCCCGGAAGGCGCCGCGCTGCACGCCGCTGCCGGTGCACGCGCCAGGCAGGCCGGTATCGCCAGGCTGTACGCGCTGGGCGAACTCAGTGCCGCCGCGGCCGAAGCCTTTGGCGCTGGCGCGCGGCGGTTCGACAGCCATGCCGCGCTGGTCCAGGCGTTGTCCGCCGACCTGGACACCATCGACCCGGCCGCGCAGGTGCGCGTGCTGGTCAAGGGCTCCCGTGGCAGCGCCATGGACCGCATCGTTTCCGCGCTGCTTCCCGCTGCGCCTGCGCAATCCCCGGGAGGCACCGCGCATGCTGCTTGAACTCACCCGCTGGCTGACCCAGCTGGAGAGCCTGTTCTCTCTGTTCAACTACCTCACGCTGCGCGGGATCCTGGCGGCGCTGACGTCGTTGTTCCTGTCGCTGTGGCTCGGCCCTGCGGTGATCCGTCGCCTGGCGCAGTTCAAGGGCGGCCAGCCGATCCGCACCGACGGCCCGCAGTCGCACTTTTCCAAGGCCGGCACGCCGACCATGGGCGGCTCGCTGATCCTGATGACGGTCTTCATGTCGGTGATGCTGTGGGGCGACCTGCGCAACCGCTACGTGTGGCTGGTGCTGG
>JBIIHJ010000315.1:0-4724 GCA_044235875.1 Pseudoxanthomonas sp.
GACGTCGCCCGTACTCGCTGATCCTGCTGGACGAGGTGGAAAAGGCGCACGGCGATGTGTTCAACATCCTGTTGCAGGTGCTCGACGATGGCCGCCTGACCGATGGCCAGGGGCGCACGGTGGATTTCCGCAACACGGTCATCGTCATGACCTCCAACCTGGGCAGCCAGCTGATCCAGGAGATGAGCGGCGACGATTCGCCCGAGGCCTATCTGCAGATGAAGTCCTCGGTGATGGGCGTGGTCCAGGCGCATTTCCGCCCGGAGTTCGTCAACCGCCTGGACGACATCGTGGTCTTCCATCCGCTGGACAAGGCGCAGATCCGCCAGATCGCCAAGATCCAGCTGCGCGGGCTGGAGTCGCGCCTGCGCGATCGCGGGATCGGGCTGGAGGTGTCCGATGCGGCGTTCGACGTGCTGGGCGACATCGGCTTCGACCCGGTCTACGGTGCGCGGCCGCTCAAGCGCGCGATCCAGTCGCAGCTGGAAAACCCGCTGGCGACCAAGATCCTGTCCAGCGCCTTCGTCAGCGGCGACACGGTCAGGGTCGACGCCGACGGTGGGCAGTTGAACTTCGTCAAGGGCTGATCGGGCGCGCACCGCGCGCGCCAATCCAGCAAGATCGGGAACGCGGCCGGCTTGTCCGGCCGCGATGCTGTGCGCACTTCCCCAATACGGAGCCGCCATGAAGCCCGGATCGCAACAGGACTACCAGCAGCGCATCGATCGCGTGCTCGCGCGCGTACAGCAGGCCGTCGATGCCGGCGAGGACTTGCCGGACCTGGCCGAACTGGCTGCGCTCTCGCATTTCTCGCCGTTCCACTTCCATCGCATCTATCGCGCCCTGACCGGCGAGCCGTTGGGCCGAAGCCTTGGCAGACTGCGCCTGGTGCGCGCGCTGCATCTGCTGGCCGATCAGGACCGCTCCATCACCGAGGTGGCCCTGGCCTCGGGCTATGGCACCTCGCAGGCCTTCGCCCGGGTGTTGCGCGAGACGCTGGATGCGACACCAACCGCACTGCGCGAAGATGCGCATGCCCTGGCGGCGGCGCGCGCCGGGCTGATGCAGCCAACGCTCGTCGCGCGTGGTCGCGATCCGGCGCTGCAGGTCAGCGTGGTGTCCCTGGAGCCCTTCGAGGTCATCGCGTTGCGCACGGTCGGCCAGTACCAGGACCTGGACCAGGTCTACACCGGGCTGTTCGACTGGGTGGCGCAGGCGGGCTTGCTGGATCGGTTGGATGGCTTGTTCGGCATTGCCTGGGACGACCTGCGTGACACGCCGCCAGCGCAACTTGCCTTTACCAGCGCACTGGGCGTGCCGGGCGTGGTGCCGCCGGCGCCGATGGAGCAGCTGCGCATCGCCGGTGGGCGCTACGCCAGCCTGCGCCATGTCGGCAGTTTCCTCGGACTGGAGGACAGCACCGACCTGATCCTGGCGCAGTGGCTGCCGGCCAGCGGCGAAACGCTGCGCGATGCGCCGATCGTGTACGCCTACCAGGACGATCCCGAACAGGTCCCCGAGCCGCTGCTGAGGACCGACATCCTGGTGCCGCTGGCCTGAGTCGCAGCCGTGCCCGGATACAGAGGTTCCCCTGTGGCGGGGCCTGTGCGGCTGGCCAAGCGTCAGGCCAGCGTCGGCGCACTGCGTTCGCGGCGTAGGAAGGGAGCGATTCGTTCCAGCGAATGGCCGCGGTTTTTCTGCCACCAAGCGCAACACGGGAACGCGCAAGCCGGCGTTGATCGCCGCGGCCTTGAAGAAGGCCAGGCCGCCGACGCGAGCCAGCAGCCGGCCAGCGTGGCGATGCTGGCGCAGGCCGACCAAGCGCCTGTCTGGCGTGCAGGGTTGTGGAGCATGCCGGCAGCGACAGGCACATGGAGCGCGTATCGGGAACACGCGGCGGACAGGTATCGCAAGATGAACACAACGCCAGACGCACGCAGCGTGCTGCGCGTGGGCGTCGACCGGTGCGGCAACCAGAGGATGCTGACTGCTGCACTGTCGCCTTACCGCGAGCGGCGACCTGCCCATCCGGTCCTGAAGGGCCGCGAAAGCGGGGTTTCAAAACGCGCGATGCCCTGCATCGAGCAGGGCATCGCGGTCACGCCAGCGGGGTCAACCTGTCAGAAGTCGTACGACACGCTCAGGCGCGCGTACCGTGGCTGCTGGCGGATGGTCACCGTGTTGAACAGCGGATTGGGCGAGAACGGTGCGTTTTCGCTGAAGGCGTAGCGCTGCAGCGGTGTCTGCGCATTGAGCACGTTGAACACATCCACGCCGAAGGTCAGGCGATGCGCGGCGAAGGCCGGGCTGTAGCTCACGCCAAGATCCAGCTGGGTAACCCACGGCATCCGTCCCTGCGTGCCGGGCGGCGAGGGTTCGCCATTGCAGAAGTGGTACACGCTGCCGTAGCCGAGCGGATCGGTCTGGTCGGTGCCGTAGTAGCTCAGGCAGTGCTTTGGCGTGCCGGAGATGGCGCTGATGTTGGCCGAGGCCAGCCATTCCGGCGTGAACTGGTAGTAGCCGTAGAGCTTGATCTGATGGGTGTGGTCGTTGTTTTGCGGACCGTTGGTGTACTGCATGATCGCAGTGTTGTCCCAATCGTAGCTGGTCGAGGTACCGGACTGGCTGGCATCCGAGCGCACCTGGCCTTCGGTGTTGCCGTAGCTGCGTGACCACACGTAGCTGAGCTTGCCGTACCAGTTGTTGTCCAGCGGGTGTTCCAGCACCGTTTCGATGCTGTAGTAGCGGCGCTTGAGCTGCGGGAAGCCAAGCTCGTCATTGGTCATCGGCACGCTGACGTAGTTGCCGCTGGTGTCCTTGAGCAGGAAGGTGTTGGCCCGACCCGGGTTGAACAGGTAGCAGCTGTTGTAGTTCTCTACGTCGTAACCCAGCGACTGGGCCTTCTCCACGACCTGGCTCATCGAACAGAAATCGTCGATGGCGTTGCGCAGGTTGCGGAACGTCGCCTTGGCGCCATAGACCCACTTGCTGCCCAGGGTCTTGTCGAATCCCAGGATGAATTCGTCCTGGTATTCGGGCTCGATCTGGGCCGCGCTGGCGGTCTTGGGATCAGGATCCTGGCCGTACTGGTTGAGCGAAGAATAGGGCTCGGAGATCTGGGTCAGTCCGGTCGGCGTGCCATCGGCGGCGATGCCGCTGTAGGTGAAGTACTGGGCGGTGTTGATCGCGTTGGATGCCGCCACCAGCGCAGGATTCAGCGGCAGGCCCAGGTAGTAGCGGCCGATGTTGCCGTAGACCTTGGTGCTGGAATCGCCGTAGACATCCCAGGCCGCGCCCAGGCGCGGGGCCCACTGCGGTTTTTCCTGACGGATGTAGGGCTGGCCGCCTGCGTCGTAGTTGATGAACTGATCGTTGCGCAGGCCCAGGCTGAGCAGCAGGTCGGGCGTGACCTGCCAGCGATCTTCGATGTACTGCGCCTTCTGCGACGAGCTGATCGTGGCCGACTGGCTGTAGACGTTCTGCTGCACGTAATAGCCACCAGCGCCGTTGGCGTAGTCGGCGACCGCGCCGATCCCCGCATCGGCATTGATCGGCGAAGTCGGGGAACTGGTGTACTGGTAGCTCCAGTTGTAGCCCGGGCCGCTGGAGCGCGCGCCCTGGCTGGCGGCGATCGACTTGAGGTTGTCGATGCCCGCGCTGAGGGTGTGGTTGCCCAGCACCCAGGTCAGGTCCAGGCGCAGGTTGCTGGTCTGGTTGCCCTGGCCGGGATCGGAAATGCTGTCCACGACTTGGCTGTTGGTGATCGGCGTGCCGCCGTTGAGCGCCGGGTTCTGATTACCCGCGTCATAGATGTAAGGCAGCGTGGCGTCGTAGTTGCCCGGTACCGAATAATTACGCGTGCGCATCTTGCCGTAGGTGCCACTGAAGGTCAGCGCATCGGTGATGTAGTTGGTGTACTTGGCCACCCACAGATTGCCGCCGGTTTCGGTCTTGTTGGCTGAGTTGACGTAGTCGCCGCGGGTCTTGTCGCTGTAGTCGTAGGTGTAATACGAGCCCCAGGTCTTGTAGCGGTCCGACACGCCGGTCAGCTCCAGCATCTGGTTGCTGGTGATGTTCCAGTCGATCTTCGCGTAGCCCTTGGGCATCTGGTCGTTGTAGTCCAGATAAGGATTGCTCTCGTTGCTGCCCACGTTGCTCAGCGAGGTGCCGCTGCTGCGCTCAAGTTCGACACTGGCGAAGAAGAACAGCGTGTCCTTGATCAACGGGCCACCGGCGTAGAACGCAGTGCTCCAGTCGTCCTTGCCGTCGTCCTTCTTGTAGCTGTACAGATACGGATCGCCGGCAACGGGCGAATTGGGCAGGCCATTGGCGTAATAACTGCTCTCACCTTTGGAGCGCGCCCAGTCTGGCTCCCACACCATCTGGAAGCCGTAGTGCCATTGATTGGTGCCGCGCTTGCCGATGACGTTGATCACGCCGCCGTCCGATCGCCCGTACTGCGCGCTGTAGCCGCCGGTGTAGGTTTCCTGCTGCGAGACGGCGCCGTAGGGCAGGCTCAGGCCACCGGCCGCGTTGAGGGGATCGGTCGTGTTGAAACCGTTGACGTAGTAAGCGTTTTCGGTTGGCGAGGAACCACCGAAGCTCACCAGCGAGCGTCCCGTGGTGCTGGTGAATCCGCCGCTGTTCTCCACCGTGCCCGGCGCGAGCCTGGCGATGTCCTCGGCACTGCGGCCCAGGGGCAGCTTGCGCAACTGGTCGGCGAC